>JBOHSI010000029.1:0-6402 GCA_050733055.1 Gemmatimonadales bacterium
GCGACCAGGCTCCGCAGCTTGTCGAGCATCTTCACCATCGCCCAGGTGTCGCGCTCGCAATAACGGAGCAATGCGCCGCGCAGCTCAGCCTTCTCCGCCGGCTGCATCTGGTCTCCCTCGAACATCAAGCGCATCAGCTCGAGTGTCGCCGCCTCGCCGTCGCTGACCTTCAGGTCCGAGTAGGACAACCCCGGCACGAGCGCCGGCAGCGTCCTCTTGATGCTGAAGCTGCCACCGAAATCCGGGTGATAGATGTGGTTCCGCACGAGCGGCAACAGGTCGGTCAGCCTGCGCTCGATGCGTTCGAGCTCGCTTGCGAGATAAGGCACCGCCTCCCTCAGCTGCCGGATGCACTCGCGCTCGAAGCTCGCGTGGTACGCCACGATCTTGCGCGCCCGGCCACATGCTGCGACGAGCGCCTCGGCGAGCGCGGGGCGGGGATCGTCCGGTCCCTCGGCGAGCCAGTCGTGGTGGACCAGGCCGCGGCCGCGCTCCTCGACGTGGCAGCTGAACTGTACGGGCACGTTCTGCCACGGCCGGCACCCCGTCCATCGCGGGATGGCCAGACTCACGGTCTCGAAATCGAGGAAGGCCAGCGGGGAAGCGAACGCGGCCAGTGCGCCCGAGAGCGCCGGCTCTACTACCATCCGACCCGTCGTCACCGCCTTCACCTGTCGGGCGTGGATCAGGCTCAGCTCGAGGTCGGACGGGAGATCGAAGATCGTGGCGTAGCCGTTGGCCTCGTACTGGACCGCCTTCTTGTGCTCGATCCGGTACAGGCTACTCACGTGATGGTCGGGCAGCTTCGGCCAGCACCGGTCGATGAACGGGCAGTCGTGTGGCCTGGTGCAGTGCTCGCCGATAGGCACGTCCGGGAGCGGGCCGTCCAGCATGCGGAGCTGCCCCTCGATCTCGTCCGGGACACCGAGGAGGACGCCCTCGACGAGCGCGGCCACGTCCTCCCGCACGAACAGGTTGCCGAGGTCGGGAAACCGGCACTCGGGGTTCAGGTGCATGACTTCCACGCGCTCGACCGGCAGGCCGCTCCGGCGCAGCACGTGGACCTGTACCGCCACGTCGGGTAGATGCTCCGGTTTCAGTCGGTTCGTCGCCTTGACTTCCACGACACCGTAGCCGCGGGGCCCGCGCTCAAGGATGTCCACCGCGGCGTGGGTGTCGGCGGCGAAGAACGTCGCCTCGTAGATGGCAGGGGGCTCGCGCTGCAGCACTTCCCGCGTCTCGGCCACCTTGTTATCCCACTGGTAGAACGGCAGGTCGATCAGGTGCCCCCCGGTTCCCCCCACGTACGCCCGTGCCTTTCGGCCAACCTCGGCTCCCTGGTTCAGTAGATTGCGCAGCCCGGCGTCCGGCACCAGCTGGGGCGCGTCGGGCTCGTGCACCCGCCACCAGAGCTGCTTGTAGCACTGGAGACCGGAGAGGAAGCGCGACTTGGACAGGCGATGCGCGGGGCGTTTCATACCGACAGAGTAACGTAACTACCTTCCATGTGGTCAGTTACTCGGGAGCCCCGAACCTCGATGCTTGACTCGCGACCGTCCGACGACCTATTCGTGCTAGTGGTGTGGGGAGACGTGGCATGCCCACAGGAGGCGCCATGCCCATTCGGGTAGTCCTCGCGGATGATCATCAGGTGCTGCGCCAGGGTGTCAAGGCACTGCTCACGCAGCAGGGTCTGCAGGTGCTCGCCGAGGCGTCCGACGGCCGGGCGGCGGTCGAGCTGGTCCGGGAGCTTCGACCCGACGTGGTAGTGCTCGACATCATGATGCCGACGCTCAACGGCATCGATGCCGCTCACGAGATCGCCCGCGACTGCCCCGAGACCGGGGTCATCCTGCTGACTGCGCTTGAGGACGATCGCTACGTTACGAACGGGGTGCGGCAGGGGGTGCGGGGGTTCGTTCTAAAGACGCAGGCGGCGGAGGATCTCGTCCACGCGATCAACGATGTCGCGCGCGGCAGGCTGTACGTGAGCCCCGGCGTGTCCCGGGCGCTGGTGGACGCCTGCAAGGCGGCCGCGGCTCAGGCGTCGGACCACCTGACTTCCCGGGAGCGTCAGGTGGTGCAGCTCGTGGCCGAGGGAAATCCACGAAGCAGATCGCCGCGCTCCTCAAGATCACGCACAAGACCGCCGAGTTTCACCGCATGCGGGTAAGGAAGAAGCTCGACCTGCACGACGTGGCGAGCCTGGTTCGCTACGCCATCAGGGAGGGCCTGATCATGCCCTGAACCAGGTCTTCTCCCGGCCCCGGCCTGGGGGTTTCCCTGGCTTTCCCCCGGCCGAGCGCGCTCTGATGATTCGACTCCTGGCAACCCACAACCGCCTGATCCTTGGGAGACGAGCTTGGCCAACCGTACGACCTTCTTCCGCCCCCCGCTGGCGCTCATCGCCAACGCGGAGCGGTGGCTGAACGAGGCGCTCGAGAGCATTCTCGAACCCCAGGGGTATCGCGTGGTGTCCGCCTCGAACGGCAAGGAGCTGGTGCAGCGTGCGCCCGGCGCGCGGGCGGACGTGGTCGTGTTGAACGCGAATCTTCCCGATGTCGACAGCATCGAGACGTGCCGCGCGCTGCGGGACACGCGGGTGGTCGCCCGCGGCGTACCCATCATCATGATCACGTCGACGCCGACCACGAAGCAGCAGCGCCTCGCGGCGCTACGGGCCGGGGCGTGGGACTACCTCAGCCTGCCGCTCGACGCGGAGGAGCTGGTCCTGAAGCTCGAAACCTACGCGCACGTGAAGCTCGAGGTGGATCGCGCGGTCGAGGAGAACCCGGTGGATCAGGCGAGCGGCCTCTACAACCCGCGAGGGCTCGACCGCCGGGCGCGGGAGCTTGTCTCCGACGCGTTCCGCCGTCGCGCGCCCCTGGCCTGCGTGGCGCTGAGCGTGGAGCCGGAGTCGGCCGACACGGCATCCGCCGCGCCGGCCGCTTTCACGACGGCGATCGACTACGTCGCGCAACTGCTCCACGCCCGCGGGCGAACGTCCGACGCGATCGGTCGGCTGGGCGGGAGCGAGTTCGCCGTGCTCGCCCCGGCGACTCGTGCCGACGGAGCGGTCAAGCTGGCCCACCGACTGGCGCAGACGATCGAGACCTCCCGGCTCCGACCCGAGGGCCTTCCCGCGCTGCTGGTGCGCGCCGGCTACGAGGCGCTGGCCGACGTGCACGCGACGCCGATCGAGCCGCAGAGTTTGCTTGAGCACGCGAGCGCCGCGCTGGAACAGGCGCGAACCTCAGGCAGCGGCGAGCGCGTCTTCGGCTATCAGGCCGGCCCGATCTGAGTCGTTCCGCTAGTGCCGTTCCAACTTGATTCGCCAAACCTGCCGAGAGCATCGTGTGCGGGCCGGTGGCCACCCCGGGCGTCCGATGACTTGGCGCGAATAGTTGGAACGGCGCTACATCTACCTGAAGACGCGCCGGCGCAGCAGCGGGTGGGGCCGGCGCTCGTCCAAGCGCTCGAGGCCGAGTGAGCGCGCGATGCGCCGTGCGGCAGAGAACTCTTCGGGCGGGAGCCGCCGGTTGAGCTCGGGGTAGAGCGTCGCGCTCACGCGTCCGGCGGGATAGTACTGGTCCATCACGTTGACATACGTTGCGGGGCCGAGCGTCTCGCGGATCCAGCGCAGGATCGCCTCCGTTTCCTCGAGCGCGCCGGGCATCACGAGATGGCGGATATTCAGCCCCCGATAGGCGAGCCCGCTCTCGTCGATGCGCAAGTCGCCCACCTGGCGGTGCATCTCCTTGATCCGGGCCCGCGCCACGTCCGGATAGGCCTCCGCCTTGAGGTAGCGCGCCGCGCTCTCCGCCTTCCAGTACTTGAAATCCGGCATGTAGATGTCCACGACCCCGTCGAGCAGCGCCAGACTCTCGGCCGAGTCGTAGGCGCTCGTATTGTAGACGAGCGGCAGGCGCAGGCCGCGCTCGACCGCGCTCACCAGCGCCTCGAGCACCTGCGGTACCACGTGCTCGGGCGTCACGAAGTTGATGTTGTGGCAGCCCGCGGCCTGCAGCTCGAGCATCATACCCGCGAGCTCCTCGGGAGGCGTGGGCCGCGCCTGCGAGATCCGGGCCGCCTGGCTGATGACGTAGTTCTGGCAGAACACGCAGCGCAGGTTGCAGTGGCTGAAAAAGATCGTCCCGGAGCCGTTCCACCCCCGCAGGCAGTCCTCCTCGCCGAAGTGGGCGAAGCGGCTCGCCACCACGGCGTAGCGGCCGGTCTTGCAGAAGGCGTACGCATCCCGGAGCCGGTCGACGTCGCAGTTGCGGGGGCAGACGCGGCAGGCCCGGAGCGACTCGAGCGCGCGCTCGACGCGCCGTCCGAGCTCACCGCTCCGATACAGGGCGAGGTAGGCGGGTTCCCAGCCAGGGGGGCCGGGGTGGGTGTGCGGGCGTGATGGGGCTGCGGCGGTCATCCACACTAATGATAGCGAGGGGGCGATTCCCCGTGCCGCGCCGGCCAAGCCCCGGGTGTGACCCGGGGCTCAGCGGGAGGGAGGCGATTACTTCAGCAACATGTCGTGCGGGCGGGCCGCCCCGCTCGGGAAGCGGTCGAAGTCGACGTCGAATTTCTCATCGAGCTGCATGCCGCGCGGGCCCACGTTGAGGAGCCGCACCCGGAACGGGACCTTGCCGTCGAGATTCGACAGGAGCGAGTTGCTGACGTAGAGGCGGCGGCTGTCAGGCGTGAGCTTCATCATGTTCGGCTGGTCGAGCTTTACCTCGCTCACGAATTTCGGGTGCAACGGGTCGGAGACGTCGTACTGCTGCACGGCGTTGCCGGCGAATAGCGAGACGTACAGCAGCCGGTTGTCGTACGAGATGCGCACGTCGGCGGGGGTCGAGTTCGCCGGCAGCTGGATGACCCGGGTGAACCGGAGCGTGCCGCCGTTGTCCTGCCAGTACCAGATCGTGCTCGCGCCGGCGCAGTTGATAAACCCGCCCCGCGCCGCCGGCCCGTGCTGCCAGCGCACCTCGAGCGGCATCTTGTCGAGGTGCTCGATCTGAAGAACCTTGCCGGACTTCCAGTCCCACACGACGACGGCGTCGCCCACGTTCTCGGGCGCCACCGGGTTCCCGCGGAAGTGATGCGGGTGAGTCCAGCTCGAGCTGAGCATGCGGTTGAGCTCGGGCTTGACCCCGACGTCGTACATATAGCCCGGATGGTCCGCCCGGTTCGGCGCGGGCCGCGCCGAGACGAAGTTGCCGTCGTCGTCGAGCTTGGCCAGGGCGCCGGGCGCGCCCCCGTCCTTCGACCCGAGCATCGCGATCATCACGCCGCCCGGCACGGCGTAATAGGTGTGCGGCCCGGAGTAGCCGGTCAGCGTCCCGAGGTCCGGGATGGTCTTGATGAGCTTCGGGCGGCGAGGATCGGTCTTCACGTCGTAGATGAACAGCCGGTTCGAGACGAGGCCGCCCGCGAAGATGCGGTCCGCGTTCACCGTGTAGCCGAAGTGATGAGCCTCGTTGTCCACGGTGGTTCCGGTGGGAACGGTGGCGAGGATCTGGGCGTAGCTCGCCGACTTCGGATCGGCGTCCACGACCGTGAGGAAATCGGGATCTTTGGCGTCTGCGTCGCTGGTCCACACGTAGAGCAGCGACTCGTGCTGGCCGGGAAGCAGCCCCTTCACGAAGACCGACTCGTCCGCCGGACCGGCAGGCGTCGGTCCGGTCCTCAACGGGAGGACGAATAGCAGGAGCAGGAACAGCGTGCCTCTCATACGACGACCTCGGGGGAACGTGATTGTGGAGTCAACAGGGCTGTAGGAGGGGGCGCATCTTCGAGAAGCTACGCCGGGCTCACGGCCAGAACAAGTGGCTGGACGCGATGGACCTTAGACGAGGTTTCTTACTACGAACCACACATTCGCCGGCCGCTCGGCAAGCCGCCGCATGTACCACGGGAACCATGCGCCGCCGTAGCTGATTAGTACCCGCACGGCGCAGCCGTCGGCCGCGAGCGCCTGTTGCTCGGCGGCCTTGATCCCGTACAGCATGTGGACCTCGTAGCTACCTCGGGACACGTCCAGCGCCGCGGCCCGCTCGCGGATCCGGGCGATGAGTGGGAGGTCATGGGTTCCGAACACGGGCCGGGCCTCCCGCCGGGCGGCGAGCTGCAACAAGCGCTCCGCGAGCGCGAAGTAGCGTCCGTCCACGTCACGCTTTCGCGGAAAGGCCAGCGCCGGCGGCTCGTTGTACGCCCCTTTCACCAGCCGGATCGCCGGGCGGAGCGGCAGCAGGCGCTCCAGGTCCGCCGGCGTGCGGCGGAGATATGCCTGAAGGCAAACCCCGACGTTCGAGCCGTCGGCGCGCGCTCGTGCGAACAGCTCGAGCGTCGCGTCCGCGTAGCGCGACTCCTCCATGTCGATCCACAGGAGCGAGCCGGCCT
>JBOHSI010000030.1:0-7452 GCA_050733055.1 Gemmatimonadales bacterium
GGAATGAGGCAGTCCTTGTCGTCCACCTCGCCCACCACGTTCACGACCTCGGCCACGTTCGCCGAGGGGCGGCGCTTGTCGATGATCGCCAGCGACGCGTTCAGCCGCTTCGCGTACCCGCGCGCCATCTTCGCCGAGCCGACGTCCGGCGCCACCACGACCGGGTCGTACAAGTTCTTCTGGCGGTAGTGGCTCACGAATACCGGCGCCGCGTACAGATGGTCCACCGGGATATCGAAGAACCCCTGCAGCTGGTGGGAATGGAAGTCCATCCCCAGCACCCGGTCCGCTCCGGCGTGCGTGATCAGGTTCGCCATCAGCTTCGCGCTGATCGCGACGCGAGGCTGGTCCTTGCGGTCCTGGCGCGCGTAGCCGAAGTACGGCAACACCGCCGTGACCCGCGCCGCGCTCGCCCGCCGCGCCGCGTCCATCAGCAGCAGCAGCTCCAGGTAGTTCTCGGCCGGCGGGTTGGTCGGCTGGATGATGAACACATCCCGGCCGCGCACGTTTTCGTCGATCTTGACGAAAATCTCCCCGTCGGCGAACCGGCGGATCGTCACGGCGCACAGGGGCTGGCCCAAGTGCTGAGCCATCTCTTCCGCGAGTGGCCGGTTGGCCGTCCCCGCGAGGAGCAGCAGCTGGCTCCGCGACAGCGTGAGGTCCGCCATGTGAGCCTCGGAAGATAGACGCCAAACCCCTGGAAGCCAAGGGCTTGGGCGAGCCCCCGTGCGCTACTGCGCGGCTGGGAGGAGCGCGCGGCTCGCCGGCGTGAGTCCGTCCACGTCCCACGCGTTCATGCGGTAGACCGTGCCGGAGTCGCCGCCCGCGGCGGTGCCGCCGGTGCGCCGCACCCAGAACCCGCCGGGGATGGAGTCGAAGGCGAGGGAGAGGAGCGTCCCCCCGTGCGCGCTCCGCAAGGTGAGGCGTCGGGTGGGCCGCTGCTCGCGCACCGAGTCCGCCTGGGCGCGTGCCGCGAAGCCCGCCGACACGATCGTGCGGTATTTCTCGAGCGCCCTGGCCACGGCGCCGGAGTCCGTCGCGGCGCCGTTCAGCGTCCAGGCCTCCCCCGCGCGCTTCAACGTGTAGCGGTCCGGGCCGCGCTCGACGGCGATGCCCGCGACGCTGTCTGGCTCCACCGCCGCGATGCGCTTGTCGCGCCACTCGTCCGGCGTGCGGTTCACGAGCTGCGCCAGCGGGCCGCGCCACAGGTATACCCGGCTGTCGCCGGGGCGACGCAGGTACGCGCTCGTATACTCCGAGCCGCGTACGCCGACGATGAGGTCGAGGAGCGGCCTGCCGCCGCCCCTGATCCGGAGCCAGCGGCCGGTCGCGCTGTCCACCGCGAGGCGGCGGAACGACGAGGAGTCTTGGGCGACGAGCTCGGGGTGCACGGTGTCCTTGAGCGCCTGCACCAGCTCGTTCACGGCGTCGAGCCTCGCCCGGTAGCCGTTGACGACCCACGCCGAGGACGATTGCTTGGCGAGCACGATGGAGTCCGTCCCGGAGGTGACGGCGATCGTGTCCACGTCCCCCAGCGCAAGCGCCGGAAGGGTGAGAGTATCCGGGGCCTCATTCGACCCGCGCGAGAACAGCTCGCTCGCGCCCCAAAGGAGCAGCAGCCCGGCGAAGCCGAGCGCGATGATCTTCAGATGCCGCGCGCTCATGCCGCCTCTGGAGGGGGAGCGGCGAGCGGCCGGTACGTCTGCTGGGTGATCCGCCGGCGCCGCCAGAGCCTGAGGCTCCCCGCCACGATCACGAGCACCGGCACGCCGATGATGTTGCCGTACTTCACGAAGTCGTGCCTCGTGGCGCTCGTGAACACGAGCCGGGGCGGCGAGCGATTCTTGGACCGGATCGTCATCAGCGCTTCGTCCTGTGCGAGCCAGTCTATGGCGTTCGCCACGAACACGATGTTCTCCGGCGAATTCCGGGCGTAGCGGTCGCTCGCGAAGTCGGAGCTGCCCACGATCACGAGCCGGCCGCGCACCACGCTCGCGCTGGCGTGGGCGAGGGGATTGACCGTGACCGCCAGGAGCCGCGTCTGGAGGCTGTCGCGGCGGAATTCCCGCGAGGGATCGAGCAGGGCGGTGGTCTCCTGCACGCCGCCCGCGCGGCTCGTGACGAAGAGCGGCGCGACCGACCCCTGCAGCGCCTTGGTCGTGTCGACGCTCGAGGCCCACGGGAGGAGCACGCCGTCGAGCTCGGCGTTCACCGGGGAAGCCTTGGTGCTGAGCGCCCGCAGCCACAAGGGATAGGACACGAGCACCTGGCCGTACTGCGACGGGAATCCCACGCGCTCGTTCGAGGCGAGGTCGTAAACCATGTCGGAGGCGACCGACACGCCGTACGGCTTGAGGAGATCGTTCCAGCCCACCGATCGCGAGAACGCGAACGGCCCCTGCGTCGAGAGCTCCATGCCGGAGGACATCAGGAGCAGACTGCCGCCGCGATCGAGGAATGTCTTCAGGTTGCTGAGCTGCCGGCTCGGAAGCGAATCCGGCGTGCCCGCGAAGATCAGCACCTTAACGTCGGGCGCGATGCTCGTGTCGCTGAACGCGACCGACCGCACGTCGTAGTTGCGCTGCAACTGTTCGCGCAACGCGTCGAACGCCCGCCGCCCGCGCACCGCCGCCTGGTTGGCGATCTCACCGAACCCGATGACGGGCTTCTCGGGGCGCGCGAGCGACCGGATGTCCGAGGTGAGCCGGTACTCGAGGTCGTCCGCCTGCCGCACGAACGGAATCGTCTTCACGGCGTCGGCGTAACGCACCGCGATGCCGAGGTAGCCCTCCTTCACCTGCAGCTCGGCGCGTCCCACCACGTTGAATTGGACGGGCGGGATGCCCAGGCTGCGGGCCTCGCGCAGCGCCGCGCTGTCAGCGGACGGGTCTTGTACCACGAGCTTCACCTTGCCGCCGCCCGCGCTGCGGTAGTCGCGGAGCAGGTCGTCCACGTCGCGCTTCAGGAACGATACCTCGGGCGGCAGCGCGTCGGAGGCGAACAGCTTGATGGTGACGATGTCCGGGAGACTCTTGAGGATCTGCTTCGTGGCGCGCGACAGGGTGAACGCCCTTGCCGGCGTGAGATCGAGTCGCCCCGCGATGTGCCGCCCGAACAGGTTCACGACGATCATCGCCGCCACGAGCAGCACGGTCCCGAGCCGCAGCCGCCGCAGGGGCGCCCCGCGCGCCGTGAGCTTGCGGCGCATCAGGGCGAAGTAGGCGAGGAGCAGGAACAGCGCGGCGAGCGTCACGAAGTAGACGACGTCGCGCAGGTCGATCACTCCACGCGCGATTCCCGTGAAGTGCGAGAGCACGCCCAGCGACGCGGCGATGGCACCGAGTCGGGGCGGGAGTCCCACGATCAGGGGATCGAGCCCGACGAGGACGAGCACGAACATCGTCCCGACGGCGAGAATGAACGCGGTGATCTGAGTGGCCGCGACGCTCGAGGCCCAGACGCCCACGCCGGCGAGCCCTGCGGTGAGCAGCGCCGCGCCGATGTACTGCGCCACCAGAACCCCGACCTCGAGGTCCGCACCGAGGGCGAGCCCGAGCGGCAGCGTGAGCGTGATGGCGAGCGCCATCAGGAGGAAGAGCAATTGGCCGGCGTACTTGCCGCCGAGCAGCTCGAGCTCGGTGACCGGCTGCGCCAGCACGACCTCGAGCGTACCGCTGCGGGCGTCCTCGGCGAGCGCCCGCATGGTGACCGCGGGGACGAGGAATAAGAGCAGCCACGGCAGGAAGTCGAGCATCGGCCGGAGCGACGCGATCCCGTACAGCTCCACTTGCCGGAAGAACAGAAAGCCGTTCACGGCCGTAAAGACGACCAGCAGGATGTAGGCCGTCGGCTGGTCGAACAGGGCCTTCAGCTCGCGCCGCGCGATCGTGACGATCGCGTTCATGCATCGCCTCGCGTGAGCTGATGGAACAACTCTTCCAGGCTCGCCTGCTCCTGGTGCAGCTCGTACAGGGTCCAGCCATGCGACTTCGCAAGCGCGAAAATCTCCGGCCGCAAGTCGCGGCTGCCATCGGCGGTGAGCGTGACCGCGACGCGGCCGTCGCCCGCGGCGGGGGCCGGCAGGACGTCCCGGACGCCAGGGAGTCGACCGAGCGCGTCGGCGACGCCGTCGCCCGCCGCCTCCACCGCGATCTCGACCGCGCCCTCCGCCTGCTGGATCAGCCGGTCCACCGGGCCGTCCGCGACAATCTTGCCGCGGCTGATGACGAGCAGCCGCGAGCACGTGTGCTGCACCTCGGAGAGGACATGGGTGGAAAGGATCACGGTGCGGTCCTTGCCGAGCTCGCCGATCAGCCGGCGGATCTCCACCCGCTGGTTCGGATCGAGACCCTCGGTCGGCTCGTCGAGCACCAGCAGGTCGGGGTGGTGCAGGATCGCCTGCGCGAGCCCGACGCGCTGGCGGTACCCCTTCGACAGTTCGCCGATCGGCCGGTAGTACACGCTGGCAATGCCGGTGGACGCCACCGCCGCGTCGATCGCGCGCCGACGCGTCAGGTCGGCGAGTTCCCGCAGGTCGGCGATGAACGCCAGGTGGTCCGCGACCAGCATGTCGCCGTATAGGGGATTGTTTTCAGGGAGGTAGCCGATGCGGCGCTTCGCCTCGCGGCCCGCTTCGGCCAGCGGCGTACCGTCGAGTTTGATCTCGCCGCTGTCGGGCTCGTAGAACTGCGTGATCAGGCGCATGGTCGTGGTCTTGCCGGCGCCGTTGGGCCCCAGGAAGCCGACGACCTGCCCGCGGTCGACCCCGAAGGAGACGTGGTCGACCGCGGTCACGCCGGCGAATCGCTTGGAGACCCGCTCTACGGAAAGAAAGGACATCGGCGGTGACATGGAATGTGTTGGCCGCAACATCCTAATCACCCGTCGCGGGGTTGTTCAACCCCCAGGGGTGGGCTCGAGCCACCAGGCCCAGCCGGCGCGCCCCAAGCGACCAGGGCGGCGCTGCCGGCATACGCCACGGCTCCGACCAGGAAGAGCGCCCGGGAGCCGGCTTCCAACGCGACCAAGGCGGCGAGTGGTGCGGCAATAACGGAGGCAAAGCCGTTCGCCGCCCAGGCCCATGCCACCAGGGGCGGATCAGCGCCTGCCAGCAGGCGGAGACCGATCGGAAAGGGGGGCCCCATCGCGAACGCGAGCGGCACCAGAGCCAGGACGGCGACGGCGGCCCGCGCCATCCAGGGACTCGGCTGGAGCAGGTGCACGAGGTGGAGCAGGAGAGCAGAGTAGATCAACAACATCACCGCGAGCGCAGCATGTACGCGCCATCCGCGCGCCGGGGGCACGCGGTCGGACCAGACGCTTCCTGCGCCGGAGGCGACGAGGAAAGCGGCCAGCGCCACAGCGACCCCGTAGACGGGGTGCCCCAACAGGAGACCGAGCTGCTGAATGGCGGCGATTTCAGCGGTCAGATAGCCGAGACCGATCGTCGTGAAATAGCCGATGAGCCTGAGTGTCGGCCCACCGCCCGGCCCGCGGGAGCGGAGCGCGGCCGGCACGAGCAGCAGCAGGCCTGCCAGCACGACACTCTGACACAGCGTGGCCAGGAGGGCTACGGACCCCCATTCCGCGAACGGCAACCAGCTCCCCCGATCACTCGTCACCAAGGCTCGCAGCGCGCGCGCGCGGACGAAGTGGTGCGGATACGGTCGCGCGTCGTCCACGGGTCTGACATCGAACGGGTACGTGGAGGCGAATCGGGCGGCTTCGCCGGGTCCCGCCGCGCCCGCCGCCGCGGCGAGGAAGAGTGTGGGCTCATCGAGCTGGTTGAATTCGGTGGCGGGGCGGCTCATGCCGGGCGACCAGTCGAGGTCGAAGCGGCACCGGGTCGCCCACGTTCTCAAGCCCTCGATCTCAGCCGGCGTGAACCCGGCGGGCTTGACGAGAACCGTGCCCGTTGCCCAGGTGCGGACCACGGCGAGTCCCCGCGGCACCGCGTCCGGCTGTCGGCGCCGTAGCGCCTCGGCCGCGGTGAGAATCACGCGCACGTTCTCGCGCGGCGGCGCGGTGAGCCAGCGCGTGATGGCGAGCACACCGCCCTCGCTCAGCCGCTCCAGGTAGGCCGTGTAAGCGTCGATGGTGTGCAGGAAGTCCTCGTTCAGGGAATGGATCCCGGCGGCGCTCGCACCGAATCCTCCAGCGGCGCCGAGCGTCACGAGGTCGAACTTCTCGCTAGCGCGCGCCACGTAGCTACGTGCGTCCGCGACGATCCACTCCACGCGCGACCGGGCCGCCGACGGCGGCACCGGCCCAGCCAGCCCCTGGGTAAGCCTAGCGATGTCCGGATGCAGTTCGACGGCGGTGATGCTCCGCGCCCCATGGGCCAGGGCGTTCGAGATTTCAGTCCCTCCGCCCGCCCCGATGATGAGCACTCGGCGCTGGCTCCCCAGGGCGTACGGCGCGGCGGACGGAAGCCAGTCCAGCACCTCGACCCCAGTGGCTCCACTGTCCCAACCCGCAACGGCCCCGGCGATTTGTCCGTCTACGAAGAGGCCCGTCTGGCTGGGGAACTGCCCCCGGAAGGCGAGTGAGAGACCGGGAGCGTAGCGGAAAGCCGGCGCGGCCACGGCGACGACCCACCCCTCCGGGCCCGTGCGCTCGGCGGTCCGGCGCGCCTCCGGGTAGGCTTCCACTTGCGGCAACCCCTTGTACGGCGTGACGGCGATCCGCCAGAGGGGTCGCTGAAACACCAGGACGGCGATCACGACGGGCAGCCAAACCGCCGACGTGGTCCGCCAGGACTGCACGGCACCGTGCGCAGCCACGACACCTCCGGCGGACGCAATGACGGCCGGCAGCGCGAGCGCCCGTGCCGGCAACGCCACCCAGAGGATTCCCAGAGCCAGGGCGGCGCCCAGCCCTGCGCCCAGAAAGCTGGCGCCATAGATCCGTCCGAGGTGATCCGGCTCCAGGGTGAGAGCCAGGACGACCGCGAGGGCTCCGGCGCTGAAAGGCAGGGCGAGCAACAGGTACACCAGGGCCAAGCGCGGCCACTGCGCGAGATCCCACGCTAGCTGTGTCGGGTCCAATGCAATCAGGTGCACCAGCGCGGGGCTCAGCGTGAGCGTCACGGCGGTCAGGGTGCTGGCCCAGACGAACCACGGTGCGGCGCGTTGCTGTCGCATCCCTCCGGCCAGCGCCCATGCCGTACCGCTCACGCCCGAGCCGAGCATGGCGATGCCGATCGCCATGTAGGCGAAGTGGTGGAAGTACTCGATGGCAAAGACTCGGGCGAGGAGAATCTCGTACGCAACGGTGCCGGCTGACAGCAGCATGACGGACAGCGGTCGCGCGACTCGCGCCACGGCCCCCCCCTCAGCGCAGGCCGCTCAACATCGGCACGAAGCGCACCGGCAGGAGGTTCCGCGTGCGCAGCTCGCCCGCCGAGTCCTGTTCGACCAGGATGAGGTTTTGGACGCCGTACACGCCTCCCAC
>JBOHSI010000031.1:0-9171 GCA_050733055.1 Gemmatimonadales bacterium
TTGCCGAGGTCGTACCACGACTCCACGCCGGGTAACAGGGCCTTGAACCCGTTGCGCGCGAGCCGTTTTACGTGCGGCTCGGACAGGAGGGACAGGCTACTCTCCGCGATGAAGTCGATCCCGTCCGGAGGCACGGTCGACTCGATGGCGTCGAGGTAGTCGTCGAATCGCACGCCGAAGTTCGGATCGTGCCAGGCGACGCGCGGCCGGCGCACCGTCCTCAGGAGGAAGCGGAGGTCGTCTTTCAGAACGGCGAAGTCGAGCGGCTGATAGGGGACGACGGAGTCAATACAGAAGCTGCAGGTGTAGGGACACCCGAGACTGCCGAGCATCGGCACGATCTTGAGGACCGGCGCCTTCCGCAGCGTCGGCGCGATGAACTTCCAGCGCTCGCGCACGCCGGGGAGCGCCGTCGGCTGCCGCTTGGCCGCGAGGTGCACGCCGAGCGGCCGGTGGCGCGAGCAATCGTGCAATAGGTCACGAACCAGGGCCTGGTCCGTGAAGCCCACGACGTAGTCGAAGTACTTCCGCGCGTCCTCCGGGTGGCAGCGTGCGTGGGGTCCGCCCAGCACGGTCACCGCCCCCCGCGACCGAAACAGATTGCTCAGCGCATACGCGGTCAGCGCCGCTTCCGTAAAGGCGCCAATGAAGACGAGGTCGACCCTCTCTGGCAGGTCCGCGACCAGATTCTCAAAACCGGTATAACACACGAGGCTGACTTCGTGTCCTCCGCTTCGCACCACACCGCGATGACTTGAGGCATGATGCCCGCGAGGTTGGCGTTCATAAGGCGCCCGTACAGGGCGCGGGTCGGGCCTTTGGCGACCAGATCGATGACGCCGATTCGGAGCTGACGCACGGGGAACCTGGGGGTAAGATGCGCCACATAATTCATCCGCGGCCCGGTGGGCGCAACAACTCGCACTGTCGGCTCGAAGACTCGGGCTGGCGACCGCGGCGCCGAGTCCGGGCCGCACCCTGGGGCCGGCAAACGCCGCCTGCGAGTCAGTCCTCGGAGAAGAAAAACCGCGCCTGCACGTCGCCCGCCTCCATCGCGTCCACGAGACGCTCCACCGCCCGCCGGATCCGGCGCACATCGGCCAGCGGCATCACCTCGAGCGCGTGCAGCAGGCGGCCTTGGGCGGGGTCCGGCGCATCGCGCGCGAGGGTGGCGCCGCGCGGGGTCAGCTCGATCTCCACAAAGCGGCGATCGCGTCGCCCCCGGGCCCGGCGCACCAACCCGCGCGTTTCCAGCCGATCGACGAGAATGGATACACTGCTCTGATGCACGGCCAGGGCAGCCGCCAGCCGCCCCGTCGACATCCTTCCGTTGCCCCGCAGCGTCTTCAACGCCCACAGCTGCGGCCCGGTCAACCCGTAGGCGCTGCGCACCTCCTGCGAATAGGCGTGCAAGGCCTTCACGATCCGCCGCAGCCCCTGCACGATCTGCGCGATGCTGGCGAGTCGCTCCGACCGGGGCGCGTAGCCGAACGCTCGCCCGGGCGTCCGATGCGGCAGTCCGGATCTCCGCGGAACGCGGCGGGTCATACGGGTAGAATATGCATTGATATCAATATGGACTTCAATGCATCTGGACGCAGCAACGACGAAGGAGGGACGATGCGTGCACTCCAGCCGGTCGCACCTGCGGGAGTGGCATTCCTGTTGTTGGCGCTGGGCGGCGTTTTCGGGGGCGCGGCCGTCACGGGGGAGGTGAAGTTCGTCGGCACACCGCCCGCGAACCCCACCATCGACATGAGCGAGGAGCCGCAGTGCAAGGCGCACTACCCGACGACGCCCCGCCAGCCGATCGCGGTCGTCGGCTCCACCGGTTCCCTCGCCGGCGTGTTCGTGTACGTGAAAACCGGGCTCCCCGCCGCGGCCAAGTACACCCCACCCACGACGCCCGTCGTCCTCGATCAGAAGGCGTGCCTGTATCACCCCCGGGTGTTCGGAATCATGGTCGGGCAACCACTCGAGATCCGGAACAGCGATCCCCTGCTGCACAACATCAAGGCGACGGGTAAGGAGAATCGGCCCTTCAACATCAGCCAGCCGGTGGCGGGGATGACCATGGAGCGCACCTTCACCACGCCCGAAGTCATGGTACCGTTCGAGTGCAATGTACACGGCTGGATGCACGCCTTCGCCGGCGTGCTGTCACATCCGTTCTTTGCGACGACGGGCCCGGACGGCCGCTTCACGATCAACAATCTCCCGCCCGGCACCTACACGATCGAAGCGTGGCACGAGAAGTTTGGTCGACAGACCGCGACGGTGACGCTGCAGGATGACCAGACGGGCACGCTCAATCTCACGTACCCCACGAAACAGCAGGCCGGTCGCGCCAGTCGGCCATCGTGGGTCATCACCCGCGAGCGGCTCCACCGCGCGCTGGTTGCGACGCTCCCCGCAGGGGGTTAATCTGGCTGGTAAGGGATGCGGCGAGGTGCGTCTCGCTGCATCCCTCGTCCCCCACTCTAGCCGGCACTTTCGTCGCTCATGGCCGATTTCTATCAGACCGGCGTCATCACCACCCTCCACCGGCTTGGCGAGCCTCACCTCGACCTCCTCGAGGCGGACCTCGTCGATTTCGCGGAGACCCGGCCGCTCACGCTCATCATTCCCGCCTTGGCATCAGAAATGGACGGCCCGGCGCTCGCCAGCATGGTCCAGGTGCTGCGTGAGATTCCCTACCTCTACCGCGTCCTGATCGGCCTCGACGCCGCCACCCGCACCGACTTCGAGCGCAGCCGTCAGTTCTTCAGCGTCCTCCGCCAGCGCGTCGACATCCTCTGGCGCGACGGCGAGCGCATCCAGGCGCTGTACCGCAGGCTCGAGGACGCCGGGATCTTCACCGGCACGGCGGGGAAGGGTCGCGTCGTGTGGATCGCGCTCGGTTGCGTCCTCGCGGATCCCAGATCGCGTACCATCGCCCTCCACGACGCCGACATCGTGAGCTACCGACGCGATCTGCTCGCCCGGCTGGCCTATCCCGTCATGAATCCCTCACTCGGCATCGAATACGCCAAGGGATACTACGCCCGGCTCACCGACCGGATGTACGGCCGCGTGACCCGGTTGTTCGTGACGCCGCTGATCCGCGCGCTGCTCAAGATCGTCGGATACCACCCCTTCCTCGTATTCCTCGACTCGTTCCGCTACCCCCTGGCGGGCGAGTTCGCGATGGACGAGGACCTCGCCCGGGTGATGCGGGTTCCCTCCGATTGGGGGCTCGAGATCGGTCTCCTCGCCGAGGTGTATCGCAACCTCGCCACGCGCCGCGTGTGCGAGGTGGACATCGCCGACGCGTACGAGCACAAGCACAAAACCCTCGAGCCGACCTGGCCCCCCGCCGGCCTGCTCAAGATGGCCGGGGACATCGCCAAGTCGCTCTTCACGACGCTGGGGCACGAGGGGATTCCGATCTCGGAAGGGCTGTTCCGCAGCGTGCGCGCGGTGTACCTCCGCATGGGTCAGGATCAGGTCCACCGCTACGCCGACGACGCCGCCATCAACCACCTTCGCTTCGATCGACACGAGGAGGACTCCGCCGTCGAGCTCTTCGCCCAGGCCATCGAGGCCGCGGCGAAGGACGTTTACACCGATCCCCTCGGGGCCCGGCCGATCCCCAACTGGGCCCGCGTGAGCTCCGCCCTCCCCGACTTTCTGGACGAGCTGCGAGAGGCGGTTGAAGCCGACAACCGCTGATCCGCGGCGGCTCCCACGGATCGTCGTGGTCACGGACGTGGACGGCTGCCTGCTCGACCACGGCAGCTACCGTGCGGGCCCGGCGCGCCCGGTGCTGCGACGCCTGCGGCGGCTCCGCGTGCCCGTCGTCCTTTGCACCAGCAAGACTCGGCTCGAGCTGCGCGCGCTGCGGCGGGAGCTGACAGGGCCTCACCTCGCGATCGTGGAGGACGGCGCGGGAATCCTCATCCCGCCGGGGATCGCGCCCACCCTCCGGTTGCCCTCGGCACGACGCGTCCGCGACGGCCGGCTCATCCCACTCGCACCGGAGTACGCTAGGATCCGCCGTGTGTTCGCCGCGTTGCGGCGAGCGATTGGCGGCGCCGTGATCGGGTTCGGGGACATGACGGCAGCCGAAGTCGGCAGAGCGACGGGGCTCGCGCCACGCGCGGCCCGTCTGGCGCGCCGCCGCGAGTTCGACGAGCCGTTCTTGTTCGTGTCCGACGGGCGGCGCCACGCCCGGGCCATCGCCCGGCATGCGGAGCGACACGGCCTCGTCGTGACGCGCGGGGGCCGATTCTGGCACCTGCACGGCCCCACCGATAAGGGCCGCGCGACGCGCCACGCGCTCGAGCTGCTGCAGCGGGTTCACGGCGTGCTCGCCGTCATCGCCCTGGGCGACAGCCCGCTCGACGCGCCCATGCTGCGGGAAGCCGATGTCCCGATCATCATCCCCGGGCCCGGCGGCTCGGCCGATCCGCAGCTCCGACGTCGCATCCCTCGGGCCCGCGTCGCCCCGGCAACGGGCCCGGCCGGGTGGGCCCGGGCCGTCACGCGCGCCCTCCGCGAGCTCGGCCTCCGGTGACGGGCCCGGGGCTCACCGGTCTCGACGCGCTGGTGCTCGTCGCCTACCTCGCGGCGATCTTCGGGATGTCGTACCGCTTCGCCCGCCGTCAGACCACCGGAGAGCATTACTTCCTCGCGGGCCGTGCGATGGCCGGCACCGCTCTCGGCGCCTCGATCCTGGCGAACCAGGCGAGCGCGATCAGCCTCGTGGGGGCGCCCGCTTTCGTCGCGCTGCGGGAAGGCGGCGGGCTCCGGGGGCTCCAGTACGAGCTGGCGCTTCCTCGCGATGCTCCTCGCCATCGCAGTCCTCCTTCCGGCGATCCGCTCCGTGCCCGGCTGCTCGATCTACGCCTACGCCGAGGGTCGCTTCGGGCGGGGGACGCGACGCGCGCTGGCAGGGGCGTTCCTTCTGTCGCGGGGGCTTTCCTGAGTGATTCTCTACGCCTCGTCACTGGTCCTGGGCGAGGCCCTCGGGTGGCCGACCGATCGGGCCTTGCTGCTCGTGGGGATCGCGGCGGTGTTGTACACGAGCCTCGGCGGGATCGTCGCGGACATCTGGAGCGACGTGCTGCAACTGGCGCTCCTCTGGGGCGGGACGCTGGTGGCCGCCGTCGATGTAGCGGTCGGTACCGGCCTCCCCGTCGTCACCGCGCTGCCGGCCGCGCGAGCCCGAACGCTCGTGCCGGAAGCTACGGGCCTGGGCGACGGAGCGACGTTCGCGCTGTGGCCGATGCTGTTCGGCGGGCTCTTCCTGTATCTGTCCTACTACGCCTGCGACCAGAGCCAGGCTCAGCGCCTGCTCGCGGCGCGGGACGACACTCAGGCCAGGCGCGCGCTCGTCCTGAACGGCCTCCTGCGGTTCCCCCTCGTCCTCACGTACTGCGGGTTTGGCCTGCTGCTCGCGGGCCTCCTGGTGGTGGACCCACGGCTCCCGGCGGCGCTCGAGGGGCGCCCGGCGGATGCACTCGTCCCCGTGTTCATCACGACGTATCTCCCGCCGGGGCTACGCGGACTCCTGCTCGCCGCGATCCTGGCCGCCGCGATGTCGTCCATTGATTCGGCGCTCAACTCCCTCGCCGCCGTGACCCTCGACGACGTCGCCGGCCGCGATCCCGCGCGGCAGTCCGTGTGGCTCGGCCGACTGACCTCGCTCGCCTGGGGAGCCTTCGCCGTCGGGTCGGGGATGCTGTTCGCCCGAACCGGCGCGGGCGTGCTGGAGCTGGTGAACCAGGTGGGGTCGGCGTTCTACGGTCCCGTGCTGGCGGTGTTCTCCCTGGGCGCGCTGACGCGCGGCACCACCAGTCGCGGCGCGCTGCTCGGCCTCGCCGCCGGGCTCGGCACCAACCTCGTCCTGGCGCGGTTCGCGCCCGGCGTTTCCTGGTTGTGGTGGAACCCCGCGGGCTTCCTGGCGACCGTGAGCGTCGCGCTGGCCCTGCGCGACGGCCCCCTCGGCCTCCGCTGGCCGGGCTGGCCCGGAAGAGAGACGCGGTGGCTCGTCGCCGCGTTCGTTTCCATGCTGGCGCTGCTCGCCGCCCTCCCTCGTCTCATCTAGAGGTGGGAGATCCCGCCAAACCCCTCGTCCTTGGCGCTCGTCAGCTGCCGTTCGAGGACCGTCTTGGCGAGGTCGCGGGCCGCGTAGCCGAACGCGAGCGCCGCCGCGAGCCCCACGGCGCCGAACGCTACGGTAAACGTGGCGAGCACGATGTTGCGGCCGATGCCCACCTGCTCGAGCGCCACGGCGATCGTGAACAGCAGGACGAGGATCTGCACCACGGTGGCGAGCACGCGGGCCCGGCCGATGCCGGCGTTGACCGCGGTGAGCAACGTGGCCCGCTGCAGGAACGCGGCCGCGAGGTAGCCGAGCAGGAGGATGAGCAGAGCCGCGAACACTTGCGGCAGGAACACGAAGAACCGCGACACCAGATCATTCACCGGCGCGATATTGAGCGCCGCCAGTGAGAACATCAGGAACACGAACATCACGAGCCAGTAGCCGAACCGCGCCGCGGCCCGCGAGGGGGAGCGTTCGACCCCGGCCGCCCGCAGTGCGGCCGTCACCCCCCGCCGCTCGCAGAAGCGGTCGAACTGGGCGACCCGCAGGAGCACGGTCAACGTCAGGCGCACGAGGTAGGCTGCCGCGATCCCGGCGAGGAGCACGACCACCATCGCGAGGACGTTGGGCAGAAACGCCAAGGCGAGGGTGGCGAAGCGGCGCAGCGGCTCGAGGATTGCGACATTCCAAAAGTTCGCATCCATCAGCGGGATCCTCCCTGGAAGGGCTCCAAGCGCCGGGCGTCCCAGCACTCGAGCAGGTATGGTTTCATGGACTCGAAGAGCCCGCACACCGTTTCGATCTCGACCTCCACGTCGTCGGCAGTGCTGGCGGCGGTCTGCACCACGAACGCCGCGGTGCGACCGAGATACAGCGGGATCAGGGCGCGCAAGAGGTGGTCGCGGGGCATGACGCGCCGATGGTAGCTGCCGGCCGCCTCGTAGACGACCCGGACCCAGAGCTCGGGCGGGAACCGGAACGCGCTCGCCAGCGTGGCCGCGAGTCCGGCGAGCGCGTTACACGTCTCGGCTCGCAGGAAGCGGCGCCAAACGGGCAAGAGATCATTGAGCCCGTTGCGGTACATCTCCACCATCCGCTCCACGTTCACTGCTACTGGCTCGACGCCGACCGTGTAGTGGAAGCCGAAGTCGGGGATCGGTTCGCTCCCCCGGATCGTCGCCCACACGCCGTGGTAGTGCTCCATCGATTCGAAGACGGTGCCCACGACCTGCGTGAACATCGCGGTGAGGTCGGCGCCGGGGTCTTTGGTGTCGTGGATCTTGGCCCCGAGGTACGACTGGCACACCTTGTATCCCTCGCCGAGGGCACGGGTGGTCATCCAGACGTCGATCCCGTAGCGAGCCACGTCCGACTCCCACGCCTCGGGCTGGCGCAGCAGGCGCGCGGCGAATGCGCCGGAGAAGCCGAAGTCGCCGCCGATCGGCTGGCGGACGCGGCGGCCGTACAGCGCCCGCGAGAGGGGATACACGAGCCCGTTGGTGATCGTCCCGTCGTACTTGTGGCGGGCATAGAGGGGCGCGACGAAGTCCATCGCGCGCTCCAGCACCGGCCCGACGAGCAGCTCGATCCACTCCGGCGTGATGCTGCGGAGGTCGCTGTCCACGACGGCGCACGCCTTGACCCCAACCAGCTCGGCAACGCGGAAGATCGTGCGCAGGGCGCTTCCCTTCCCCGGGATGCCGCGGTAGCCGGTGGTGACGCGGTGCAGAGGCTGGCGCCGGTGATCGACGAGCAACGTGGGGTGGTGCGTGTCGGCCTGGAGCACGACGTCGGGCGTGCCGTCTTTCGATCCGCCGTCCGAGTTCACCAGGACGCAGGGGAGATGCGGGTAGTACTTGGTGAGCCCCGCGCTGACGGCGCGCACCACGTGGCCCACCGTGCGGGCGTTGTTGAAGCTGGGGATCCCGACGAGGACGTCCGCGTGGCCGATGCGCTCCAGCTCGCGAGCGAACTCGGAGCTGAGGAAACCGTCGCGGGTCATTCCCGTCCCGAGGGGAATCGAGGGCACTTGGCCCTCGGCACTGGCGGACGTCGGCGGCGCTGGTGTAGCCATCTCTCGTTGCAAGATAGGCGCAAGATGGGCAACGACGGCAGTGAATTCAACCCGGAGTGTTGGGTCTCGCCCCGCGCGTCAGGCGTCTTTTTCCTTCTTCTGGAACACGATCTCCCAGCCGCGCTCGATCGCGCGTGCCGAGCCGATGCCGACGGCGAGCGCGAACGCCACTCCCACCGATCCGAACGCGATCAGGAACGCGGCGAGGACGACCTGGCGCGCGAATTCGAGCTGCCACAGCCCGAGCGCCGCCACCAGCGCGAGCAGTGCGCCCTTCAAGCTCTTGGCGAACAGGCGGGCGTGCGCGAAGCCTTCCTCCTCCAGTCCCTCCGCGACGCGCGCGCTCAGCCCGTTCGCGATGAAGACGCCGGCCGCGACGATCAGCGCCACGAGTCCGAGGTTGGGGAGATAGAAGACGATGCTCTCGATCACGCGCGCCAGCGCGGTGAGGCCCCAACGCTTCAGCGTGTCGTCGAGGAACAGCAAGACGACGACGAGCATTCCCGCGTTGCCGAGCATCTCGTACAGGGCCCCCCGTACGTCGCCCTTGCCGAACGCCGCCCGCCAGCCGACCCGCCCCGCGAGGCGGTCGAGCCGCAGCCAGATGAGCAGGCGCACGATGGCGCGCTTCAGCACCCACCCGAGGGCGACCCCCACGGCGAGCACCAGCAGTCCCGCCGTGAGCGTGGGAAGGAAGGCGGAGAACCGCTCGATCAATTCGCGCAGTGGCTGTGTCGTCTGACCTTGCATGGGCGGCTACTTCCTCGCGAGAAAGAACCGTTCGAAGCGCCGCCGCACCGGCGCGAGGTCGCGCACGACGATGACCGGGTTCCGGCCGAGGACGGCGAGGGCGCCGGGCACCGTCTCCCCGAGGAGTGCGGCCACGGGATCGATGCGTGGCGCGCCCACCACGACCAGGTCGTCCGCGCGAAGGGCGGCGGCGAGCCCCTGCGCCACATCGCGCGCGCGCACCACCGTGAGCGCCGCCGCCCCGTCGGACGCCTCCAGC
>JBOHSI010000032.1:0-16180 GCA_050733055.1 Gemmatimonadales bacterium
AAGGTGGACGTGCCCGCGCTGCGCGGCATCGACGTGGACATCGCGCGGCCCGAGTTCGTGGCGATCACCGGGCCCTCCGGCTCCGGCAAGAGCACGCTGATGCACATCCTGGGGTGCCTGGACACGGCCACCTCGGGCACCTATCAGCTGGACGGCGAGGACGTGAGCTCCCTGTCGGGGAAGCGGCTTGCCCGCGTGCGGAACCGCAGGGTCGGGTTCGTCTTCCAGACGTTCAACCTCATGCCCCGGCTCACGGTGGAAGAGAACGTCGCATTGCCGCTCAAGTACCGCGGCGGCGTGCCCCGTGCCGAGCGCCGGCGGCGCGCGCTGGCACTGCTCGAGCGGCTCGGGCTCGGGGCGCGGGTGGGCCACCGGCCGGACGAGCTGTCGGGCGGCGAGCGGCAGCGGGTCGCGATCGCCCGGGCGCTCGTGGGCGAGCCCGCCATCCTCATGGCGGACGAGCCCACCGGAAACCTCGATTCGCAAGCGGGTGCGCAGGTGCTCGAGACGTTCGCCGAGCTGCACGCCGCCGGCCACACGATCGTGCTCGTCACCCACGACCCCAACGTCGCGGGGCGCGCTGAGCGGGAAATCCGTATCAGCGATGGCAAGGTGGCGTGACGCTTCTCGAGTCGCTGCTGACGGGACTCGACGAGGCCCGGCGCCACTGGGGCCAGACCACTCTGTCGCTCCTCGGCCTGATCCTCGGCACGGGGAGCATCGTCACGGTGCTCGCGCTGTTCGGCGGGCAGACGGCCCTGACACAGCAGTTCCTCGACGAAGTAGGGGGCGCGGGGACGATCATCGTCTCGGACCGGGATCGGCCCTCGCGCCCGACCGCCCGCGAGCTCGCCTCGAAGCGGCTCACGTACCGCGACGCGGCGTTCCTCCGGAGCCAGGCCCGGACGCTGATGGCGGTGAGCCCGGGCTGGGCCGAGCAGCTCCCCTACCGAGCCGCGGGCCGGAGTTTCGAGGGGCAGGTCATCGGGACCGTGCCCGACTACGCGGTGATCAACGACATCCGGCCGCTGGTGGGACGGTATCTCTCGGACTTGGACATCGCCCGGCGGGCGCGGGTGACCGTGCTCGGCTGGAAGTACGCCGACTCGCTGTTCGGCGCCGCCCCCCGGGCCCTCGGCCAGCTCGTGAGCATCGGCGGGAAGAACTACACGGTGGTCGGCGTGCTCTCGCGTGAGGAGTTCTACTTCGCGCCGTGGGCGGGGAACGCGCTCGAGTATCGCAACGAGCGCGCGTACGTTCCCATCACCACGGCGATCGCGCAGCACAGCGAGACCGATGCGTTGGACTTCTTGACCCTCAAGTCCCGGCGCGAGGCGGGCGCGCCGTCGGCTGAGGCGGAGGTACGGGGTCTGCTCTACGCACGGCACGGTGTGGAGGACTTCGACATCCGGCCCTCCGGGGCGGGTGCGGGAGAGAACGCCGGGCAGTTCCTGCGGCTCTTCAACTTCATCTTCCTGGTCGTGGGCGTGGTCTCGCTCTTCACCGGCGGCATCGTCATCGCCAACATCCTGCTCGCCTCCGTCGTGGAGCGCGTGCGGGAGTTCGGCACGCGGATGGCGCTCGGCGCTACCGCGGGCGGGATTTTCGCACACGTGCTGGCCGAGGTGCTCGTGGTCACAATCGCGGGCGGGGGACTGGGGCTGGGCCTCGGGACGGCCCTCACCGGCACGGTCGCGCGGGTGATGCAGATTCCGGCGGTGGTGAGCCCGGCCATCGCCGGCGTGTCGCTGTCCACCGCGCTCCTCGTCGGGCTGGGCGCCGGGATCTATCCCGCGCTGCGCGCCGCGCGGCTCGCTCCGGTCGAAGCGCTCCGCTATGGGTGAGCGCGGGCTCGGCGTCCGCGACGCGGCCGAGCTGGGGGGCGACGCACTGCGCGAGATCCGGGCGCACCCGCTGCGCTCGCTGCTGACCCTGTCGGGGATCGTGTTCGGCGCCGCGTCCCTCGTGTCCATGAGCTCGCTCGCGTCCGCTATGCAACGGATGGCGTACGAGGACCTGAAGGCCATGGGGTTCCCGCGAAGCTATGCGCTGCAGGACCGCGGCCCTCGCTCGGACGCGACGCGAGCGGCGGACCTGCGCCATTCGGGGCTCCGGCTCGCCGACCTGCAGGCGCTGCGTGCGCTGCCTGGCGTGGCGACCGTCCACGGCCGGAACGCCGGCAAGGAGTACCCGGTGGCCGCGCCGGCCGGCCAACGCAACGTGCGGATCGACGGCGTCGATGTGGGCTATCTCGAACTCCGCAACTATCGGATCGTGGGGGGCCGCAGCCTGGCCGCGCTGGACGTCGTGAATCGGGCGCGCGTGGCCGTAGTCGGGTCCGAGATCGTGCGGGACCTGTTCGGCGCCACGGATCCGGTCGGCCGGACGATCAAGATCGACGGCGTGCGGTTCCGCGTGATCGGCGTGGTCGCGCCGATCCGCTTCGAGCTCGTCCCCGCAGACTTCAGCTTCGTCGCGCGACGCGTCTACATCCCCTACACGTATCTCACGCGCTATTACCAGGGCGAGGCGCGGGTGGATCAGGCGCTGGTCACGGCATCGTCCTCGGCCGACTTCGTGGACGTGCTGCGGGCGGGCCGCACGCTGGTGCGCCAGCGGCACGGCGGGGTGGAGGACTTCGAGTTGAGGAACGAAGCGGCCGAGGTGGAGTCGGACCTCGACATGGCCGACAACATCCTCGGTGGCTGGAACGCGGTCATGTTCACGATCTGCGGCGTCACGCTGGTGGTGGGCGGGATCGGGCTGTTCAGCGTGCTGCTGATCTCCGTGCGCGAGCGAGTGCGCGAGATCGGGATCCGCAAGGCGCTAGGAGCAGACGACGGCGTGATCCTGCGCCTGTTTCTTGCCGAGTCGCTCGCCCTCGCGTTTATCGGCGCCGTGCTCGGCATCGGCGGCGGGGCGGGGCTGATCGTCATCACCGAGTTCATCGGGCGCCAGTTCGGCAAGGCGTTCACGATCGCGGTGAGCGTACCCGGCGTGATCCTCGCGATCGGGTTCGCGCTCGTGGTAGGGGTGGTCTTCGGGTGGTACCCGGCGCGCCGGGCGGCGCAGCTCGATCCGATCGAGGCGATTACCGAGGTGTAGTCGCGGTGTGGCCGATCGCTCTCAGGAATTCCCGGTCCCACGCCGCCGAAATCCCTTCCCGGGGAGAGTACGGGCCCGGCTCGTAGGCTCGCGACGCGATCCCCGCGTGGCTCAGCTCGCAGATGTGCCAGTCCTGGCGGTTCGTCATGTCCCAGAACCGCACGGCGTCGTCCGGGTCGAACCCCGGCTGCGTGAACGAGTCCGGGTGGAACAGCCACTCGCAGGTGATGTGGGTGCGCCCCGGGCCGTCGGGCCACAGCGTGTGGAACATGACGTAGTCCGGGTGCAGGCTGAGCAGCAGTTTCGGGAAGATCGAGTAGAAATAGACGCGGCTGAGATCCTCGGCTGGTAGCGCGCCCACCGGTGCCCCGCACGCACGGCCGCTCAGGGTGAGACTGCCGCCGTCCTGGGTGATGACCATGTAGCCGCCCAGGTACGGCCCGTCGATCAGGTCGTTCGCGCCGCTGGTGTAAGGCGTGAGCTTGGCGAGCCCCGGGTGGATCACCGGGCAATGCAGGCACTCGGAATAGTTCTGGAAGATGAGCTTCCAGTTGGCCGCAACGTCGTACTCGATCCGCCGTGCCGAACGGAGGTTTGCGAGATTGAACCGGCTGAACCGGCCTGCGAGGGGCGCGAATGCTTCCGCGCACGACTCCGGCTCGCGCGCGAGGCTCGCGAACGCGAACCCCTCCCACGCCTCGAGCGCCACGGCATGCAGCGGGAAGTCGCGCTTATCGAACCCCGCGACTTCGTTCATGTGCGGCGCACCGATCAGCTGACCGTCGATCGTATAAGTCCAAGCGTGGTAGGGGCACTGGATCGTCTCGGAGAAGCGGCCGCGCGGATCCTCGCACAGCCGCGTGCCGCGGTGACGGCAGACGTTGTAAAACGCGCGCAGCGCGCGGTCGCGACCGCGGACCACGATCACGCTCTCGCCCGCGATGGTTCGCAGGACGTAGTCCCCCGGGTTGGCGATCTCGTCGGCCCGGCCAACCGCGACCCAACGCCGGCTGAAGATGCGCTCCAGCTCCTCGGCGTAGATCTCGGCGGAGGTGTAGTAGCGGCCGGGCAACGTGCGCTGGCCCTGCTGGTAGGCTTGGGGGGCTTTCACGAAGGTGGGCATGGTGTAACGGTAGGCGACGCCCCGCCCGAACGCCACTCCCCACCGCCGATCGGCCCACCGCCGGCGGCGAGACGACCTCGTCGACAGCCGGGCGCGTGAGCTCTACATTTCCGGGCGTGCAGCGTCCTCGAGCCGGAGGCCCATGATGATCTCGCGTTGCGTCGTTCTCGTCGTATGGCTCGTTGGTCTCGTCATGCCGCTCGCGGCGCAGGCGACCGCGGGCGGCCCCCGCCCGGTTGTGGCAGTGCTCAACCTGCGGTTCGAGGGGCGGCACGCCAACGTGCTCGAGCCGGACGACACCGCGGTGGTGCAGTCGGCGACGAGCAGGCTGCTCGCTACGCTGCGGGCGTCGGACCGCCTCACCCTGGTCGATTCAGCGCGCGTGTCAGACGAGGTCGCCGCCGTGGCCGGGGGGATTCCTTGCGGCAACGCGTGCGCCATCGTCGTCGCGAGGCAGCTCGGCGCCCAGTGGGTCGCGAAGGGGACCGTGACCAAGACGAGCAGCATCATCTGGGTGCTCGCGGCGGAGCTGTTCGATGTCGACACCGGTCGGCCGGTCCTGACCGACGGATACGAGCTCAAGGGCGACGCGCGGACGATGGCGCCAGCCGGCGCGCGTGCGTTCGCGCAACGCATCGAGCGGGCCGTGGCGGAGCGCGCGACCGCCGTGGGAGCGCCGTAGGAGGCTGTGATGACGCGAAGCGTCGTCGCCGCGGCGGTGCTCGTCGCCCTCCCAGTGGGCGGTACCTGCCTAACCGCTCAGGAGACCCCGCCTGCCGCTCCGGCGGTCGTGGTGCTCAAGGCGGGCCGCGTGGTGGACACTCGCGGTGGCACGGTGCTCGTCGATCAGGCGATCCTCATCGAGGGGGAGCGTATCAAGGAGGTCGGGTCGGCGGCGACGGTCGCACGCCGCGCGCCCCACGGCGCGAAAGTGATCGACCTCGGCAACGCGACCGTGCTGCCCGGGCTGATCGATTGTCACACGCACATCACGTCGGATCCCGGCGACTACTACGAGCAGCTATTCCGGCGCAGCCCGATCGACGAAGCGGTGACCGCCCACCTGTTCGCGCGCCGCACCTTGGAGGCCGGGTTCACCACGGTCCGGAACGTCGGTGCATCCGAATTCGTCGACGTGGCGCTCCGCAACGCGATCGACGCGGGGCTCGTCGAGGGACCGCGCATGCAGGCGTCCACGATGTCGCTTTCCGCCACCGGGGGACACGGCGACGTGACGGGGTTTTCGCCCTACCTCCGGTTCGAGGGCTTCAGCGGGATTGCCAACGGGGTGGACGAGATTCGCGCCAAGATCCGCTTCGAGATCAAGTATGGCGCGGACCTCATCAAGGTGCTCGCGGGTGCGGGCGTCCTGTCGGAAGAGGAGTCGGTGGGCGCTCCCCAGTACACGCAGGAAGAGCTGAACGCGGTCGTGCAGGAGGCGGCGATGTGGGGCAAGAAAGTTGCCGCGCACGCGCACGGCGCCGAAGCCATCAAGCGTGCGGTCCGCGCCGGCGTCGCCTCCGTTGAGCACGGCAGCCTGATCGACGACGAGGGGATCCGCCTCATGAAGGAGCGCGGCACCTACCTCGTGGCCGACATCTACAACGACGACTACATCCTTGCCGAGTACACCCGCCTCGGCTTCCCGAAGAAGATCATCGACAAGGAGCGGCTCGTCGGTCGGACGCAACGGGAAAGCTTCCAGCGGGCGGTTCGGGCGGGCGTGAAGATCGCGTACGGGACGGACGCCGGGGTGTATCCGCACGGCTGGAACGCGAAGCAGTTCGCGCACATGGTGCGGTGGGGAATGACTCCGATCCAGACGATCCAGGCGGCGACGGTGAACGCCGCGGACCTGCTCGGTTGGGCAGACCGGGTCGGGGCGATCGAGCCCGGCAAGTACGCCGATATCATCGCCGTGGCGGGCGACCCGCTCCAGGACGTGACCGTGCTGGAGCGGGTCGGCTTCGTGATGAAGGGCGGGCACGTGGCGAAGGACAGCTTGACGCCCGGCGCTGCGGGCGCTCGGTAGCTCGGGCAGCGTTCGAAACGCGCCTCCCGCCCCCCCGCCTCCTAGGGGCTCGCCGCCCGCTCCACCTCGGACCAGGTCGCCACTCCGCCGTGCCCCCCCGCGACCCGGGCCACACTGACGCCTCTCGCCTTCACGAGCGCCACGATCTCCCGACTTCCGACGGGCGCCAGCACGGTCCCGGGCGACAGCACGTCGCTGTTGAAGAGCAGCTCAGCTTCGGGCACGTAGGCTGCAAGCATGCCTTGCACGTGCGCCGTGGGCAGGCGGTACAGCACGATGCGGCGCTCGCCGGTGCCGAGTGTCAGACTATCCTTCACCGCGCGGATCTCCGGCTGGCCCGGGCGGCGGGACAGCGCATCTGGGGCGACGGTCTTCCGAGCCAGTGCGATCCCACGCACGAAGGCCACGTTCCGGGCGTGGGTCACGACCGGGATGCCGGCCGCGAGATAGGCGCGCAGCCCGCCCGCGTGATCCGAGTGGTGGTGGGTGTTCACGACGAGGCCGACGGGCTTGCCCGGGAACCGCGCTCCGAGCGTGTCGAGCACGGCGCGGGAGCGGGTCGCGTTCTGCGGCGCTTCGACCACGACGAGCCGCGCGCCCTGGTCTGCGATCAGTGAGTGGTGCGATCCGCCCTCGGCGCGCCATAGTCCCGGCGCGAGCTCCACCAGGTTCACCACCACCGGTGGCGGCGCCGGGCTGGCACGCTGGGCGCGCGCGGCGATCGAGTCCGGGATCACGAACAAGGAGTCGGGTGTCTCTGGGTTCAGCGTGACGGCGGTGAACACCGAATGCGTCTGCAGCCGTCCGTTCACGTACACATCGTACTGGCGCGGGATGAGCACGCCGCCCGCGTCCTGCCACCGCGTGAGCCAGCTCGCCGTGCGGCGATCGCCCAGAATCGGATCGTCCGTCAGGGTTTCGGTGACGGTGGGGAGCCCCGAGGCGCGGTCGAAGTACAGATCCAGCGTGTCCAGCCCGTGCGTGTAGCGGACGCCGTCGTGCATGTCGCCGCGCCAGGCGCGCGGCGGGAGCGAGCTGAGCGCCTCAGGGTTCTCGAGGGCGCCGAGCAGCAAGCGCTCAGGCGCACGGCGCAGCGACGCCTCCTCACCCGCGGCGACGACGGGGTTGTCCGGGGTCAGGCGGCCGTTGGTCTCGAGCATGCCGATGCCGCCAGCCGTGATGCGCCTCAGCCGGTTCACGGCGCCCGTGGGCTGGCGCGCCTCGATGGCGCCCAGCTTGCGGTTCCCCGTGTAGTCCAGGGTGATGCGCCCCTGCACCAGGCCCGCCCGCGCAGGCGACTCAGGCGTTTCTTCCTGGCCGAGCGCGAAGGTCGCGCCGTAGAACTCGGTCGTCACGCTGCGCACGCCGCGCAACGCCTGCTCGCCGCCCATCGCGGCGACCGCGCGGGCGACGACGTCGTGCGGGAACGCCCGTGAGCGCTGGCCGGTGGCGGTGCCGCATGGCGCAGCGCTGAGCATCAAGGTCATGAAGGCGGCTAACCGTGACATGGCGCTCGCTCCGAAGGTGCGTTTGGCGGAGGACAGGTACCACGATCCGGCGCGACTGTCCACTCGCACCCCGAGCCCGGGCTCGGGGTTTCTACCGCTTCGGAAGCTGTGCGGCGATCAATCTCGCCGCCAGCCTCGAGTCGCGATTGATGTTGTGCGCGGGAACCTAGGGTTCCGCCGCGGAAGCGGCAATGCGGAAGCGACGGAACCGGCGCGCCCTACGGATGGCTGACAGCCGGGCGGGCGTCGGGGCGGCTTCCGGGCTTGCTCGTCATGCCCGACGGCGCCATGCTCGTGTCGAACGACCGGCCGGGGTGGTGTACTGCATCACCGATGGGAGGGGCGCCCATGAACGAGGAGCTGCAGGACTGTCTCCGCCAGATCGAGGCGGTCAAGCGAGACGCGCAGGCGCTCGTCTCGGGGTTGTCGGACGCGCCGTTCAACTGGCGTCCCGAGCCGGGGCGCTGGTCCGTCGCCCAGTGTCTCGACCATCTGAACGTCGCCACCGCGAAGACGCTTCCGGCGTTCGACCGCGCGATCAGCGACGCGCGCTCGCGTCGGCTCGTCGCGCCGGGGCCGTTCCGCTACGCCTGGTTCGCGAACTGGATGGTACGCTCCATGGAGCCGCCGGTGAAGCGCCGGATGCGCACCGTGAAGATCTTCACGCCCGCGCCCGAGCGGCGCGTCGCTGAGGTGGTCCCCGAGTTCCTGCGCGTGTGCGACCAGCCTGCGGAGCGAGTGCGCCAGGGGACGGGCTCGATCTGAAGCGTGCCCGTGTCGTTTCGCCGGTCACGCGGCTCCTGCGCATGCCGCTCGGGGCCTACTTCGCCTTCATCCTAGCGCACGAGCGGCGTCACCTGTGGCAGGCCAGGCAGGTGCGCGAGGCCGCGGGGTTCCCGCGCGCCTGAAACAGACGAGGGGTCGGGAGAGTATCAGCTGACCCCTCGTGCTATTCACCGCTGTGCGTCTGCGGGTCTAGTGGTTGCCGGTTCTGCGCTCTGCTTCCTGTTTCAGCAGCGCGCTCTTCCGTTCAACCCCCCACCGGTATCCACCGAGGTCCCCGTCTTCCCTCACGACCCTATGGCACGGTATCACCACGGCCACCGGATTTGTGGCACACGCTCGGGCGACCGCGCGTGTCGCCTTCGCGTTTCCGACGGCGCGCGCGATTTCTGAATAGGTGCGCGTGCTCCCGTAAGGAATCTTCCGCAGGACCTCCCACACGCGCCGCTGGAAGGCCGTGGCACGCACGTCGAATGGCAGGTCGAGGTCAGGCTGCCGGCCGTCGAGATGCGCGACCAGCTGCGTGACCCAGGATCGCAGGGTTGCGTCATCGCGCGCGATCGAGGCCGCCGGGAATTCGGTCCGCAGGCCGCGCTCCAGGACACGATCGTCGTCGCCGATCCCGACACGGGCGATGCCGCGCTCGGTGGCGGCGACGAGCAGGCGGCCGAGCGTGCAGGGGACGATCACGAAGGCGAGGCGCATCCCCGCGCCGCCGCGGCCGTACGTCGCGGGGGTCATGCCGAGCTGCGCGTTGGCGCGCTCGTACACACGGCTGGTCGAGCCGTAGCCGGCTTCGTACAGGGCAGGGCTCACTTTCTTTCTCTCCTTGAGCTGGGTCTTGAGCCGGTCCAGCCGGCGCTCGTCCCGGTACTGGCGCGGGGTGAGGCCGAGCACGGCGCGAAAAGCGCGCACCAGTCGGAGCGGGGTCGCGCCGGCGCGCGCGCTCAGGGTCGCGAGGCTCGCGGCCCGGTCCGGATGGGCGTCGATCAGGCGGCACGCTTCCCGCACCAGCGGGACGCGCGGGTCCGTAGCGCTCACCTGTGTCGGATGGCAGCGCCGACACGCGCGAAACCCCGCCCGCTCGGCCGCCTCGGGCGCGGGGAAGAACGCCACCTGCTCGCGCCGCGGCTTCTTGCTGGCGCACGAGGGGCGGCAGTAGATCCCGGTCGAGCGCACCGCGTAGACGAACGCCCCGTCGTAGCGGCGGTCGCGGGCCAGCACGGCTCGCCAGCTGCGCTCGGGGGTCAGGTCGGTAACGACAGCGGCACGGCTCACGTGGGAGAACATAACGTGTAGCCGTGCCGCTATCTATCCGTTTTTGACGTGGAAACCGCCTTCCTGCGCGTCTAGCCTTCTACATCCACGGCTCGTCGGCCGAGGGCCCGTAGATCGACGGCACCTTGGCGTCCGCCATCCGCAGGTACACCGACAACTGGCCGCGGTGGTGCACGCTGTCCATCAGCATGAACCAGAGGATGTCCATCTTCCGCACATCGCCCATCTGCTTCGGGGCCGTAAAGAACTTGACGGTCTTGTTCAGCTCGGCTTCCGGCGTTTTCTTGACGCGCTCGACGAGCGCCTTGTAGGCCTTTTCGTATGCGACGATCACTTCCGTCAGCGTGCCGGGCGGCGGCGCCATTTTGCCGAATTCGATCGCCCCGTCCAAAGCCTGCTCGCTCGCCTTCTGTTCCGTCACGAACGTCCAGGCGAGGTCCTTCGCCGTCCTGCTCTTCGCGTGCGGCTTGATGTCCGCCTTCGCGGCCGGGAACGCCTTGAGCACCTTGATGGTCGTCGGGAACTCGCGCTCGAGCACGCCCAGGAACTGCTCCTTCTCCGTCATGACTTCCTCCTTGGTTGGTGGACACTCGCGATTCGTTAGCGCTGCGTGACGACCTGGGCCAGCTTCTCCAGGGCCTCAGTCCACCCGGTCTCGTGACTCTGCCGCGCCTCGTCAGTCGGGAAGAACTCGTGCGTCAGCACCAGCTCGGTCGAGGCGCCACGATCCAGGAACTCCACGGTGACCAGCGTCTCGGGAAAATCTGGCTGATCCTCCCAGCGCCAGGTGTACACGAGCTTCTCCGGCGGCTGCACCAGGCGGTACTCACCAACCAGCCGGTGCAGGGTGCCGTCGGGAGCACGCATGTGAATGCGATACTTGCCCCGGACTCTCAAGTCGACCTCGGCCACAGGCGTCGTCAACTCGCCGGGCCCCTTCCATTGCTTCATTTCTTCCGGCGTCGTCCAGGCTCGGAAGACCCGCGCCGGGGACGCGTCAAAGGTGCGCCGGAGTCGGAGGGTGACGGTGGACCGTCGCTCTCGGGTGGCCATGGGGGGGTCTCCTGATTGTTGGACTGTGCGAGGTACGCCGCCAGGGCGTCCAACTGCTGCTCCCAGAACCGGCGGTAGCGCTCGATCCAGCGCGCCGCGCTCTTCATAGGCCGTGCCACCAGCCGGCAACGGCGCACCCGCCCGTGCTTCTGGCGAGCAATGAGACCGGCGCGCTCGAGCACGCCGAGGTGCTTGTGGACCGCGGGGAGGGAGATGCGGAACGGCCGGGCGAGCTCCGTGACCGACGCGTCCCGCCCGGCGAGCCGGGCGAGGATCGCCCGGCGCGTGGGGTCCGCGAGCGCGGCAAAGGTGATATCGAGGGCGCGGTCCTCATACTTAACCATATGGTTAATGATAGAGCGTGCCCGCGCTGCGTCAAGTCGCTCCCTATATTGGGATACGGCAACGTGATCTACACGGTTGGACATTCCACCCGCACGCTCGAAGACTTCCTCGCGCTGCTTGCGGCCCACGGCGTGGGTCAGGTGGTCGACGTGCGCCGCTATGCCGCGTCACGGCGCCATCCGCATTTTGCGAAGGACCCTCTCGCGCTGGCCCTCGCGGCCGCGGGGATCGCGTACGGCCACGAATCCGATCTCGGCGGACGGCGCGCGGCGCAGGCGAACTCGCCCAACACCGGCTGGCGCAACGCCGGATTCCGCGGCTACGCCGACTACATGGAGACGCCGGCGTTCACGCAGGCCCCTGGCGCGCCTGATCGATCTGGCCGCCGAGCGACCGAGCGTAGTGCTGTGCGCTGAAGCGGTCCCGTGGCGCTGCCACCGCCAGCTGCTCGCCGACGCACTCGTCGCCCGGGGAATCGAAGTCCGCCACATCATCGGCCCGGGAGAGCCAGAACTCCATCGGTTGTCACCCCACGCGCGCGTGCTGCCGGGCGGACGGCTGCGCTATCCCGCAGGGCCCACGGATCAGATGGCCTTGTGCTGATGGCCGTTACCGTTGAAACGTGAGGCTGACCAAGACCCCAGAGGAGGCGACGCCATGCCGCGTCAGAACATCTCGAGCGGGGCGCCGTGGGAGCCGATCGTGGGGTACTCGCGCGCCGTCCGCGTGGGCGCCACGATCCACGTGGCGGGGACGACTGCCACCGGGCCGGACGGCACGATCGTGGGCGTCGGCGACCCGTACGCCCAGGCGGTCCAGGCGCTTCGGAACATCGAACGGGCACTCGGGCAGGCCGGCGCGTCGCTGCGGCACGTCGTGCGCACCCGCATGTACGTGACCAACATCGCCGACTGGGAGCAGGTGGGCCGGGCCCACGGCGAGTTCTTCCGGGACATCCGTCCCGCCAGCACGCTCGTGGCGGTGAGCCGGCTGGTGTCTGCCGAGATGCTGGTGGAGATAGAAGCGGACGCCGTCGTGGGCGAGTGAACTTGCCAACGTTCCCAAAAGGTGATATGTCACCAACAAGTAGCCTCCGGGTTCCGTGCCCGGCGGTCGGCTGTTCGGTCACCGACTACTCCCCCGTGCTGGTCCTGACCCACTGGTTGATTACAACCTCGCTCGTCCTCGGCGCCGCTCGGCGCGCTGCTCCTGCTCGGGAGATGTAGATTAGCGTGGGAGAGGAATGCATGTCCACGACGGAGGTGAAGAAACACGCCACCGTGGCCTGCCCGTTCTGCGCCACGGTCAACCGCGTGGACCTGGCCAGGCTCGCGGACCGCCCCAGGTGCGGCGAGTGCAGGCGCCCCATCCTCCTCGACCGGCCCATCGCCGTCACCGACGCCACCTTCGAGCGCGTGATCTCCGGCACGGAGGTGCCCGTCGTCATGGATTGCTACGCTGACTGGTGCGGGCCGTGCAAGATCATGGCGCCGATCCTCGACGACTTCGCGCGCGCCCGCACGGGCGACGTGCTCGTCACCAAGCTCGACACAGACCGCAACCCGGCGACGAGTGAGCGACTCGGCATCCGCGCCATCCCTACGCTGATCGTGTTCTCGAAGGGTCGCGAGGTGGCCCGGCAGGCGGGTGTGGTGAACCGTGAGCAGCTCGCGGGCCTCGTCGCGGCGGCCGCCCGCGCATGACATGACGGGCCGCGCGCCGGCGGTCTATGAATCAGGGGAACGTCCCCCTGCCGCGGGAAATGTCTCGGAGCGCTCCCGCGGTGTGACGCTGGCGCTCGCCGTGATCGGCGGCGTGTTCGGGCTGCACCGCTTCTACGCCGGTCGGGCGCAGAGCGCGGTCTGGATGTGCCTCACGCTCGGCGGGGTGGGCATCTGGTACCTCTACGACATCGTGGTCATCGCCGCCGGTGACTTTCGGGACGGCGATGGCCGGCGTGTGGCCCACTGGGAGGTCGCGGGTGAGGCGATTGCCGCGCCACCGTCCCCGCGCCGCGTGGACGACCTGGAGGACCGGATGCAAATGCTTGAGATGCAGGTGGGCGAACTCGCTGAGCGCCTCGACTTCGCGGAGCGGTTGCTGGCGCAGGCACGCGAGCGGGGGTCGCTGCCCAAGGCGTAGGGCCCGCGTAGATCCTGGTTGCACCGATTCCATCCCCGGGGGCTGGATGAAGATTGGGGTCCCGAGAGAGACCGTGGCCAACGAGCGTCGTGTGGCGCTGACGCCGGACGTCGCCGGCCGGCTCGTGAAGTCCGGATTGACGGTCCACGTCGAGCGCGGCGCCGGTGAGGCCGCCTCGTTCGGTGACGAGGCGTATCGCGCGACCGGGGCCACGGTCGTCGCGACGGCACCGGAAGTCTTCGGGCAGAGCGACTTCGTCATCAAGGTGCAGCCGCCCTCCACCGCAGAGGTGCGGTTGTGCCGCGAAGGCGCTGCGCTCGTCGCGCTGTTCCAGCCATCGGCGGAACGGGAGACCGTGTCAGCGCTTGCGGCTCGCAGGGTGACGGCCTTCAGCCTCTCGTTGCTTCCGCGTATCACCCGCGCGCAGCCCATGGACGTGTTGTCCTCCCAGGCCACCGTGGCGGGCTACAAGGCGGTCCTCCTCGCCGCCGCCGCGACCGGCCGGTTCTTCCCGATGCTCGTGACCGCCGCCGGGACGCTGCCACCGGCCCGGGTGCTCGTGCTGGGCGCCGGGGTGGCGGGACTGCAGGCGATCGCCACGGCGCGGCGGCTGGGCGCGGTGGTTTCGGCCTTCGACGTGCGCCCGGCGGTGAAGGAGCAAGTGGAGAGCCTCGGCGCGAAGTTCCTGGAGATGCAGATCGGCGACCAGGCTGAAGCCGCGGGCGGCTACGCCAAGCAGCTGTCGGAGGAAACCCACCGCCGCGAGCTTGCCTTCATCGCGCAGCACGTGAAAGACGCCGACATCGTAATCACGACGGCAGCGATCCCGGGGAAGCGAGCGCCTATGCTGATCACGGCCGAGGCGGTGCGAGGCATGAAGCCGGGCTCGGTGATCATGGACCTCGCGGTCGAGACGGGCGGGAACTGCGAGCTGACCGAGCCTGGGGTCGAGGTCGTCCAGCACGGCGTCATCGTCCTCGGGCCCCTCAATCTGCCGAGTACCCTGCCGTACCACGCAAGCCAGATGTACGCACGCAACGCCTCGAGCTTCCTGTTGCACGTCATCCAGGACGGCACGCTGCGGCTCGACTTCGAGGACGAGATCATGCGCGACACGTGTGTGACCCACGCCGGGGAGGTGCGGAAGTGATCACCGAAAGCTTGATGGCGGCCCAGGCTGCCGGGGCGGAGCATGCCGCGGTCGACTACTGGTCCATGGTGTTCGTATTCGTGCTAGCGACGTTCATCGGGCTGGGCGTGGTCCGCCGGGTTTCCCGGCTGCTCTACACGCCGCTCATGTCGCTTACCAACGCGATCTCGGCGATCGCCGTCGTTGGGTCGATCGTCGTCACGGGCGCCGAGTACCCGACTACGATCCGCGTCCTCGGCGCCGTCGCGTTGTTCGCCTCGATGACCAACATCGTGAGCGGATTCCTGATCACGGACCGGATGCTGAAGATGTTCAAGAAGCAATGACGCGCGCGGTCGGGCAGTTCGCCGCCATCCTTGCGACGGCACTGTTCGTCTTCTCGCTGCACTGGATGAACGACCCGAAGACCGCCCGCCGCGGCGTGGGGGCGGGCGTCACGGGGATGCTCGTGGCCGTCTTGGCGACCTGGATCCAGCCCGAGATCGTTCACCATGGTTGGATTGTCCTGGCGATCATCGCCGGGTTCATCGTCGGGGTCCCGCTCTCCCAGGTGCCGCTTACCGCCGTGCCGCAACGGACGGCTCTCTCCCACGCGTTCGGTGGGCTCGCCGCTGGGCTCGTGGGGACTGCGAAGTACTTCCTCTGGGTGGGCGAAAGTCCGGAGCAGCTCACGGCGTTCCGGATGAGCGCCATCGTCGCCGAAGTGATCCTTGGATTCCTCACGTTCACGGGAAGCCTCATGGCGGCCGGCAAGCTGCAGGAGGTCCGGTGGATCCCGCAGCGGCCGGTCACCTACCCGGGGCAGAACGTCGTCAACATCGGGGTTCTGGTGATCGCCGTAGGGCTGGGTGTGCTCATCGTGGTGCAGCCGACTGCGGCGTGGTCGGGACACATCTTCCTCGCGATCGTCGGCTTGGCCGTGCTCTTCGGCGTGCTGCTCATCATCCCGATCGGCGGCGCGGACATGCCCACGGTCATCTCCATCCTGAACTCCTATGCGGGGCTCGCGGCGGTCGCGATGGGCTTCGTGCTGGACAACAAGCTCCTGGTAACCGCGGGCGCGCTCGACGGGTCGAGCGGCCTGATCCTCTCGATCATCATGTGCCGCGCCATGAACCGGTCGTTCACCAACGTCCTGTTTGGGGCGTTCGGCACGGTGCAGAAGACGGCGGCGATCGGGGAACAGAAGGTGTGGAAGCAGGAAACCGTCGAAGGCGCGGCGCAGCTGCTCGAGCAGGCGAGGCTCGTGGTCGTCATCCCGGGCTACGGCATGGCGGTGGCGCAGGCCCAGCACAAGGTGCGCGAGCTGTACGACCTGCTCACGAAACGCGGGGTCACCGTAAGGTTCGCGATTCACCCGGTCGCCGGCCGGATGCCGGGGCACATGAACGTGCTGCTCGCGGAGGCTGACATCCCGTACACCGCGCTCGTCGAGATGGAGGAAATCAATCCCGAAATGCCGCAGTGCGACGTCGCGCTGGTGATCGGCGCGAACGACGTCGTGAACCCAGCCGCCCGCTACGCCAAGGACACCCCCATCTACGGCATGCCGATCATCGACGCGGACAAGGCCAAGACCGTGCTGGCCATCAAGCGCAGCAAGAACCCCGGGTTCGCAGGGATCGACAACGAGCTCTACGTCCAGGACAACACCTGGATGC
>JBOHSI010000033.1:0-14255 GCA_050733055.1 Gemmatimonadales bacterium
CAGACGCCCTCCACCCGCATGGGCAACATGGCGGGGTATCGCGGCGCCTTCATTCAGGCAGAGTCGTATCGCCGCCGCTGGGACACCTGGAGGAAGGAGCACAAGGGCGATCCCCCGGAGCGAAACCTGCGGCTTGAGACGCTGGCCGAGGTGTTGCGCGGGAACATCTTCGTGCAGAACCACTGCTACCGTGCCGACGAGATCGCGCAGATGCTCGACCTCGCCCGCGAGTTCGGGTTCAGGATCCGTTCGTTCCACCATGCAGTGGAGGCCTACAAGGTCGCGGACCTGCTCGCACAGGATAGCGCTGCGTCGTCGGTGTGGGCTGACTGGTGGGGCTTCAAGCAGGAGGCGATGGACGGGATACACGAAAACGCCGCTCTGCTGGAGCAGGCGGGCGCCCGTGCCGTCATCCATTCCGACAGCCCGAGCGGCATCCAGCGCCTGAACCAGGAGGCCGCTAAGGCGTTGTACCACGGCCAGCGGGCGGGGATCGCGGTGACGCGCGACCAGGCGCTGCGGTGGATCACCGCGAACCCGGCGTGGGTGGTCGGGCTCGACTCGATCGTCGGCACCCTCGAGGCGGGCAAGATGGCCGACGTCGTCGTCTGGTCGACGGACCCGTTCTCCGTGTACGCGAAGGCCGTGCAGGTCTACAACGACGGGTGGCTGGTCTACGACCGCAACGATCCGGCGCGGCAGCCGCGCACCGATTTCGAGCTGGGCCAGGTGCCGCCGCCGGGGAGTGACCGATGATCGCGCTTCTGCTCGCTCAGACCATCGCTATCACGGGCGGGACGGTCTATCCCGTCTCTGGTCCGAAGATCGCTGACGCCACCATCCTGATCCGCGACGGCACCATCGCGGCCGTCGGCACCGGCTTGGCGATTCCGGCGGACGCTACCCGCATCGACGCCGCCGGCAAGTGGATTACGCCGGGCTTGATCGACGGCGGGGGCCAGATGGGACTCGTCGAGATCGACGCCGTACGGGGCACGCGCGAAGGCACGCTCACCAGCGACACGGTGGCCGCTTCCTTCAACGTCGCAGAGGGTATCAATCCCGCGTCGGTGCTGATCCCGGTCACGCGCATCGAGGGGATCACGACGGCGCTCGCCGCTCCAGGGGACCATCTCATCAGCGGGCAGGCGGTGCTGATCGATCTCGACGGCGCGACGGTCGAGGAGATGCGCGTGAAGTCGCCGGTCGCGATCGTCGCCCGTCTGAACGAGGACGTGAAGGGCGAGGCAGGCGGCTCCCGGGCCGGCATCGCGCAGCGGCTGCGACGGGTGTTCGCCGACGCCCTGGAGTATGGCCTCCGCAAGGCCGACTACAGCCGCGCGCAGATGCAGCGGCTCTCGGCGCCCGCCCCCGACCTCGAGGCGCTGCTGCCCGCGCTGCGAGGCGAGCTACCGCTGATCGCCGTGGCGAACCGCAGGAGCGACATCGAGACGGCGCTGCGGATCGGGAGGGAGTACCGGCTGAAGCTCATCCTCGCGGGAGCGGCCGAGGGATGGCAGGTCGCCCGGGCGATTGCGGCGGCGGGCGTCCCGGTCCTGGTCCAGCCGATGGACAACATCCCAACCTACGATGCGCTGGGGATCCGCTATGAGAATGCCGCGCTGCTCGCCAAAGCCGGCGTCAAGGTCGTGCTGATGGAGACCGACACCCACAACGCCCGCAACCTCCGCCAACAGGCGGGCAACGCCGTCTCCTACGGGATGACGTGGGACGCGGCCCTCCGGGCCGTGACGCTCTCGCCCGCCGAGGTGTTCGGCGTCGCGGATCGCTACGGCTCACTCGAGACCGGCAAGATCGCGAACGTCGTCGTGTGGTCCGGTGACCCGTTCGAATTCACGACGGCGGTAGAGCACGTGTGGATCCGCGGGAAGGAGATCCCGCTGCGCAGTCGGCAAACCGAGCTCTTGGAGCGCTACAGGAGTCTGCCGCCGAAGTACTAGTGCCTCCCTCGCTACGTCACCCGCCGCTCCGGAGTCCCACGTGCCCGGCGTGCTAGTTCGCGGTCGGCGCCGGGTAGACGCTCACTTTGAACCGCCTCTTGTTCTTGTGCTCGAACTTGACGATGCCGTCGATGACCGTGAACAGCGTGTCGTCGGACGCGCGGCGCACGTTCGTGCCGGGGTGAAACTTGGTGCCGCGCTGCTTCACGATGATGCTGCCCGCCGTCACGAACTGTCCGGCGAAGCGCTTGACGCCGAGGTACTTCGGGCCAGAATCGCGACCGTTACGCGAGGAACCGACGCCTTTCTTGTGAGCCATGTGCTCCTCACTCCGCTCTGAGCTTCACATCGGCGATCTTGATCTCGGTGAACGGCTGCCGGTGCCCGGCGTGCCGCCGGAAACCGGTCCGGCGGGCGAACCGGTAGATCCGGATCTTCTCGCCCTTGCCGTGCCGTACTACCTCGGCCGTGACTTTCGCACCCTTGAGAACCGGCTTCCCGGCGTGCACGTCTTTGCCGTCGCTGGCGAGCAGCACACGGTCGAACGTGAGCTTGCTCCCGGGCTCGGCCTTCAGCAGCGGGACCCTGATGGTGACGCCGGGCTCGGCCTTGAACTGCTGGCTGCCGATCGCGAAGATGGCGTAGGTCATGAGGGCCGGAACCTTAATCTGGGCTTATGGTTCCGTCAAGGGAGCGGGGAGCAGGGAGCGGTACCCTCCGGTGCAGCGGAAGGTACCGCTCCCCGCCCCCGGCTCCGGGTTTACGCCACCGCATACTGTTCGGTGACGTCTCGTCCAGCTGGCTTGGCCATCACGCGAAACTCGTCCAACCGCATCATCGGGTCGTCGCGCACCTCGAGCTCGAGCCCCGTCTCCTTCTCAAGTTGCCGCAAGAAGTTAGGCTCCTGCTCCACCAGGTACAGCGCCACCTCCGGGTGCAGCCGTACGGCGAGCTGTCGCTCTTTGTGCTCCGCCCCGGCGCGCTTGAGCGAGCGCTCCATCCGGCGCACCACCACTTCCGGCCGGAACACGCGGCCCGTGCCATGGCACGTTGGGCACTCGGCTGTCATCGATTGCCACAGCGACGGGCGCACCCGCTGGCGGGTCATCTCGATCAGGCCGAGCTCCGACACCGCGAACGCCTTCGTCCGGGCGCGATCGCGCCCCAGATGGGTGCGCAGCTCCTGCAGCACCTTGTCGCGATTGCCGCGGGACTCCATATCGATGAAGTCCACCACGATGATCCCGCCGATGTCGCGCAGGCGCAACTGGCGCGCCACCTCGCGTGCCGCCTCGAGGTTGGTCTTGAGGATCGTGCTCTCGGGGTCCTTCTTGCCCGTGTAGCGACCGGTGTTCACGTCGATCGAGGTCAGCGCCTCCGTCGGCTGAAGGATCAGGTAGCCGCCCGTCGGCAGCTCGACGCGCGGGCTGAAGAGGCTCCGGATTTCCGCTTCGACGTCGTACTCGTCGAACAGCGGGGTCTCGACCTCGTACAGCTTCACCCGCTCGAGCAGGTCGGGGTCGATCTGCTTCAAGTACTGCACGATCTCGTTGTGCAACATCTTCGAGTCGACCAGCAGCGAGTCGACCTTGTCGCTGAAGAGATCGCGGATGATCCCTCGGGTGAGGCTCGTTTCCCGCTGCAGGAGCGCCGGCGCCCGCACCGATCCGGACTTGCGCTTGATCTTCTTCCAGAGCGCGTAGAGGTGGTCGATCTCGCGCTTGCAGCTCTGCTCGGTGAGGTCCTCCGCCACGGTGCGGATGATCCAGCCGCCCGAATCCTGGGGCACGAGCTTCGCGACCATCTCGCGCAGCTTCGTCCGCTGCTCGCGGTTCTCGATCTTTCGGGAGACGCCGACCCTGGATGCGAACGGCATGTAGACGAGGAACCGTCCGGCCAGGGAGACTTGCGCCGTGACGCGCGGCCCCTTGGTGCCGATCGGCTCTTTGATGACCTGGACGAGCCTGGCCTGGCCCTTCTTCAGCTCGTCGGCGATGTTGGGCAGCCGCCGGCGCGACCGACCGCTTCCCCCCCCTCCGTTCCCACTGCCGTTCTCGTCGTCCGGCTCGTGCGGCTCGTGCGGCTCGTCTTCGTCGTCCGCCTCGATCAGGTCGGAGGCGTGGAGGAAGGCGCTTTTTTCAGCCCCGATGTTGACGAACGCGGCCTGAATGCCTGGCAATACGGCCTCGACCGTGCCGAGGTAGATGTCGCCCACGGTGCGACGCGCGTCGGGACGATCCACCAGCAGCTCAACAAGGCGGTCGTCCTCCAGGATCGCCACGCGGGTCTCCCGCGGGCTCCCGCTGATGAGGATTTCGCGTTTCAAAGCAGGTGCCCTCGATCCCGGGCGGCCAACAGCCGGTCGGGATCCGAACGTTGTTCCAGCAGAAGCTCTTCTCGAGCGGAGTTCCTAAGGGGGTGCTGCACCGATTGGAGGGGACGCGCACCCGGAGCGCGCCGAGGCGCGCCAGGGAGGCGGAGAAACCCACGGTCCAATGCATACTGTAAATATAAGCGGGCTTGCGACTTACGTCAACTGGCTCGAGATTACGGTGCTATGACGCGCTCACTCACGCAGTTGCTCGCTGGAGGTGTGATCCTGACTGGCATCTTCTTGGGCGGCGCCGGCTCGACGGCCCCCGCCCAGACACTGCAGTACCCGCCCGCGCCGCGGAGCGACGTGGTGGACGACTACCACGGCACCCGCGTGCCCGATCCCCACCGTCTGCTCGAAGATCCGGACGCTCCCGAGACGAGGGCGTGGATCGATGCCGAGAACCGGCTCACCGAGACCTACCTGTCGCAGATTCCGGAGCGCGCCGCGATGCGCCAGCGGCTGACCGCGTTGTGGAACTATCCGAAGTACGGGACGCCGTTCCGCAAGGGCGGCCGCTACTTCTTCTTCAAGAACGACGGCCTCCAAAACCAGTCGGTGCTCTACAAGCAGGCGGCGCTCGCGGCGGAGCCGGTGGCGCTGCTCGACCCCAACCTCCTATCGGAGGACGGGACGGTGGCGCTCTCGACCCTGGCGCTCTCCGAGGACGGGCGGCTGGCGGCGTACGGCACCTCCGCGAGCGGCTCCGACTGGGAGGAGTTCCGTGTGCGCGACGTCGCCACCGCGCGCGACCTTCCCGATCACCTCCGTTGGATCAAGTTCTCCGGCGCCTCCTGGACGCACGACGGCAAGGGGTTCTTCTACAGCCGGTACCCCGAGCCCACCGGCAAGGGGGCCGACACGCTGACCGGCGTGAACCGGTTCCAGAAGCTGTACTACCACCGTCTGGGGATGGATCAGCGGGACGACGTGCTCGTGTACGAGCGGCCCGACCAGCCGGACTGGGGCTTCAGCGCCGAGGTAACCGACGACGGGCGCTACGCGATCCTGCACGCCTGGCTCGGCACCGACCGGCGTAACCGGGTTTACTATCTCGACCTGAAGGTCGCGGCGCGCCCCCGGGTGAAGGGCGGCGTGATCCGGCTGCTCGACGACTTCGACGCGAGCTACAGGTTCGTGGGAAATGACGGATCGGTGTTCTATTTCCTCACCGATCTTGACGCCCCGCGCCGGCGGGTGATCGCGATCGACACCGACAACCCCGAGCGCGCGCGCTGGCGTGAGCTCATCCCCCAGAGCGACGACGTGCTCGAGAGCGTGCAAGTCATCCACGACATCTTCGTGGCGAACTACATGCAGAACGCCCATTCGCGGTTGCGCTTGTTCGCGCTCGACGGGCGATTCGAGAAGGACCTGGGGCTCCCGACGCTCGGCTCAGTCGCCTCAATCAGCGGCGACCGGAAAGACGACGAGATGTTCTATGCATTCACGTCGTTCCTCTATCCTACCACGATCTTCCGCTACGCCTTCAAGACCGGCGCGACGAGCGTTTTCAAGGCACCCGCGATCGACTTCGATCCCTCCGGCTACGAGACGAGGCAGGTCTTCTATACCAGCAAGGACGGGACGCGGGTGCCGATGTTCCTCACCCACCGGCGGGGATTGAAGCTCGACGGGTCGAACCCCACGTACCTGTACGGCTACGGCGGGTTCAACATCAGCCTCACCCCGAACTTTTCGGTGAGCGTGCTGGCATGGCTCGAGAGGGGGGGTCTGTATGCGGTGCCGAACCTCCGGGGCGGCGGCGAGTACGGCGAGGAGTGGCACCAGGCGGGAATGCACGAGAAGAAGCAGAACGTATTCGACGACTTCATCGCCGCGGCGGAATACCTCATGGCTGAGGGGTATACGGCGCCTGCGAGGCTGGGGATCGGGGGCGGCTCGAACGGCGGGTTGCTCGTCGGCGCGGCGATGGTGCAGCGCCCGGAGCTGTTCGGGGCGGTGCTCCCGGCCGTCGGCGTGATGGACATGCTGCGGTTCCACAAGTTCACGATCGGCTGGGCTTGGGTGACCGAATACGGGTCGGCCGACAGCGTGCAGCAGTTCCCGTATCTGTACAGGTATTCGCCCCTGCACAACATCAACCCGGGCACGCGCTACCCCGCCACGCTCGTCACCACGGCCGACCACGACGACCGTGTCGTCCCGGGCCACTCGTTCAAGTTCACGGCGACGCTCCAGGCTGCGCAGACCGGGCCGAATCCCGTGCTCATCCAGATCGAGACCAAGGCCGGGCACGGCGCGGGGAAGCCGACGCGCAAGATCATCGAGGAGCAGGGAGACCGGTGGGCGTTCTTGGTCAAGACCCTGGGAGTGGCTCCACAACCTCCACCGCCCTAGTCTACCAGGTCTCCCAGGAGCTGCCGCGCGATCACGATTCGCTGGATCTCGCTCGTGCCCTCGCCGATCTCGCAGATCTTCGCGTCCCGCATCATCCGCTCCACCGGGTACTCGGTCGTGTACCCGTAGCCGCCGTGGAGCTGCACGGCCTTGGTGGTCGCGCGCATGGCGAGCTCCGAGGCGTAGAGCTTCGCCATTGCGGCCTCCTTCTTGAAGGGCTGCCCCGTCTGTTTCAACCAGGCGGCGTGGTACACGAGGTGCTTCGCGGCCTCGATCTCGGTAGCGATGTCGGCGAGCGCAAAGTGGACGCCTTGAAAGCTCGCCACGGGCTTCCCGAACTGCTTCCGGGTCGCCGTGTACAGGACACACTCCGCGAGCGCTCCCTCGGCGAGCCCGAGGGCGAGCGCGCCCAGGCCGATCCTTCCGCCGTCCAGCGTGTGCAGGAACTGACGAAACCCGTTGTTCACCGGGCCGAGCACGTTCTCCTTGGGAACGATGGCGTCCTGGAAGACGAGCTCGCGCGTATCCGAGGCACGCCAGCCGAGCTTATCCTCCTTCTTCCCCGTGAGCACACCGGGGCACTTCGGCAGTGACGGGTCGTGACCGATTCCGACGCGGGCGGTTTCTCCGAGATCGCAGGTGTCCTTGGTGACGATGAACGCGGTGATGCCGTGGGTCTTCTTCGCCGTCGGGTCGGTGCGAGCGGTCACGACGAAGATCTCGCCTACCCCCGCATGGGTGATGAAGATCTTGGAGCCGTTCAGGACATAATGGTCACCCCGCTCGACCGCGGCGGTTTTGGTGCCGCCCGCGTCCGAGCCCGCGCCGGGCTCCGTGAGCCCAAACCCACCCAGCACCTTCCCGGTCGCGAGCCGGGAGACGTAGGTCTCTTTCTGCTCTTCCGTGCCGAAGTCGACGATCGGCGAGGTGCCGAGCGTGGTATGGGCGCTGACGGTGATCGCATGGCTCGCGTCTACCTTGGCGAGCTCGTGGATCACGATGATGTACGACAGATAGTCCATCCCCGAGCCGCCGAGCCCTTCCGGCCAGGGGATGCCGAAGAGCCCGAGCTCGGCCATTTGCTTCACGTTGTCCCAAGGGAAGGTGCTGGTGAGATCGTGCGCCCGCGCGCTCGGCCGGATGACCTGTTCCGCGAACTCCCGCACCATGTCCCGAACCTGGCGGTGGTGCTCGGTGAAATAGAGGGCGTCGTGCATCCCCAAATATACCGGGCCCGCGCGCGCAGTCGCGAGCGGGGCGCTCGTCATTCTGATCGTCGGGTGGATCGTGGCGCGCGTACTCCGGGCCGGAGTCTCCCAAGGCCTGCACGCCGTCCGCTTCGACTGATCCGCGGCACCGTGAGTACCTACCTGTCGAGCGCTCAGATGGAAGGTGGCCGCGTCATCAGTGCCATCGCCTACTACGCGATCCTGGTGTTCGCGGTGTTCGTCGCGCTGCGGCAGCTCAACATCGGCCAGGACATGCTGCTGGCGGCGTTCCACCTGAGCTTCGGTGCCGTTGCGCTCGCGCTGGCGCTCGCTTTCGGGTTGGGCGGGAAGGATTGGGCGGCCCGGGTGATCGACCGGACTTTCGGCAAGCCGTAGGCGGGACGACGACGGGCCCCCTACCCCGTCGTTCCGAACCCCGCGGCGATGCAGTTGATGGAGAGGAGCAGCGGCGCCAGGTGCTCCTCCCCCGCCTCCGAGCGGAAGCGGCGCAGCAGCTCGATCTGCTGCCGGTTCACTTGATTGAGGGTGGGAAGGCGGCGCGCCAGGCGCTCGCGGAACTGCGGAAACCGCGCCGCCAGCACGGCGCCGCCGGTGATCCACCGGACCGCGTCCACGGTGCGGTGGTACTCCTCCGCGACGAGGGTGAGGATTTCGGCGCGGGCCCACTGGTCAGCCACGAGATCGGCGTACTCGCGCGCGATATCGAGATCGACGTACGCGAGCGTCTTCTCGACCTCGTCCACGATCAGGCGAAACAGGCGGAAGTCGACGAACATCCGCTTGAGCAGCGCCTCGCCCCGAGTCCCGCGGACCTCCAGAAAGGTCGCCAGCCCGCTCCCCACCCCGTACCAGCCGGGGATAAAGTGCCGGTTCTGAGTCCAGGCGAACACCCACGGGATCGCGCGGAGGTCCGCGAGTGTCCGCGCCCCAAACCGTCGCGTCGGCCGGGACCCGATGTTGAGCAAGGCGATTTCTTCGAGCGGGCTCGCGGCTTGGAAGTACGCCACCAGGTGGGGATGCTCGATCAGGCGGCGGTAGGCGGCGTGGGCGGCGCCGGAGAGCGCCTCCATCGCTTCGTCGAACTCGACCGTCGGGACGAGGGCACTCTCTCGCTCCGACTTGATTGAGTGCTCGAGCACGCTCGCCGCGAGCAGCTCAGTTTGATACGCCGCAGTCCCGCGGTTCGCGTACTTGAACGAGACGACCTCGCCCTGCTCGGTGATGCGCAGCCGTCCCTGGATGGAACCGGCGGGCTGCGCGGCGATGGCGCGCCCCGTCGGGGCCCCCCCCCGACTCACCGAGCCGCCCCGGCCGTGGAAGAAGGCGATCGGGACGCCGCACTCGCGCCCGAGCCGCGTGAGCCGGAGTTGTGTTTTCGCGAGCTCCCAGTTCGACGTGAGAAACCCACCGTCCTTGTTCGAGTCGGAATAGCCGATCATCACCTCGTACACGCCCCCTTGCCCCCGCACGCTGCGCCGGATCAGCGGCACCTGGACGAGCTCGCGGACGATCTCGGGCGCGCGCCGCAGATCGTCGATCGACTCGAACAGGGGCACGATCGGGAGCGTGCAGCTCTCGGTGCCGGCCGAGTCGGCGAACAGGCCGGCCTCCTTGGCGAGGAGATACACGCCCAGGACGTCGTCCACGTGGTGCGTCATACTGAGGATGAAGCTGCCGATGGCCTCGCGGTCGAGCTGGTCCCGCATCTCGCCAATCAGACGGAACAGGCCGACCGTCTCCGCCGCGTCCGCGGGCGGGCTCGGCGGCGGCCGGTCGGTGCGTAGCGCCCTCGCGAGTTCGGTGACCAGCCATGATCGCCAGGCGGATGTCCCGGGCGCGGGAGGCTCCCCGTCATTTCGGGACCGCCACAACACCCCGAGCGCCGCGTTGAGCCGCGGCGAGTTGTCGCGCACGTCGAGCCGGAAGGTGCTGAAGCGAAACGCCTCCACCTCGCGCCGCACCGGCCGGACCAGCAGGTCTGCCGCGTCCCCGCAGCGGCTGTCGGTGAGCCCGGTCTCCATGGCGCGCAGGTCGGCGATCAGCTCGTCGGCCGTCCGGTACGCGGAGGCTTGCGCGGCAGCCTGCCCCCGCTCCGCGCAGCCGATGGTCACCTCGAGGCGTCGCTGCATGCACGCGACGTATTGGCGGAAGAGCTCGCCGGGGTTGCGCGCCGCAATCCGCGCGCCGTCTGCGGAGAGCTCGAGCTGCCGGGCCAGCGCGGCTCGGAAGCTCTCCGCGATCGGCAGGGCCCGCTCCGTAACACTCAGCGCCCGCAGCAACTCCGCGAGCCGCTGCCGATAGCGTAGGAGGCTCGCGAGCCGGTTCTCGTTCAACGTCGCGCGGGTCACCTCGTTCGTGACGAACGGATTCCCGTCCCGGTCACCGCCGATCCACGACCCGAACTGGAAGAACGGGTGGGGCTCGAAGCGCTGGCCGGGGTACGCCTGTCCCAGAACGCGTTCGAGCTTCTCGACCAGCACAGGAATGATGTCGAACAGGTTCTCGTTGACGAAGTAGAGGCCCCAGGCGAGCTCTTGTGCGACGGTCGGCTTCTCCAGCCGCAGTTCCCCCGTCAACCAGAGGAGCTCGACTTCGGTTCGGAGACCCTGGACCAGGGCGCTGCGCTCGCGCGGCGTCCAGCGTGGCGCCTCGAGCTCTACGAGCCGACGATAGATCCGGCGGTGCTTCTCGAGTACTGTTACCCGCTTCGCCTCGGTGGGATGGGCGGTGATGACCGGCCGCACCCGGAGCGACGCGATGACGGCGCGCATCTCATCCGCGGCCATCCCTTGGGCTGCCGCGGCGCTGATCACCTGCGCGAAGGTGCCCCGCAGCTGCTCGTAGCCGCGCTCCACTTCGGTCCGCCGGCGCTGTCGCATCGCGGCGTTCTGCTCGGCGATGGAGAGCAGCTGGAACCAGATCCCCTGCGCCTGGATGGTGCGCGCGAGCAGCTCGGGAGCCGCGCTCCAATCGACGGCCTCGCCGCGCAGGACGGGCTCGATCTCCGGCTGGTGGACGCGAATGACCTCGACGAACTGGCTGAACAAGAGTTCCGCCACCTGCTGGAAGTAATCGGAGGCACCGCCGGAGTGCTGGCTCACACGACGCGATCGCGTGGTCCCGTCCCCGCGAAGAATGCCTGCAGGTTGTCCAGGGCCCGCAAGCCCATCGCCAGGCGAGTCTCCTGAGTCGCACTGCCGAGGTGGGGCAGCAGGACGACGTTCTCCTTGGACACGAGTTCCGGGTGGACCTGCGGCTCCTTCTCGAACACGTCGAGCGCGGCTCCCGCGATGCGATGGTCCTTCAGCGCCGCGACGAGGGCTGCTTCATCCACGATGTCCCCGCGGGCGGTGTTGATGAGGAACGCCGTGGGTTTCATCAGGGCGAGCCGTTGAGCGTTGATGAGGTGCCGGGTCTCCGGCGTGGCCGGGCAGTGCAGCGAGACGAAGTCCGCTTCGCGCAGCACCTGCTCCGCGCTGCGCTTCTGCTCCGCGCCGAGCTGCCGGACCACCTCGGCCGGCGGCGGATAGGGGTCGTGAAAGATCACACGCATTGCGAACCCGTCATGGGCCCGCCTCGCCACGGCCTTGGCGATCCGGCCCATGCCGATGAGGCCGAGCGTCTTGCCGCTGACTCGCGTGCCGAGCATGTGGGTCGGGCGCCAGCCCGTCCAAGCGCCGCTGCGCACGTGCCGCTCTCCTTCTCCGGCGCGGCGCGCGACCATGAGCATCAACATGACGGCGTCGTCGGCGGTGTCGTCGGTGAGCACGTCGGGCGTGTTCGTGACGACGATGCCGCGGGTTTTGGCCACCTCGACGTCGATGTGGTTGTACCCCACGCCGAAGTTCGCCAGGATCTTCGCGCGCAGCGGCTCGACCGCGAGCACGTCCGCCGTCACACGGTCGCTCACTGTGGGGACGACCGCGTCCGCGCTGCGCAGCGCCTCCCGCAGCTCAGCGGCCGTGAAGGGATGATCGTCCCCGTTCAGGCGGGCGTCGAAGTCGTACTGGAGTTGCTCCTCGACCGGCGCCGGCAGCCGCCGCGTGACGACGACGCTCGGGCGCGCCGGACCGGGCGGGCTCACCGCTGGACCATCACCCGGTGGGTCGGCCGCTGCGCGAGTGCCCGCGCCACGGTGGCCCCGAGCTCGGCCGGGCTGGGGGCGACGATCAGGCCCGCCGAGCGCATGATCTCGGCCTTCTCGGCCGCGGTGTCGCCGAAGGCGGAGATGATGGCACCTGCGTGACCCATCCGGCGACCCTTCGGGGCCGTGAGTCCCGCGACGTAGCCGACCACGGGCTTCGTCATGTGCTCCTGGACGAACGTTGCGGCGTCGGCCTCCTGCGGGCCGCCGATTTCGCCGATCATCATCACGACCTCGGTCTCCGGGTCCTCCTCGAACAGGGCCAGCATGTCCACGAACGAGCTGCCGTTGATCGGGTCGCCCCCGATGCCCACACTGGTCGTGATGCCCACCGCGAGGGCCTTCATTTGCGACGCCGCCTCGTAGCCGAGCGTACCCGAGCGCGTCACCACGCCGACGCTGCCGCGCTCGTAGATGTGTCCCGGCATGATCCCCATCATCGCCTTCCCGGCGGAGATCACGCCCGCACAGTTCGGCCCGATGAGGCGGGTGCGCCGCTCCTTGGCGTAGCGCCACAAGTACCGCTTCACCGTCATCATGTCCTGCGCCGGCACGCCGTCCGTGATTGTCACGACGACCTGGATGCCGGCGTCGGCAGCTTCCATGATGGCGTCGGCGCAGAACGGCGCTGGCACGAGGATCAGGCTCGCGATGGCGCCGGTGGCCGCCACGGCTTCCTTGGTCGTGTTGAACACCGGCCGTCCGAGGTGCGTGACGCCGCCCTTCCCCGGCGTCACGCCGCCCACGACGTTCGTGCCGTACGCGATCATCTCCTTCGCGTGGAACGTGCCCTTGTCTCCGGTGAAGCCCTGGATGATGACCGGAGTGTTCTCGTCGAGGAGAATGCTCATGGCGTTCCCTTCGCGTCGCGCGCGGCGACCACGCGCTCGGCGGCCTCCGAGAGAGTGTCGGCGGTGACGATCGGCAGGCCGCTCTCCTTCAGGATGCGGCGTCCCTCCTGCACGTTCGTTCCCGCGAGGCGCACGACGATCGGCACGGGCACCTGCACGTCGCGCACCGCCTGCACCACGCCCTGGGCCACCCAGTCGCAACGGTTGATCCCCGCAAACACGTTCACGAGGATCGCCTTGACGTTCCGGTCGGACAGGACCAACCGGAACGCGCGGGCCACGCGCTCGGGCGAGGCGCCGCCGCCGATGTCGAGGAAGTTGGCGGGCTCCCCACCCGCGTGCTTGATCATGTCCATCGTCGCCATGGCGAGCCCCGCGCCGTTGATGATGCAGCCGATGTCGCCGTCCAGCGCCACGTAGTTGAGCCCGTGTTCGGCCGCCTCGGCCTCGCGGGGATCATCCTGCGCGTAGTCGCGCAGCTCAGCCACGTTGGGGCGCCGGAACATCGCGTTGTCGTCGAAGCTCATCTTCACGTCGAGTGCCAGGACCTGGCCGTCCCGCGTCACGACGAGCGGATTGATCTCGACCATCGTGGCGTCGAGCTCACGAAACGCCCGGTAGGCGCCGAGGATGATCGTCACCGCCTGGTTGACCTGCGCGGGCGCGAGCCCGAGGCCGAAGGCAAGCTCGCGCGCCTGGAACGCCTGCATCCCGACCGCCGGCTCGACCACCTCGCGAAGGATCGCCGCAGGCTCGCGCTGGGCGATTTCCTCGATCTCCATCCCGCCGTGCGGGTGCGCCACGACCACGATGCGCTCGCGCCTGCGGTCGAGCACGAGGCCGATGTAGAGCTCCCGCTCGATCGGCAGGGCCTCCTCGATCAGCAGCCGGTGCACCGGGAGACCTTCGGGTCCGGTCTGGAACGTGACCAGCGTCGTTCCCAGCAGCTGTTTCGCCGCCTGGCGCACGTCGACGTCGCTGGAGCAGGGCTTGATCCCGCCCGCCTTGCCGCGCGCGCCCGAGTGAATCTGCGCCTTGACCACCCAGTGGCTGCCTCCGATCTCGGCGGCGCGGTAGACGGCCTGGTCCGCGCTGTACGCGACGCCACCCTTGGGCACGCGGACGCCGAAGCCGGCGAGCAGTTCCTTCGCTTGGTATTCGTGAATGTCCACGCGCTACGCTCGAGAGGTGGCCATTGGGGAGAAGGAGCCCGCGCGCGCGGCGATCGCGGAGGCGATCTGCACGACGTTCTGTGCCATGCGAGCGGAGGCGGCATCGATCATCCGTCCGTCCAACTGGGCAGCCCCCCGGCCCTCGCGCGCCGCTTCGTCGAGC
>JBOHSI010000034.1:0-11130 GCA_050733055.1 Gemmatimonadales bacterium
GTTCGGGGGGTGGCAGCCCGGCGACGTGCCGACGGCGCCGGACGCGGCGGCACCGGCCCCGGCAGGCCGCACCGTGTACCTCATCGACAAGCCGGGCGCCGCGCAGTCGATCGTCCGGATCGGGCACGTCGGGATCGCGCGCTCCAGCCCCGACTACTACGCGCTGCAGGTCCTCAACACGATCCTCGGCGGCGCGTTCACGTCGCGGCTCAACCGGAACCTGCGCGAGACGCGCGGCTATACCTACGGTGCGTTCTCCCAGTTCGCGGCGCTGCGCATGGCCGGCCCCTTCGTCGCGAGCGCTTCGGTCGTGACGGCCAAGACGGACAGCTCCCTGATCGAGTTCCTGAAGGAGCTGCGCCGCATCCGGGACGAGACGGTCCCCGACGCGGAGCTCGAGAAAGCGAAGGCGTACATCACGCTCGGCCTCCCCGGGGAGTTCGAGACGACCGCGAGCGCCGCGGCGCGCTTCCGGGAGCTCCTCGTCTACAGGCTGCCCCTCGACCACTACAGTCGGTACATCGAGCGAATCAACGCGGTCGCGGCGGCCGAGGTGCAGCGGGTGGCGCGACAGTACATCGATCCCGACCACTTTGATATCGTGGTGGTAGGGGACAAGGGCCAGATCGAGGCGGGGATCCGGGCGCTCAACGAGGGCCCGATCGTGTACCGCGATATGTGGGGTGCGGACCTGAACAAGTAAGACGCTGGCTCGTGGACCTCACCACCTGATGGCCGCGCTAGCCCACGTGAAGCCCGAGCCGAACGCCGTCAGGATCAGCAGGTCCCCGCGCCGCAGGCGGCCCTCGCACAGGGCTTCGTCCAGCGCAATCGGGATCGACGCCGCCGTGGTATTGCCGTACCGCTGGATGTTCGCGTAGACCTGGTCGTGCCGCAGCCCGATGGCCTTCTGCACCATCTCGATGATCCGCAGGTTCGCCTGGTGGGGAATCAACAGCTTGACGTCGGCGGGGGTGAGGCCGTGCGCCTTGAGGGCCGTCGCGACGGACTGCGGCATCAACACTGACGCGAACTTGAATACCTCGCGTCCATCCATGACCGCTCGATGTTTTCCCTCGCGGATGAGTTCCTCGCTGATGAACGGATCGTGCGCCAGCCCGGGCGCATCTACCCACAACTTCTCAGCCTGCCGGCCGTCGGCGTACAGGTGCGTCGAGAGCACGCCCCGCTGTGGGTCGTCCGTCGGACCGAGGATCGCGACGCCCGCCCCATCGCCGAACAGCACTGCGGTGTCGCGGCCCTGCGTCGTCTTGTCGAGGCCTCGCGAATGGACCTCGGCGCCCACCAGCAGCACGCGGGCGTACTGGCCGGTGCGGATCCAGGCGTCGGCGACGGCCAGGCCGTACACGAATCCGGAGCACTGGTTGCGCACGTCGATGGCGGGGATGTCGGACAAGCCGAGCTCGCGCTGGAGAAAGACGCCGTTGCCGGGTTCGAAGTGGTCGGGGGTGCAGGTGCAGTAGACGATGCAGTCGAGGTCGGAGGCCTTGAGGCGGGCTCTGCCGAGCGCCTTCAGCGTCGCCTCTCGCGCCAGGGTGGCGCCGGTCTCACCCTCCGAGACCCAGTAGCGCGTCTTGATGCCGGAGCGCTGGGTGATCCACTCGTCGGAGGTGTCCATCATCTTCGCGAGGTCGTCGTTCGTGACGACACGTTCGGGGACGTGGAACCCGGTGGCGATGAACTCGGTGCGCGGCATCGCTGTTCCTTGCGGGCGGAGGGTGAAGGGACAAGATTTCGCCCCCGACCCGGCAATGCAAGGGAGTGATGGATCTCATAATCACCCGCGAGCAGCTCGCTGCGGTCCGGGGCGCGCGACACCTGCCGGACGTCCTGGCGCAAGTCCTGGACGGGGCCCGGCGTACGGGAGACGGCTACCTCTTGCGCCTCACGTACGAGGAGGCCACGGCGCTGAACGAGCTGTGCGCCTGGAATGTGCACACCGACTCGAGTGGGGTGGTGGCCCCCGAGTCGCGGGTGTTCGACGCGCTCGTCAAGGCCATCATCACTCATCCAGATTACTGAGCAGACCATGAGAGCTCTGCGACTGCTCGCGCTGCTGGTGCTCGCCGCCGCTCCCATCGCGGCCCAGCGCAGAGCCATCACGTTCGACGACTACATCGCGCTCAGATCCGTCGGCGATCCCCAACTCTCGCCCGACGGCAAGTGGGTGGCGTACACGGTCACCGAGTCTTCCCTCAAGGACAACCGCGGCACGACGCGCATCTGGCTCGCCGAGGTCGCGAGCGGCGAGACCCGGCGCCTCACGCAGGGTCCTGGCTCGGACCGCCAACCGCGCTGGTCTCCCGACGGCAAGGCGCTGGCGTTCGTCTCGACGCGCCAGAACGGACCGCAGCTGTGGGTGCTGCCGGTGGCGGGTGGGGAGGCGCGGCGCCTCACGAATCTCGCGGACGGGGTGTCCGATCCGCTGTGGCTCCCGGATGGGAGCGGGCTGATCGTCACGGCGGACATCAAGTGGCCCGCCGACCAGGAGATCGACCGGCGCAACGGCGACCTCCCCACCGAAGCGAAGATCTGGACCGGCCTCTTCTGGCGCCACTGGGACGACTGGCGCGTCGGAAAGCGGCAGCATCTCTTCCGCGTGAGCCTCACCGACGACGGCGCCAAGGACATCACGCCCATCGACCACGATGTTCCAACGATCGCGACGGGCGGCGACGGTGATGTCGCGGTCGCGCCGGACGGGAGAGAGATCGCCGTCGCGATGCACGGCGACTCCACCGTGGCCGACAACACCAATGTCGACATCTATCTCATGGGCCCCGACGGCACCGGGATGCGTGCACTCACTACGAGCCGCGGGGCCGACAACACGCCGCGTTACTCGCCCGACGGGCGCTACCTGGCGTACCTCTCGATGGAGAGGCCCGGGTTTGAATCCGACCGGCTGCGTTTGATGCTCCTGTCCAGGGCGGACGGGCGGACGCGCGGTCAGGCGGTCGAGGCAACGAGGGGCTGGACTCTCTCGGTCGGCTCCTATACCTGGTGTCCCGACTCGAAGTGCATTTACGCCGTCGTCGAGGAGCGCGGGACGGACAACATCTACCGGATCGACATTCCGTCGTTCCGTCGCTCCGTTGCCGTGGGCGGCAACGGGGTCAATACGCGCGTCGCGGTCGCGCCCGATGGCAAGACGCTCGTCTATCTGCACCAGAGTCACACCCAGCCGAACGAAGTGTGGGTGTCCGGGCGGCCCCTCACGCACCACAACGACGCAGCGCTCGCGACGCTCGATCTCCGGCCGCTCGAGGAGTTCGGGTTCGTGGGCGCGCTGGGCGATTCCGTCTTCGGCTGGCTGGCGAAGCCCCCCGGGTTCGACCCGTCCCGCAAATACCCGCTCGTCTACCTGATCCACGGCGGCCCTCAGGGGGCGTGGACCGACTACTGGGGAGCGCGCTGGAACTACGCCATGTTCGCCGCGCGCGGGTACGTCGTGGCGGCGGTCAACTTCCACGGCTCGACGGGGTACGGCCAGAGGTTCACCGACGCGATCTCCCAACACTGGGGCGACTATCCGTCGGAGGACCTGCTGAAGGGCCTCGACGCGGTGAGCAGGCTTGCCTACGTCGACTCGACGCGGATGGGGGCGGCGGGCGCCTCGTACGGCGGCTACATGATCGCTTGGCTGGCGGGGCACACGGATCGCTTCAAGGTGCTCGTCGATCACGACGGCGTGTTTAACACCGTGAGCATGGCGGGGACCACCGAGGAGCTGTGGTTTACGGATTGGGAGTTCGGCGGTACGCCGTATGCCAATCGCGAGCTGTACGAGAAGTGGTCGCCGCTCAACCACGTGAAGAACTGGAAGACGCCGATCCTGTTCGTCCACGGCCAGCTCGACTACCGCGTGGACCTATCGGAAGGTTACCAGGCGTTCACGGCGGCGCGCCGCATGGGGGTACCCGCCAAGTTCCTCTACTTCCCCGACGAAGGGCACTGGGTCCTGAAGCCGCGCAACCGACGGATCTGGTGGAGCACGGTGCTCGACTGGATCGACCAGTATCTGAAGCCGGGCGGGCCGGCGACGGGGGCGCGGTAGCGTCGGGCGACGCTTCTATTGTGGTTTCACCCAAACGTTGTTCTCCCGCCGCACGTCCGGGAAGTCCTGTTCTGGATCGATCTCCACCCTCGCCACGTCCCCCCGGACGCCACGCACATACGCATAGCGGTTTCCCTGGAACCAGATTTCGACCGGCAGCCGCACGTCTTCCGTGTTGCCGTCCGCGAAGCTGAGTCGGAGATGCACGGGCATCGGCAGGCCGCCGGGGCTCGACAGGAAAATCCAGAGCTTCGTGCCGCTCGTGTCCGCCCGCGTACGCACCGAGTCCACCGCCAGGTCGACGACATCGGTGCGATAGAACCAGCCGCGCCAGAACCATGAGAGCTCCTCGCCCAGCGCGTTCTCCATCGAGCGGAAGAAGTCGGCGGGCGTGGGGTGCTTGAACGCCCAGCGGCGGATGTACTCCCGGAACGCCGCATCGAAACGCGTCGTGTCGTCGAGGATATGATGGCGCAGCAGGTAGAGGCCCGTGGCCGGCTTGTTGTACGCCACCTGCCCCAGCAGACGCGGGCTCACGCGGTCGGCGGCGAGCATCGGCGGCTGGTCCTGGCCGGTGGCGACGAACTTCGCCCACTGTTGGGTGTTGCCGCGACCTTGCGGGATCGTGTCTCCATAAAAGCTGAGGCCGGAGTAGATGTTGATGAAGCTGTTGAGCCCCTCGTCCATCCACGCGTGCAGCCGCTCGTTGTTGCCGACGATCATCGGGAACCACTGATGGCCGAGCTCGTGGGTGGTGACGCCGAACAGGCTGCGACCCCCGGCGCGGTGCGAGCAGAACACGATCATGGGGTACTCCATGCCGCCCACGGGGCCGGCCACGTTGATGGCGGTGGGGTAGGGATAGCGGAACCACTTCTCGGAGTAGTGCTTGATCGAGTGCCGCGCGTACTCCGTGGAGCGGGCCCAGTCGGCGTTCGCCTCAGGCGGGTAGAATGACTGAATGAGGACGCCAGCGTAGCCGCTCGCGTCCCAGACGAAAGTGGGCGCCGCCGCCCAGGCGACGTCGCGCACGTTCTTCGCGGCGTAGCGCCAGGTGAGCGTGCGACTGGCGCCTGCCGGCCGCGTGGACGGCTGGCCGACTTCGGTCTTGGCGATGATGGCGACGGTCGAGTCTGACCTGAGCGCCCGCGCGAGCCGGGCGCGCTGGGTGACCGTCAGCACTTCGATGGGGTTGAGCAAGGTCCCCGTCGCCGCCACCACGAAGCTCCGCGGCACGGTGATCGAGAAGTCGAAGTCGCCGTATTCGAGGTAGAACTCGCCCTGGCCGAGGTACTGCTCGGTGTTCCAGCCGCGGACGTCGTCGTACACGGCGACGCGCGGGTACCACTGCGCGATTTCGTACAGCCAGCTCCCCCCGCCCTCCGGGAACTGCTCCCGGCCCATGCGGTCGGAGCCGTGCTCGGGCACCACGAAGCGGTACGCCAGCTCGAGCTCCGCGCGAGCCCCCGGGGGCAGTGGCCGATCGAGCTCCGCCCGCAGCATCGTGCCGTTGAGCATCGTCGCAAGAGGTGTCCTGCCGGCCGCCTGCCCCAGCCGGCGGACCGATCTCACATCGTCGATCGTGTAGCCGCCCTCGAACCCGCGTCCTGCGAAGCGTGCGTCGGCCGGGTTCAGCGCCTGGCCGCGGCTGTCCGCGTGGTAGAGGTTCTGGTCGAGTTGGAGCCAGATGTACGCCAGCGTGTCGGGCGAGTTGTTCGTATAGCGGATCGTCTCGGTGCCGGCGACCGTGTGCGTGGCGGTGTCGAGCGAGACCCGGATCGTGTAGTCAGCCCGCTGCTGCCAGTAGCGCGGGCCCGGGCGCCCCGCCCCCTGGCGGATCAGGGTCGGGGTGGGCAGCACGAGCCGCCGGAACGGGGACGTGTCGCCTACCTGGCCCGGGAGGGCCGGCGGGGCAGCAGGCTGTTGCAACACGGCAATGGTCAAGACGATGGGCAGCATCGTGGTCCTTCCCGTAGGGTGCTACGTCTCCAGCGCACCTTGCTTGGCTTCCTTCAGATACCCCGTCGCCAGGCCGCCCACGACCATCATCAGCCCGAGCCACCCGAGCATTGTCAGCTGCTGATGGAACAGGGCCAGCGCGAGCACGGTGCCCACGACCGGTTCGATCGTCGCTGCGACAGCGGTCGGCGCCGCGTCGATCCGCCGCACCGCCGCGAAGAACAGGAAGTTCGCCGCGAGCACTGAGCCGAGTGAGAGCAGCAAGACGTAGGTCCAGGCGTCCGGCGAGCGTGGCGGCATCGGCGGATGGCCCGCGAGTGGCAGCACGATCCCGAGCACCACGACGCCGCCCAAGATCTCGAGGAACAGCACCTGAGCCGCGCCGTAGCGTGGCACGGCGAAGCGCGCTAGCAGCGTGGTTCCCGCGTAGGACACCATCGCGAGCAGCCCGCCGGCGACGCCCTCGACAAGGCTCGGCAGCGCGACGCCCGCGGTCCCCGCGCCGCGGCTGCCGCCCTGCACGGTGAGGGCGGCGCCCACCATCACCGCCACGGCGAGCGCAACGCGGAGCGTGGTGAGCTTCTCGCCGAGGATCGGCTTCGCGAGCAGCGCCACGAGTACGGGCGCGATGTAGAGCAGCGCCGCCGCGCCGGCGACGCCCGTGCCGGCGATGCCGAACTGATAGGCCACCTCGAACAGCGCGACCAGCACGCCGCCACCGAGGCCGACGAGCAGCCAGGTAGTGCGGTCGATGCGGAACAGCTGGGGCCGGAACAGGCCGTAAATCAGAAAGCCGGCGAGCCCGAGCACGAGTCGCCAGAACCCGATGCCGGTGATGGCCTCGCCTTGCTTGTACAGCGCCGTGCTCAGCGGCCCCGTCGTTCCCCACACGGCGCCGGCGCCAAGCGCGCAGAGATAGCCGACGAGTCGGGTGGCACGGGGGGCGGTTGGCGTGGCGGTGGTGGCCATGGCCCGTAAGGATAGAGGCCAGAGGCCCCGTAGGTCAAAAAAAAAGGGGGCGCAGCACGCTGCGTCGCTCCACCCGGTGATGCTCGCGTCGCGGCGGCTCATGCCTTGGGCCACCACAGCCCGGGGGTGGCCAGCTCCACCAGGTGGCCGTCGGGATCGCGGAAGTAGATGCTCGTGCCCCCGCGCGGCCAGTGCACGCGGGATTCAATCGGAATTCCCCGGGATGCGAGCCGCGCCTCCCAGCGGTCGAGCTCGGGCTCGGGGATCGCCAGCGCGAAATGCAGTTGGCCGGCGCCGTCGTGGGGCGGGATCGCACCCCCCGGGAGCCGGATCGGCTCGGTGGACTCTCCCCGCCGGAACAACAGCAGCACCTGCCGGCCGGGCACCTCGAGAGCGGTGAACCGCGCATCGCCGCCGAGCCTGGGAAACCCGAACAGCGACTGGTAGAACTCCGTGGCGCGCGCGATATCGGCGACGTACAGCGCGGTCTCCAGCACGCCGGCCACCATCGGCGGGCGAGGGCGGCTCACCTCAGCTGTCCGCGCAGCACGGTCACCGCTTGCCCACCGAGGGTCACGCGGCTGCCCTCGAGGCGCACCCGGACTACGCCGCCGCGCGCCGATGCCTGGTATGCCGTCATTTCCTGCTTGTGAAGCCGCTCGTTCCAGAACGGCGTCAACGCGCAGTGTGCCGAGCCGGTGACGGGGTCTTCCCTGACCCCGGCCCGGGGCGCGAAGAACCGCGACACAAAGTCGTATCCGGGCCTCGTCGCGCGGCTTGTGACGATGACGCCCCGGGCCTCGACGCGCTCGAGCGCCGAGAAGTCGGGCTGCAGCTGCCGCACGGTGTCCTCGGTGTCCAGCTCGACCAGGTAATCGAACTTGCTCCGCCCGATCCAGCGTGGCGCGCCGGCGAGGGCCGCGGCGAGCCCCGGAGGCGCCGGGGCGGGGACGGCGGGCGTGGCCGGAAAGTCGAGCTCGATCCAATCGTCCTTCGCTACCGCGGTGAGGAGCCCGCTGTTCGTGTGGAAACGGGCCGTGCGGTCGCGCGGCAGATGGCCGTCCTCCCACAGCACATGGGCGCTCGCGAGCGTGGCGTGGCCGCACAGGTCCACCTCGACCGCGGGCGTGAACCAGCGCAGGTGGTACCCGTCGTCCGGGGGGTGGGGGTGAAGGAACGCAGTCTCGGAGAGGTTCAGCTCGCGGGCGACGTCCTGCATCCAGCGCGCCTCGCGGGGGGCTGGGAGCACGCACACGGCCGCCGGATTGCCGGCCAACGGGGTGTCGGTGAACGCGTCGACCTGAACGATGGTGGGTCCCATCGTCCGAAAACTAGTCGGACGCGCTCAACCGGAAAGTCGTCTTGCCGTGGAACAGGCCGTTCTCATGCCCGATCAGGAACGGCGTCTCGATGTCGCGGCTCGCAAGCACCAGCCGCAGGTCCTGCGCGTCGGTCGGCAGGTCGAACGTGAAGTCGGTGGTGTAGCGCTCTCCCGGAACCAGCTGGCGTTTGAGCGCGTCGCTTGGCGCCTCGTAGCGCCGCCCCTGGCCGTCCACGATCGCCACGTAGCGGCTGTTGGGCGTGAGCGGCGCCATCCCGCGGTGGCGGGAGATGGTGGTCTCGTCGAAGCGGACGCGTACCGTCACCACGTGGAACGTGCCCTGCGCCGTTCGGCCGTCGAGCGTCTTCGCGGTCTTCACGCCCACGACCGCGTAGGCAAGGTGGCAGTCCACCTCGCAGATGTGCTTCTCTTCGTTGGGCCCGAGGATCCTGTCCTTACTCGCGAGCGAGGCGAGGAGAAACAGCCCTGCGTACGCGCCTGCGCCGCCGAGGGTGAGCTTGGCGATGCGCCGGGCGACGTCAGCCCGCTTCAGCACGAGCGAGAAGACGAACAGCAGCGCGGCCGCGCCGCCGCCCAGCACCAACCCGAGGAACAGCAGGAAATTGAGGGGGTTCAGGCCGTCCGTGATCATCGCCGGTACTCCGAGCAGGGGAGCGCCCGCAGGCTCGCGGCGGCTTCGCCCACGGCGCGCCGCGCCCGGGCGCGGGCTAGGTTCCAGTTGCGCCAGTCGTCGTCGACGCCGGCCGCGCCCCGTGTCCAGCGCGCCAGCAGCTTGCTCGCCGCCCGACATTGCTCCTTGGTGTCGAGCCGCGGGAGGGCGGCGAGCAGATCGGGCACGGCATCGGCGCTCAATGAGGCCGCGTACGCGGCGTCGAACGGGCGGTGGTTGGGCGGTCGCGCGAGATTGGTGCGGACGATGAAAGCATCGGGATTCAGCAGGTGCAAGCCCGCGAGCACGGCGAATCCCTGCACCAGCGCGCCGAACGCGAACTGCCGTTGGCGCCCGCGCAGCACCGTCCAGCCGAACCAGGCGAACACGCCGGCGAGGTACGCCATGAATGCGGTGGAGTAGAGCCGGATCTCCGACAGCCCGAACTCTTCCACGTACAGCCACATCCGCCCGAGCGCGGACGCTATGACGACGGCGAGCAGGACTAGGAGCAGCCCCGCCAGCTGCCGGAATGTGCGCCGGTGCTCGCGTGCCTCGTGGCGAAGGGCCCAGTTCGCGCCGAGCAGCGTCGGAAGCGCCAGCGCGCTGGCGGTAACGAGCTCAAAGAACCCCCGGCGCGCGTACTCGGCGTACGTCAGCCCCGTGGTGTCTCGGATCAACTCGGCCCCGCCGAAGAAATAGCGGAGCTGGACGACGACGAACACGAGGAACAGCAGGTCGAGGAGGCCGAGCGCCGTGCCGACGGGAACGATGCTGAGTGAGAGGCCTCGCCCGGCCAGGGCTCCAGGCCGGGATCGGTTGTGCAGGAAGCCCCCCCAAAGATATCCGGCGGCGAGCGCCGTCCAGAACGCGATCCAGAAGGCGTGCAACCCAAGCGCGGCGAAGTCGACGTCCATCACGCCGGTGATCACGTTACCGAACACGGGGTCCGCAGACGCGAACAGGGCGCCGAAGATGAAGAGCAGCGGGAATGCGATCAGCCCGCCGACGCCCACCGCCCGCGCCCGACGCAGCGCGCCGCCGCTCGGCAGCTCGCTCCAGGTCACGTCCCGCCCCACGAGCGGAAAGGTGCCCGCGCACGCGCTTGCCGCCGTCGCGATTCCGGCGCGCACGTAATCGCGCACCTTGCGGCCGCGCAGGCCGATGCCGTGCAGGCTGAGATAGGCGATCGAGCATGTGAGCCCAAGGCCGATCGTGTCGAACGCCCGGAGCGTGCCCGAGTCGCGCGCGACGAAGTTCGAGCCCAGGAGCAGCGCCGTCACCGCGAGCCAAGGGGCATCGGCGCTGACCGGTGCGCGCCGCCGGCGCACCATCCAGGCGACCGCGCTCACGAGCCCGGCGGTGCACAAGAACGCGTTCAGCCCCCACGGCGTGGCGCGCAGCAGGGCGTCGCTGGCGATCCCGAGGACGGCCGCGGCGCCCAGGATGTCGAGGCCGAGCTTGGTCCGCTCGGTCATGGTGCTCATCCGGCCGCCGCTTCCGGCAGTCCGCCGAAGCGGCGCCGGCGCGAGCGGAACTCGCGGATCGCCGCGGCGAGCTCGGCCGCGCCGACGTCGGGCCACATCGTGTCCAAGAAGTAGAGCTCGGCGTACGCGCACTCCCACAGCAGGAAATCCGAGAGCCGTTGCTCGCCGCCGGTGCGAATCAGCAGGTCCACGTCGGGGAGGAGTCGTCCGGCGGCGATGGCCTCGCGCGCCGAGTAATCGACTGCCAGACGCAGCAGGAGCCGGCGCCCGCCGGCGGTGGCGCGCTCCGCCGCCTGGATGCTTGCAACGAGCGGGGCGGGGAGCCGGTCCCGGCGGCCGACGACGTGGAGCCGCACGCCGTTCTCGACGAGGCGCGGCGTCTCGGTGCGGAGGTGGCGCGCGAACAACCGCATCAGCGTGGCGACCTCGCTGGGCGGGCGCTTCCAGTTGTCGGCCGAGAAGGCGAAGAGCGTCAGGGCGCCGATGCCGTGGTCGGGTGCCGCTTCGACGATTCGCCGAACCGCGTCGGCGCCGGCGCGGTGGCCGGCGGCGCGGGGCAGGCCGCGGCGCGTGGCCCAGCGGCCGTTGCCGTCCATGATGATGGCGACATGCAGCCGGGGCCCGGGAACGGAGACGGGGGAAGTAC
>JBOHSI010000035.1:0-7605 GCA_050733055.1 Gemmatimonadales bacterium
CGAAGATCGGCTTGCGGCTGCCGTTCGCGATCATGTCGGACACCATTCCCATGGCGGGCAGGATCAGGATGTAGACCTCGGGATGCCCGAAGAACCAGAAGAGATGCTGCCACAGGAGCGCCTGGCCCCCCGCGACCGGATCGAAGAAATGCGTGCCGATCGTCTGATCGAACATCAGCAGGATCGCCGCGCCCTGCAGCACCGGGAGCGCCAGCACGCTCAGGATCGCCGTGATGAACAGCGACCAGACCGAGAGCGGCATCCGGAACCACGTCATCCCGGGCGCGCGGTGGTTGATGATCGTCGTGATGTAATTGAGCGCGCCCATCACCGAGGAGAGCCCGAGCACGACGATCGATACGCACCACAGGATCTGCCCGGTGGTCACGCCAGAAAGGTCGGGTCGGGCGGACAGCGGCGCGTAGTTGGTCCAGCCGGACCGGATCGCGCCCTCGGGGACGAAGAAGCTCGCCAACATGATGAGGCCCGCGAGGAAGGCCGTCCAGAAGGACGCCATGTTGATCCGCGGGAACGCCATGTCGTGCGCCCCGATCTTCAGCGGGATCAGGAAGTTCGCGTACACACCCACGAGCAGCGGCATGATGGCGAAGAACACCATGAACGTGCCATGCATCGACACGAGCTCGATGTAGTACTCGGGGAGGAGCACCCCGTCCGCGGCTCTCGTCTCCGGGAGCAGCCCGCCGCCCGGCATCGGCTGACCGGGGAACCCAAGCGCCCACCGCATCTGCATCGCCAGCACGCCGCCCACGAGCAGGAAAAACAGGCTCACGAACAGGAACTGGATGCCGATGATCTTGTGGTCGGTCGAGAATATGTATTTGCGCCAAAAGCTCATCGGGGCGTGATGCACCCCGTGAGCCGGCGCGGTCGCGGCGACGCTCGTCATGAGCCGGTCCCCCCTGTCAGCGCCTGATCCTGTGACGGCCGGAGACAGTCAACGAACTCGTCTGCGGTCTGCTTCGCGCAGGCGTCGTACTTCTCGGCGGGCCACACCCACACCCGCGCCCGCATCCTGTAGTGACCCATCCCGCACAGCTCGGCGCAACCCAGCTCCAGGGAATCCGCCTTGGTCGCCTCGAACCAGACCCGGATGTCCATCCCCGGCACGGCATCCTGCTTCAGCCGGAACTCGGGGATAAAGAACGAATGGATCACGTCCTCCGCGCTGAGATGCGTGACGATCGGCCTTTCGACCGGCACGTGCAGCTGGTTGCGGACGGTGAAGTCGTCCGCCGTGCCCAGCTGGCCGTCCGGTCCGGGATAGGTGATCTGCCACTCGAACTGCTTCGCGTGCACGCCGATCGGATACGCGCCGGCCGGCACGCTCTCGCGGCCCTTGATCTTGTTCCACACTCCGTTGCTCATGATCCCGAGGATCACCATCGTGACCGCCGGTATCGCCGACCACACCACCTCGGCCTTCGTGCTGCCGTGCGTGTAGAAGGCCCGCCGGCCTGGACGCCCGCGGTACCGGATGACAAACCAGATCAACCCGGTCTCGACGATCACCAGCGCGATTCCCGTGATGACCAGGATCAGGGTGAACATGAAATCGATGTCGCCGGCGAACGTGGACGTGGCCGGAGGCAGCCACCAGCTCATAGGGTCCCTCCCTACTTAGCGGCGTAAGTGAAGTCGGCCGTCTTCGTCTCCGTGCCCGTCACCGTCACGGTGGCCGCCTGCGGGCCGTACTTCTCGTGCCACGCCTCGATCGTATACGTCCCCGGCGGCAGCCCCTTGATACTGAAGCTTCCGTCCGTGCCGCTCACCCCGAAGAACGGGTGCGGCAGGACGCCGAGCCAGGCGCGCATCCAGCCGTGCACGTTGCACTCGAACGCCACCGGGACCTCGGGCTTGTCGAACGACTTTGTCGAGGTCATGACCGTGGGCTGGCTGATATTGAAGGGGCGGTTCGCCTTCGCCTTCGCCTTGATGTTGTGGAGGATGCCGTCGGAGTTCTTGATGGTGATGGTCTGGCCCACCATGGCCCCGAACACCCGCGGGTGATAGCGGCAGCCGTCCTGGTCGAGCAGCACCGCGGCAGCGGGCGCGGGAGGCTTGTAGCCCGCCGGCAGACCCGACTTCACGTACACGAACACGCTGGCGAGCGTGCCGTTGGCGTTCACCGCCACGGCGTCGTCGGTCGGCGGCGTGGTGTACTTCGCCTTGCACTTCGGCTCTTCGCTCATGTCGATCTTCGGCATCGCGGGCTTCGTCCCGGTGAACTTGATCTTTCCGGTGACGCTGGCCCCGCCCCCGCCCCCCTGGTCCACAGGTTGCCGGGACCAGGCCGCGAGTCCCAGCGCCACCACGCCCACCGCCAACACTGCTACGGAACCGAGGTTACGCATCACGCCTCCTGTAAAGGATCCAGCACCCTATACCCCTCACCCCGGCGAACCGGCGGCACCGCGGCGCTGCGCCCGCCACACCACCATGAAGCCCAGCCCCAACGTGAGCGCCATCGCCACGACGGGCGAGATGAACACCCTCGGCGGCGTGGGTTGGTCGAGCGCGAGGAAATACCACGTGCTTACTGCCATCCGGGATCCGTGCTCTCCGTGGGAACCGTCCCAGGCAAAGAAGGCCACCGGAATGGCACGGCCCACCCCAAACTGAAGTTCGTTCGCAGTGTCGGGCGTGGCAAGGGAGCGCGTAAACACCACGCGCCACTGGCCGTGATCGTAGACCGCCCGCGCTGCCGGCGCCTCCGGCAACGCGTCGAACCGCTCGAGGCCGCGCGCGAGCCCCGCTGCTGCTTCCCCCCTGCGGCTCCAGCGCCACTGGTACACGGGTTCCGTCGCGGTCCCCATGAGGAAGTACGGCCGCTCCATCCCCTCCGGCATGCGACGGGGGAACTGCACCGCCACCTGGTCCGGCCACAGCCCGGCCAATGGCCTCGGGGAGTCGTCGCTCGCCATCGTCTCGAGCACGCGCTCCTCGAACGCGAACCACGCCGTATCAGGGCTCTGGGAGCGGTCGTCCCAGCTCAGCCGCAGGGCGAGCTCCTTGCCGTCGTGCGCCGCCTGCACCCAGACCCCCGAAACCGCCGGGGCGAACCAGCGCGACTGGCGGATGATCTGACCGACCAGTGGGTACCAGTAGCGCTCCACCCGCGCCCATGCCGAATCGTCGGGCGACGTCGGCAGCCCGGCCTCGAGCTGGGGCGCGTGAATCACGTCGCGCACTGCCGGCTCCTTGGCGGGCGACAGGCTGCGCACGTACTGCGCGAGTCGCCACAGCTCCTCGTCGGTCAGGAACTTCTGATCGATGAGATCCGAGAACGACGGCATCGGCGTGCCATCGAGCCCGGTGCGCAAGCGGCGGTAGATGTCCTCGACCCTCCCGCCGCCGCGGAACTGCCAGTTCTGGTGGAGGTCGGCCGCAACGATCGGAAAGCCGGCGTCATCCTTGAGGGTCGGCGCCGACGAGCCGTCGCCGCGGCCCTGGGTGCCGTGGCATTTGTGGCAGCCAATCGAGTCGTAAAACTGTCGCCCGACCGTCAGGGCCTCAACGCTCGTCCCGCCGCCGGGTGCCGTGCCGAAGCTGAGCGGCTCCACGTGCAGGCTCGTGTCGGCGAAGAACGTCGAGAACGTTTTGAGGTACCCCATCACGTCGCGCCGCTCGGTCTCGGACAGCCGGGTCTTCCACCCGGGCATGGCCGTGCCGGGGAGGCCGTTGTCGATCGCGCGCATCAGGTCGGCGTCGGTGGGGAGCTGGCCGCTCGCGGTGCTGCGGATCTTGTAGATCGCGCCCGTGAAGTCGCGCGGCCGCGGCAGCATGTAGGCCGCCGCCGGTCCGTCGCCAGCGCCGGCGTCGCCGTGGCAGCCGGCGCACCATTTGTCGTAGACCGCCTTCCCAGCGGTGGTGTCCTGGGCGGTAAGGCGGATGGCCGGATAGGCTGAGAGCAGGACGGCGAGCACCGTCATGCCATCCGCCCATCCACCTATCCGCCGAACCGTCTTATTCATGCGTCTCCCACGTCCGCGGCTTCCACCCCGTCTGATCATAAAGGAAGAGGGTCACCGACCAGATCTCGCGCTCGCTGAGGAAGTCCTCCCAGCGCGGCATCGCCGAGTTCCACGGGGCCCCCTCGCGCGGCAGCCCGGGCCCACCTTTGGCAATGCGCCAGAACACGAAGCTCTCGGTGAGCTGCGCGATCGTCCCCTGGTCTTGGAAGCTGGCGGGGAGCGGGTTGAAGCCCGCGGCAAAGTGCCCCTGGCCGTCGAGGTGGTCGCCGTGACAGGGGAGACAGTCCTGGTAGTAGATGCGCTTTCCCTCGGCGCTGTAGGCGGCGAGCGACTCCGGGTGCTGGCGCAACGGGTTGTCGAGCCCGGTGAGCGTCATCGTCCGCCCGCGAAACGTGATCTCCGCAGGCGGTGCCGGATGGATCGAGCGCAGGCTGGGCGGTGCCGCCACGGTCGTGCGGACCTGGCTGTACGTAACGAGCCCGGCAAGCACCGTCACCCCAAGAAGAAGCGCGGTGCGCACCCCGCGGAGCCGCGGCTCCACCAGCACCGCGGTGATCGGCTCGCGGAAGCGCGCCCAGCGCTCCTCGTTGTCGCTCACGTAGATGAGCACGCCCACCAGGATCGTGGCCATGAATTGCAGGACCACGCTCTTCGGGACCGGGGCGCTCTCCGGCATGAGCGGAATGCCGTACACGATCACGACGTACGACAGCACCAGCACAGCGATCGCCTGCCAGAACGGATGGCCGGCATAGCGCCGCAGGCCGGGGGCGACGGTGGGGCCGGAAGGGAAGTTCATTTGCGGGCGGCGAGGTATTGGACCAGCGCCTCGAGCTGCGCCGCGTTCATCATGGTGCCGAACGTCTTGGGCATGATGCCGGCGAACTTTTCGTATCCCTGCGTGATCGACGACGCCGGATCGAGGATCTTGCCGCGAATCGATTCGGCGTTGCGGCGCGCGCCCACGCTGGTGAGATCCGGGCCGATGGCCTGCCCCTGGTCGTCGAGTTTGTGGCACGCGAGGCAGCCCGCGGCCTGGAGGATCACCTTGGGATCCGTGCTCCCTCCGGCCAACGCGGCAGCGCCGCCCCCGCCCGCTCCGGCGGCTGCTCCCTGCGAGGCAGCGCCGCTCTCCGCGGGGATGTCCGACGCGGTCACGTCCACCGTGCCGCCCTGCGCCTCCAGGAACGCTACCAGCGCCCAGACTTGCTGTGGCGAGAGCTGCCGCGTGACCACCGGCATGATCGGCTCATAGCCCTTCACGACATAGGCCGCGGGCTGATCGAGCGATTCGTGCAGGTACTGCTTGCAGCTCTTCCCGGGCTCGCGCTTGGCGCAGCGCCCGCCGATGGGTCCTTCGCCCTTCTCGTCCGTGAGCAGGTTGGGCGCGCGCTCGCCGAGGCCGTGGCACGTGGTGCAGCCACCGATCCCGTTGTAGACCTTCTCCCCCGCCGCGACGAGTTGGTCCGGCGTCACGTTCGCGCCGAGGGCGAGCGCCTGCGGGACCTCGGACTGCACCTGGGGGATTTTGTTGGCGATCAGCGTGTAGACCGCCAGCGTGCCCAGCACGACGCCCACGATCTTCAGGTTAATGGCCCACATGCCGGGCTGCCCCCCTCCCCTCGCCCGCGGCGACGTAGGTGGACTTCTCCGCGAGCCCGCCCAGCCAGAACACGAACGCCACGAGCCCGAGGAAGATCAGCACGCACAAGCTGATCATCCGGGAGGCGTAGCCCAGCGCCGGCGTCGCCGCATATTGGCTCGTGTCCTGCACGACCTGCCACACGTGCCAGTGCTGCCGGATGCCAGAGCGGGCGAATCCCATTAGCCCCATGAGCCACGTGAACGTCACGGCGAGGATGAACAGCGCGTATTGGGAGCGCGCCGGCATCTTGCCCCACTGAATCACGCCGAGCGACTGCGCGCCGCGGGCCATCAGGATGTCGATCACCGTGACGAACCCGATGCAGGCGAGCACGGCGAACACCTGATAGACGCTGTAACCGATCCGCACGATCGCCTCGACGAAGTAGCCCCGGATGCCGTAGAACAGCACGATGCCCGCCGCGATCGCGAACATCGCCCCCTGGATCACCGTCCCGGTCCGCGCCCAGGGCACGATCGGTCGCTTGTTGGCGCGCCGGTACAGGAGGAACGACAGGAACGTGGTGAGGATCATCAGGTTCACGGCCGTGTTCTTGGCGCTCATCACGCCCAGCACGCCCAGGAACGGGTGGTGCGAGCCGCCCATCGCCGCGAGCTCCCGCGAGTCGGCGATCATCGTATGCGGCGTACCCCACACGATCGCGCCGAGCACGAGGACCACGAGCAGCCACTTCGTGTAGGGGCGAAACCGCTCGGCGCCGGGGATGCGGCCCATCCCGACCCAGAGGTAGTAGTTCCCGGCGAGGAACAGCACGGCGATCAAGAACGCCTGGATCACCCACAGCCAGCTCATGAACCCGCCCATCATCGTGATCCCCATGGACTGGTCGTACTGGTAGATCTCGCGACCCAGCCAGTAGCCCGCGAAGGGGAGCACGATCAGCGCCGCGATGGCGATGAAGTTCCCGACGTAGCCCATCCAGTCATAGTGAGCTCGCTCCTCGTCCGTGGTCGCGGCGAGAAAGCGGTAGCTCGCGTACGCGCCCACGATCGCCCCGCCGAACACGACGTTGGCAATCACCCGGTGCACGTTGATCGGCATCCAGGTGGCATTGGCAATCGCGTGCCACAGCTTGATGGTCGTCAGATCGGTAGTGGGCGTGACGTCCCGGGGAGGCGACATCATGTAAGTCAGCCAGGCGTTCGCGATGAACATCACGATCGTGCCCCAGACGTTGAGGAGAATCCCCAACGTCCAGTGCCACAGCTTGGCCCGCCCCTGCTTCCAGCGGTCCCAGCCGTAGTAGTACAGGTACAGGGTGAACGACTCGACGAAGAACAGCGAGGCGTACACCCACATCGAGGCTCCGAAGATCGTCGTGAGGTAGGCCCAGAACCGCGGATACAGCGTCGCGAGGAAGAAGACGAGGATCGCGCCCCAGATCGCCGTCGCGCTGTAGGCCACGAGCAGGAGGCGGGTGAACTCCTTGCTGAGGCGGTCGTAACGCTCGTCTTTGCCGAAGATGCCGATTGCCTCGGTGACGACCGCGAACATCGGCACCCCGAGCACGAAGGCGGCGAACATGAGGTGCACCTCGGCCGCGATCCACACCGCCGCCCGCGAGCCGAGCAACGGGAACTCGCCGTAGGCGCGCGGGGTGTCCGCTGCGGCCTGAAGCAGCAGCAGGGCGCCGTCAGCCATCAGCCGTCAGCGACGAAGAAGGGCTGCCGCTTGGAGAAATCGATCGGCATCGCCTGGCGCACCTCCGCCAGGAGCTCGGGCGTGATCTCGTGTCGGCCGTGGCGACGCGCCCACTCCTCCACGCGCTGCATGACCACGCCGCGCACGAAGGACGGGATCCGCGCGACCCGCTCCCGCGCCGCGGGGGTCCAGGCGAGGGCCGGCTGGAACTCCGCGCCGTAGGTCACCTCGCGCACCGGCGCGATGACGGCCGCGTCGCCCCCCCCCGGCGGCTCGTAGGCGCACGACGGGTCGGCCGCGAGC
>JBOHSI010000036.1:0-5997 GCA_050733055.1 Gemmatimonadales bacterium
ACGCAAGCTCGCGCGGTCGGGGGGACCGCGCGGAAACGGTGGGATTACAAGCCGAGGTGGGAGGCGCATCCGCTCCCTACTACTGTTCGCTCTGCACTACCCTAGCTCCCCTTCGGGGAGCGGGCCTGCACCAAGGGCTCACTGATAAGTTGCCATCAAGGACTGTGAACGGCTAGGGGGCTTTCGCGGCACCAATGGCGGGCCCGTTCCCGGCCCCGGATCCTCGCTCTGGAGTGGCTTGATCCGCCATTCGTCCCCGGCCACTGGGTGCCCGAGATGGTGGACCTGGCGGGTGGAAGGAACCTCGTTGGAAATCCGGGGCAACGGTCCTATGAGGTGAGTTGGAGTGACCTGGCAGGATCGGAGCCCGACGTCCTCGTCGTGATGCCGTGCGGCTTCGGGCTCGAGGCCTCGCGCGCAGATGCCTGCCGGTACGCGGAGCAGCTGCACGCGGTAGCCTCGAAGGCGATCGAATGCGACCGCGCTTACGTCGTGAACGCGTCGTCCTATTTCAACCGATCGGGCCCGCGGGTCATAGATGGGATCGAGATCCTGGCAGCGCTCCTTCACCCGGACGCCTTTCCCCACATCCCCCTCACCGGCCGCGCTGCACGCTGGCCTGAGGCCCAGATCCCTTTCGCCAGGTGATGGCCTTTAGGGCTTCCTCTCAAATGACCGTGGACAGTGGGAACGCTTCCGATGCTCAAGCCCTCTTGCTTACGAACCGGAGCCAGCTAAGTTAGCCCTGAAGATGAAATCTCTTGCTGCCCTTAGGCGCCGTTGGTGTTGGTGCCGTCCCCTCTGTCGTGAGAGAGCGCTGGGGATCGGGGTACGGATGCTCACGGGGCGCGAACCCGAGTAGGCTCTTCGGGGGACAGCACCCATCCGTTAGATCGGCCGCGACTCCGTGGGATCGCGGCCGATTTCGTTTCAAGGGAGATCCCATGAGCGTCATCGATGAAGTCCTTCAGGCAAACCGCGCCTACGCGCAGAACTTTGCGCTCGGGCATTTACTGCTGCCTCCGGCGCGGAAGCTGGCCATTGTCGCCTGCATGGATGCTCGGCTCACGGTGGAGCAGGTGCTGAGCCTCAAGACCGGGGATGCCCACATCATCCGCAACGCGGGAGGCATCGTCACAGAAGACGCCCTGCGCTCGCTATTGATTTCGCATTACCTCCTGGGCACTGAGGAGTTCATGATCATCAATCACACCGGCTGCGGCATGCTCATCTTCAAAGACGAGGACCTGCGTACAAAACTGCATAAGGCGAGTGGGACTGCTGCCGTAGCGCCGGTTCATTTCTATGCCTTCACCGATCTAGAGGAGAATGTGCGGCAGCAGATTCAGAAGGTGAAATCGCATCCCTGGGTTCCAAAGAAGATCCCCGTGCGAGGGTTCATCTATGATGTGAAGACCGGGAGATTGAACGAAGTGAGCACGTGAAGGCTCTCGGGATCGAGGCACGCGGGAATGGAGAGCGCCGTGACCCTTTTCGAGGATCAGGCGCGGGCCGTCGAAGAATGGCTGGCCGAGGAGTTTCCTCAGGCCCTTGCGATCGAGTCCGACCCGGGCTTGCCCACCCTAGCGAAATTTACGGTGACCATCGACTTGCGATTGCGCTACCTGCTTGCGATCGCCGCCGAGTTCTTTGACGATAACGCGACGCCCGCGGTCATCGTCTCCAAGATGGAAACGCGCTTCGTAGCAAGGGAACTCCGCGATCATCCCGACACGTGGTTGTTGGTGCACCGCGTAGGCCCGCCAGTGCTGTTGAACATTCAGCGCGAGCACGGGTAGGCCCTCGGCGACAAAGCCTTAGTTTTCCCCACCATCCTGGCTTGAAACGCTGCGGCTGGACTGTCGGCCGCACGCCCTGCCGTCAACGCGGGTCGCCCGAGCGCACGAACTTGTTCGGCGTCCCCTCAAGCGCGCCGCCCGCGGGGGGCCGCCAGAGCATCACCTGTTCGATCTGGCGCGCCAACTCGAAATCCTTCTCGGTGACGCCACCCGCAGCGTGGTTCTTCAGCTTCACGATGACGCGTCCCCAGGTCACGGCAAGGTCTGGATGATGGTAGGCCGCCTCCGCCAGGTAGCCGATCGCGTTCACCAGCATCAGCGTGGTGGGCCATCCATCGGTCTTGTAGTTGCGCCGAATCCAGCCGTCTTCATACCACCAGCCGGGGAAGTCCTTGAGCTTCTCCTCGATCTGCGCTTCGTCGTAAGTTGGTTCTTTCTGCGCCATGGGATTCCTCACCTGTTCGGGGCGCCGCATCACACGCTCCGCCCTTGATCATCAGAGTCTGTCTAGTGCATAGGTTCTCGTCCGAGCTGCGACTCCTCAGGCGATGCTGATCAGGACCCGAACGCTATCTCGCACCGGATCGGGGCCGCGGGGGCGGAGTGGGTCAGCGCGCCGATCGAGATCAGGGTCGCGCCCGCCTCCGCGTAGGCCCGGGCGCTCTCGGGCGTGATCCCGCCCGAAGCCTGGATGGTGACGTCAGAGCCAGCCCGGCGCGCCCACGCGGCGATGCGCTCGGGCGGCTGGTTGTCCGCGAGGATGTGCCGCACGCCGGCGGCGAGCGCCTCCTCAAGCTGGGCCTCGGTCTCGACTTCCACCACCACCGGCAGGCCCGCCGGCGCGGCGGCGAGCGCCGCGGCCACTGTTGCCCCCACCTCGAGGAGCGCCCAGTGGTTGTCCTTCCAGAGGACGGCCTCGGCGAGCGAGCCGCGGTTCTCCACCCCGCCCCCGACCCGAACGGCGTACCGCTCGAGCGCCCGCAGGCCGGGGGTGGTCTTCCGGGTGTGCGTGATCCTCGCAGGCGTCCCCGCCACGGCATCGACGGCCTGGCGTGTCAGGGTCGCGATTCCCGACAGCCGCTGGAGGAAGTTGAGGGCCACCCGCTCGCCCGCGAGGAGCGCCCGCGCGGCGCCGCGCACGGTGGCGAGGGTCGCGCCGGGCTCCGTCGAGCCGCCCTCTGCGGTCAGGGGCTCGAGGCACGCGTCGGGATCGAGCTCCTGGAAGACGCGCGCGGCGATCGGCAGCCCGGCGACCACGAAGCGACCTTCGGGGACGAAGCGTCCGACGGCCGGGCGGTCGGCCGCAGCGCCGAGGAGGCGGGTGGTCACGTCCTCGAGCGCGCGGTCTTCGGCGAGCGCGCGCCGTACTTCCTCGAGGCCGAGCGCGTTAGCCAATGGCCAGCATCCGGTCGATCGCGCGCCGCGCCCGCGCGGCCACCTCGGAGGGAACGGTGACCTCGTATTTCAGATCCCGGAGCGAATCCCGGAGCTTCTCCAGCGTGATCAGCTTCATGTAGCGGCATTCGGCCGACTCGGCGGCCGCGTAGAACTCCTTTGCGGGGTTCTCCCGCCGCAGGCGGTGCAGCACCCCTGTCTCCGTGGCCACCACGAACTTCCTCGCCGCTGAGCTCCGCGCCCGCTGCATCATCTGCTCCGTGGAGACGATGTGGGTGCGGCCCGCCGCCACGTCCCCGTCCGCCTCCGCGTAGTACATCGCGCTCGTGACGCAGCCGCACTCGGGGTGCACCAGGAACTCGGCGTCCGGGTGCTGCTGCCGCTTCGCCGCGATGACGTCCGGCGTGAGCGCCGCATGGACGTGGCACTCGCCCATCCACACGTCGAGCGCGCGTCCGGTCACCCGCCGCAGGTAGCTGCCGAGGAAGAAGTCCGGGACGAAGAGCACCGGGACATCCGGGGGCAGGGCGTTGATGACCGCGACGGCGTTCCCGGAGGTGCAGCAGTAGTCTGCCGCAGCCTTCACGCCAGCGCTGCAGTTCACGTACGCGACGACGATCCCATCAGGATGTTCTGCGCGCCAGGCGCGCACATCTTCGGGCCGGATGGTGGCGGCGAGCGAACACCCGGCCTCGACGTCGGGGATGAGCACCAGCTTGTCGGGGTTCGCGATGGCGGCGGTCTCGGCCATGAAGTGCACACCGCAGATGACGATCACGGGCGCGTCGAGCTCGGTCGCCCGGCGTGCCATCTTGAGGGAGTCGGCGACGACGTCGGCCAGGTCCTGGATGGCGGGAATCTGGTAGTTGTGCGCGAGAATAGCGGCGCGCCGCTCGGCCTTGAGGGCTCGGATTTCGGAGATCAGATCCTGCGTGAGCGAGGAAGGCATAGAGCCAGGGGCGCTAGACGCCGACGGCGCGGACCCGCGGCGGGAAGTCCGCCCGCGCGTGGCTCCCGCGGCTCTCGCGCCGCCGCAGGGCCGCCGCGGTGATCAGCCGTGCCACGAGGAGCTGGTTCTGAGTGCGCCACGCCGACTGGGGACTACCCGCCGCCAGCTCGGCGAGCGCCCGTTGGGTCCGGAGAAGCGAGGCCTCGCTGCGCTGCACGCCGACATCGGCCGTCATGACGCGCCGCATCTCGCGGCGGATCTCCTCGCACCTTGCATCGGCGTCCGAATCCGGGGGTTCAGCGAGGGACGTCGGCGAACGGTGGCCCGCGCCGGTGTCGCGCTCGGCGGCGAGCGCACGGGCCACCCGGTCGGCGAAGACCAGCGCTTCGAGAAGCGAGTTCGACGCCAGGCGGTTCGCCCCGTGGACGCCGGTGCACGCCACCTCGCCTACGGCCCAGAGCCCCGGCCGGCTCGTGCGTCCGTCCAAATCGGTCTTGATGCCCCCCATCGCGTAATGCAGGGCGGGCGCCACCGGGATGCGGTCGCGCGAGGAGTCGAGACCGTGGCGCTTGAGCAGCGCGGTGACGCCGGGGAACTGCTCCGCGAAATCCGTGATGTGTCGCGCGTCGAGCCAGGCGCCACCCGAGCGGTCCGCCGCTGCCACCGCCCGCGCGACGACGTCCCGCGGCGCGAGCTCGGCCCGCGGATCGACGTCAAGGAGAAACCGGCGACCGTCCCGATCCACCAGGATCGCACCCGCGCCCCGAACTGCCTCGGAGACGAGCGGAGCGGGATCCACGCCCGGCAGCTTCACCGCGGTGGGATGGAACTGGAGGAACTCGAGGTCCCGCAGCTCGGCGCCCATCTGATGCGCCAATGCCCAGCCGTCTCCCGTGGCCGGGAGCGGATTGGTGGTGACGGCGTAGAGTTGCCCCACCCCACCCGTCGCGAGGACGACCGCCGGGCTCGCGAGCGTGAACGGGTTGCCACCTGGCCCGACCGCTACGACCCCGACCACGCGCTCCCCGGTCGCGAGCAGTCGTGCGACTTCGGTGTGCTCGAGGATCTCGATCAGCGGATGGCGGGAGACGATCTGCGCGAGACAGCCGATGAGCATCGCACCGGTGCGGTCGCCTCCGGCGTGGAGGATGCGCGGGCGGCTGTGCGCGCCCTCGAGGCCGAACCGGAGCCTGCCATCCGGGCCCTGGTCGAATATCGCACCCAAGGCGAGCAACTGGCGGATGCGCTCCGGTCCCTCCGCCGTGAGGATTCGGACCGCCTCAGGATCGGCGAGGCCGTCGCCGGCCGCGAGCGTGTCGGCGGCGTGGAGTGCCGGGCTGTCTCCTGGTCCGAGCGCGGCTGCGATGCCTCCTTGCGCCCAAGCGCTCGCGCTGTCGGCGAGCGTACGCTTGGTGAGGAGGACCGACGCCCGTCCCTCGAGCGCCAGGCGCCACGCGGTCCACAGGCCGGCGAGGCCCGTGCCGACGATGATGGGGCGCGCGGCGTCCGACGCGCTCAGGACGCTCGGACGAAGCTCAGGGCGCTGCACGGAGGATCAGACGCTCCCATTGGTCGCGGTACCGCTGCTGGGGGGCCGATTGGGCAACGCCTTGGTCCACCGAAGATGACGGACCGCTCCCAGCGCGCGGCGCGCCTCGCGGCGCGCCGAGGTTGAAGATAACACATTGAGTGAGGACCCGGCGACGGCTGTTCTGCACAGACGGTTGACGCTGTCGACGAGATACCAAGCTGGGTCGTGTCCCGCCTCGGCAGGAAGGAAAGTACTATGCGACCGCGCTGGCACCACAGGCCGTGGCCATCTGCCTGGCCGCGTCCGCCGACTCGTACCAAACG
>JBOHSI010000037.1:0-5346 GCA_050733055.1 Gemmatimonadales bacterium
GTGTACGGGGTGCTGAAGACCGCGGACGCCGTGACGCCGATGCCCGGGCTCATCGTCCCCTTCCTCACGTTCACGCTGCTCTACTGTTTCCTCGGAGTGATCGTGGTGTGGCTCCTGTACCGCCAGATCATCCGGAGTCCGAAGACCCGAGAGTGGCGCGGGTTCTACATGCCGACACCCGGCGGGGAGCGGGGAGCGGGGAGCGGCACGTGACGCTCGCGGACACGCTTGCTGGGATCGTGTTCGTGGCCCTCAACGGCTACGCGGTGCTCGGCGGGGCGGACTTCGGCGGCGGCGTGTGGGACCTGCTCGCGCTAGGGCCCCGCAAGGAGCGCCAACGCGAGCTGATCGCGCATGCGATCGGCCCGGTGTGGGAGGCGAACCACGTGTGGCTGATCCTCGCCGTGGTGCTGCTCTTCACCTGCTTCCCGCCCGCGTTCGCGCGGCTCGGCATCGTGCTGCACATCCCCCTGTCCCTCGTGCTGATCGGGATCGTGCTGCGGGGATCGGCGTTCACGTTCTGGCGCTACGGCGGCGATACGGACGAGGAGCAGCGGCACTGGGGCGTGATCTTCGCGGTCGCGAGCCTCATCACTCCGCTGTTGCTCGGGACCGCGGCGGGCGCGATTGCGTCGGGAGGGCTTGGCGAGGCGGGAAGAGGGAAGGGGGAAGGGTTTCATGCGACCTACGTGGCGTCATGGCTCACGCCGTTCGCTCTCAGCGTGGGGCTGTTCGCCGTCATGGCGTTCGCGTTTCTGGCCGCGGTGTACCTGACGCTCGAGGCGCAGGAGCCCGAGCTGCGCGACGACTTTCGCAGCCGGGCCCTCGGCTCTGGGATTGCGTTGTTCTTCGGCGCCGTGCTTGTGCTGCTGCTCTCGCACGGCGGTGCGCCGCTGGTACGCGAGGGGTTGATCTTCGCGCCGTGGGCCCTGCCGCTCCACCTCCTCACGGCCGCCGCGGCGGTGACCGCGCTCGCCGCGCTGTGGCACCGGCGGTATCGCGTGGCCCGCGTCGCCGCGGCCGCCCAGGTGTCCTTCATTCTCTGGGGCTGGGGGCTCAGCCAGTACCCCTACATCCTCCCGCCCGACCTCACGGTCAGGGCGGCCGCGGCACCGGAGGCGACGCTGCGGCTGGTGCTCGCCGCCCTCGGCCTCGGCGCGATCGTGCTGTTCCCATCGCTCTACTATCTGTTCCGGGTGTTCAAAGGGAGCCGTCAGCCTAATGGCCAACGGCTCACACGACGTTGAGCAGCAGCTCCTTCACCATCCAGAGCGCGAGCCACGCCACAAGCGGGCTCCAGTCGATCGCCCCCGTCGGCGGCAGCAGGCGACGGATCGGCTCCACGAGCCAGTCGGTGAGGGCGTACGCGGGCCGCATCCAGCGCGCGTAGCGGAAGAATCCGAACCACGACGCGAGCACCCGCAGCAGCAGGGAGATGGAAAGGATGTAGTACGCGGCTCCGATCAGCAACACGAGCAGGGCGCGCGGCCCGCTCGTGAGGGCGGCAGAGGTTGTGTAGAACGCGCGCACAATCCAGTCCATCAGCCACAGGAGCACGAGGCCTGCGATCGTCACCACGATCACGAGCCACCAGCCGGCGTGCACCGGGTTACCGCCGCGGCGCACCAGCCTCGTCTCCACCGGCCGGATGAGCGGGTCGCTCGCGGCGCGCAGCGCGCGGCCCAGCGCGCCGAACGGCGACACGCGGCGGGTGCGCACCAGCCACGATGCGGTAGCGACCAGGACGCTCACCGCGAACGCTGTGAACACGGCGTAGCGGGCGAAAACCAGGATCTCGTGCATGGCTTAAGTTTAGCGCCGTGAACCGAATCCTTCAGGGCCTGCGGCTGGCGCTGCGCGCACCCGGTGCGGTTTTTGTATACCACGCGAGCTACGCGCGCACGGTTTCAGGTGTGCCCATCGATCCGGCGCGGGCCGACGAGATCCTGGCCTTCCTGCTCGAGCAGCGACTGATCCGGCGGCGCGACATCTCGCGGCCGATCCCCGCTTCGCTCGAGAATATCCTGCGAGTGCACACCCCTGCCTACCTCGAGTCCCTGCAGGACCCCGCGACGATGACGGGGATTTTCGGTGCGCCGGTGCGGGACGAGGCGGTCCAGGAGATCCTCGACCTGCAACGGCTGATCGTGGGCGGCACAATTCAGGCGACGCGACTCGCCCTGTCCACCGGCCGCGTCGCCGTGAACGTGAAGGGCGGCCTGCATCACGCCGGTCCCAAGCGCGGGATGGGGTTCTGCGTGTTCAACGACGTCGCCGTCGCGATCACCCGGCTGCGCGCGCGCGGCTTCGCGGCCCCGGTGCTGGTGATCGACCTCGACTTGCATGACGACAACGGCACGAGGGCCGCCTTCGCCCGCGACCAGACGGTCCATACCTTCTCGATCCACAACCGCTCGTGGGACGACGACGGCGCCGCCGTCGCCTCGACCAGCATCGCGCTCGGCTCCGACGTCACGGACGAGACCTATCTCGGGGCGGTTCGGCAGGCGCTGCCGCCGATCCTCGAGGCGCACCGGCCGGGCCTCGTGGTCTACGTCGCGGGCTGCGATCCCGCGGCGGATGACGCGCTCGGCGACTGGAAGATCACCCCCGCGGGGATGCTCGCGCGGGACGAGTTCGTCGTCGGCGCGGTGCGCGGCGGCGATCGCCGGCGCGGCGTGCCGCTCGTGATCGTGCCGGGCGGCGGTTACGGGACCGGCGCCTGGCGCTATTCGGCGCGGTTCTTCGCGTGGCTGCTCTCGGGGCAGGCGATCGAGCCCCCGGGCGACCGGGACATCATCCTCAACCGGTTCCGCGCGATCACGCGCGAGCTCGTCGCGGGCTCTCTCGCGGTCGAGCCCGGGAGGGCGCCGAGCTTGGACGACTGGGCGCTCACCGAGGAGGAGCTGTCCGGTATCGCGCACGGCGCGGCCGGCGATCACCGGGTGCTGGGCCACTACTCCCGCCACGGCGTGGAGCTCCTGCTCGAGCGACTCGGGATCTTCAAGCAGCTGCGCGACCGGGGGTTCCGCCATCCCGTCCTCGACGTGCAGTTCGCCCACGAGCTGGGCGAGACGGTTCGCGCGTGGGGCGATCCCGACCGCACGGAGCTCCTGATCGAGCTGCGCATGAACCGCAACCGCCGCGTCGTCCCCGGCATGGACGTGCTCTACATCGAGTGGCTGTTGCTCCAGAACCCCCGGCTCGCCTTCACGGGCCGGCTCGCGCGGCTCCCGGGGCAGGAGCACCCGGGGCTCGGCTTGTTCGCCGAGGTGGCGGCCTGGCTGCTGGTCATGTGCGAGGCGGTTGGGCTCGACGGGATCGCCTTCGTGCCCGCCCACTACTACACGGCCGCCCTGGGACAGCACCACCTGCGCTTCCTCGAGCCCGAGGAGCAAGCTCGCTTCGAGGCGCTGCGCGATGCGGTGGCAGGGCTGACACTGGCCGAGGCGGATCGGGCGATCGCCGAGGGGCGCGTGGTGGACGCCGCGAGCGGTGAGCCGATGCGGTGGCGGCCGCAGCCGATGGTGGTACCGGTGAGCGCGCGGCTCAAGGGGCTGGTGAGCGGTCCGAGCTACCAGCAGGCCCGGACGCGGGGGCTTGCCGCGCTGCGGCTGCGGCGCGTGGCGTCCGCATGAAACGATTCTTCCTGATCGCCCTCGCTGGCACGGGTGTGGTGGCCTGCGGCGTGAGCACGGGCCCGGCGCGTCCCCGCGTGGTGCTGATTTCGGTGGATGGGTTGTGGGCGCGTGACCTCCAGCGTGCCGAATCGGCGGGCGTGCCGCTGCCGGTCCTCGACTCGTTGCGGCGCGCCGGCGCGCTCGCCGCGGGCGTGGTGGGTTCGTTTCCCAGCGTCACCTACCCGTCACACACCACGATCATCACCGGGGTGCGCCCGGCGCGTCACGGCATCTACGCGAATCGCGTGTTCGCGCCGCCCACCGACACCAGCCGACTGGTGATCTGGTACTGGGAGGCGAGCCTGGTCCGAGTGCCGACGCTGTTCGACGCCGCGCGTGGCGCGGGGCTCAGCACCGCGGCCGTCGGGTGGCCGGCGACCGCCGACGACCCCGCGGTCACCTACAATCTCCCCGAGGTGTGGGACCCGCGCGTCTTCGGTGACTCGGACCTCGCGGTGATGCGGCGCCGCGGCGCGCCGTGGTTGCTCGACTCGCTGGGCGCGCCGCCCGCGGGCCGGTTCACGGACTCGCTCCGCGCCGTGTGGTTGGCGGCCATCGTGCGGCGGTGGGACCCCGATCTCGTTGCGCTGCATCTCATCGACGTGGACGGAGCGAAGCACGATCATGGCCCGTGGGCCGACGCGGTCGTGGCAGCGCTCAAGAAGGCCGACCGAGAATTGGGACGCGTGCTTGCGGCGGTACGGGAGACGGCGCGCGGGCGGTCCACGACCGTGATCGTAACGTCGGACCACGGCTTCCTGGCGTACGGTCACGAATTCCGGCCGGGCGTCTTGCTCGCCGCCGCCGGGCTGGTGCGGCGGGGCGACGCGGGGAGGGTCACGGCGTGGGACGCCGCTGTGCTCGCGAACGGCGGCAGCGTCATGATCCTGCCGCGCGATCCCACTGACCGCGCGCTCGCGGCGCGGGTCCGGCGCGCGATTCCCGACTCGCTCGTCGGCCCCGGGCGGCCGATCCGGGCGGTGTGGCCACGCGACACGATCGCGGCGCTGGGTGGCGACCCGCGCGCGCTCTGGGCGCTGGACCTGAACGAGGGGTTCTATGCGGGCGGCGGCTACGCCGGCCCGGTGGTGTTGGCGCGAGCGGGGGGCGGGCATGGATACGATCCGCGCCGCCCGGAGCTCCACGCGTTCTTTCTGGTGGCGGGGCCGGGCGTTCAAGCGGGGGCGTCGCTCGGGGTGATCCGGCAGACCGACATCGGCCCGACGGTCGCTGGGCTCTTGGGCATCGAGCTTCCGGGTGCGGAGGGCCGGCGTCTTGTTCTAAGCAGAAGGGGCCCACCGCGTGGGCCCCTCCGGATCGCGCTGCCTGATCTGGGCTACTGCACGGCCCTTAATGCGTTCACGAAGCCGCGACCGTAGAAATCGTCGTTGCCAGGTTTGCCGAGGTCATCCGCGGACGCGCGCAGGGCGGCCTCGACCTGAGCGGGATGCATGGAGCCGCCGTTCTTCTCGATGATGAGCGCGGCGACGCCCGCGACGTGCGGGGCGGCCATGCTGGTCCCCGCGGCGAAGAAGTATCGCAGGTTGGCGTCAGGTACGACGGTATTGATGCCACCTGGGCTAATAACCAGGTCGAAGACCCAGCAGAAGTTGGTGATGGTCCCAGCGGGAATTCGGGGTAGTACACAGATCGCATTGCCAGGGAG
>JBOHSI010000038.1:0-2956 GCA_050733055.1 Gemmatimonadales bacterium
CAGCGCCGGGTGTCTACGCGATCGGCGACGTCGCCGGCCCGCCCATGCTCGCCCACAAGGGCAGCCGCGAAGGCGTGTACGTGGCCGAGCTGATCGCCGGCCGCCAGCCCCATCCGATCCGCTACGACAACGTCCCGAGCGTCACCTACTGCCACCCCGAGGTGGCGAGCATCGGGCTCACCGAAGACCAGTGCAAAGAGAAGCAGCTGGACTACGTGGTGGGCCGGTTTCCGTTCTCCGCCAACGGCCGCGCCCGGGGTTCCGGAGAGACAGAAGGATTCGTCAAGATCATCCGCGACAAGAAGTACGGCGAGATCCTCGGCGCGCACATCGTGGGCGCGCACGCGTCGGAGATCATCCACGAGCTGGCCGTGGCGCGCGCGAACGAATACACGGTCGAAGAGGTAGAGCTTGCGATCCACGCGCACCCGACGATGTCCGAAGCCGTGGCCGAAGCGGCGCTCGATTCGCTCGGCCGGGTGATACAGATGTGACCGCACCCCCTCCGGCGTCCGAGAAGGATCCGCTCGCCATCGGCCTCGGCGCCCTCGCCTGCGGGATGGGCCTGGGGGGCGCCACGATCACGCTCGCCCAGGTCGTCGTCAAGCTGCTCCAGGGGCGCATCGACCCGGTGTACTACCCAGAGGTGGTGGCGGACCCCTTGCTTGCGGGCCTCGTCGCAGGCGTCGTGGTCGCCACGCTGTTGGCGTGGCGCCGCAGCCGGCCGCTCGACAACATCTGGCAGAGCGGCGTGATCGGCATGCTCTCCGCCGTGGGCGCGCTGCTCGTGGGGTTCCTCGCGGCCGTCGCCGACCGGTTCTTGGGGTTCGCCGGCCTGGTCGTGTGGGGCGCTCTGAGCGTCGCCGCAGGAGTGGCGGGGAGCCGCTGGGCCACGAGAGGGAGCAGGGAGCGGTGAGCGGGGAGCGGTACGACATGAACCAGCGCATCCTCGAGGTCGTGCACGCCGGCGTCGTGCCCTACCGCGACGCGCTCGAGTGGCAGCGGTCCCTCGCCGAGGCGCGGATCGAGCGGCGGCTGCCGCACGACCTGCTGCTCCTGCTCGAGCATCCGCCGGTCGTCACCCTGGGCCGCAGCTCGCGCGACGCCCACCTGCTTCGGCCCGACGGGATCGAGGTGTTCGAGGTGGAGCGCGGCGGAGACGTCACATTCCACGGCCCCGGTCAGCTCGTCGGCTATCCGATTCTCGACCTGACCCACCATCGGCAGGACCTCCACTGGTACCTCCGGACCCTCGAGCAAGCGCTGATCGACGCGCTCGGCGAGCTCGGACTGCCTGCCGGGCGCAACCCCGCGTACACCGGCGTCTGGACCCACGGCCGGAAGATCGCGAGCATCGGGATTCACGTGAAGCAGTGGGTCACGTGGCACGGGTTCGCGCTGAACGTCACCACGGACCTGTCGTCCTTCGAGCGAATCGTGCCCTGCGGGATCCCCGGCGTGGTCATGACTTCAGTTCAACGGGAAGGGGGCAACGGGAGGGGGGAAGGGTCGCTGTGGGAGCAAACCGTCGCGGCGGTGATCCGTGGGTTCGAGGGGGCGTTCGGGGTCGCGGCGAAACTGCTTGACGACGTCGAGCAACAGCGTCCTGCGACGGCGTCGCGCTATGGCTCGACGGTGTCATGAACGACCGCGTTCCCCCAGGTCAGGTGGTCACAACCAAGTGGCCCGTGCTCCATTACGGCAACGTCCCGCAGGTTGACACACACACCTGGAAGTTCGAGGTGGCAGGCCTGGTCGAACGGCCGTTTACGCTGACCTATGACGAGCTACTCGCGTTGCCGCGGCAAACCGTGCGCTGCGACATCCACTGCGTCACGCGCTGGAGCCGACTGGACAACAGCTTCGAGGGCGTGCCGGTCAAGCTCTTGCTGGCACGCGCAGAGGTGAAGCCGGAGGCGAAACACTGCCTCGTGCTCGCGGAGCAGGGGTTCACGACGAACCTGCCGCTCGCCGATCTCGATCGGGACGACAACCTGATCGCGTTGAAGTGGAACGGCGAGTGGCTCATGCCGGAGCACGGCTGGCCTGCGCGACTGCTGGTGCCGCACCTGTACTTCTGGAAGAGCGCGAAATGGGTGCGCGGCTTCACCCTGCTCGACCAGGACGTCCCAGGGTTCTGGGAGCAGAACGGATATCACATGCGCGGCGACCCGTGGCAGGAAGAGCGCTACGGCGGCCGGGGTCTCACTCAGCACGACATCAATCGCCTGCGGAATCTCAGCAAGAAACAGGGCTAGCCGAGCAGCTCCGCCACTTCCCGCGCCGCCGCCTCCTGACGACGTCCTTCCTCACCGAGGTCGCGAGCGAGCTCGGCGAGCGTGTCGGCCACCTCCCCCTCCCCGTCCACCGCTCGTGCTTGCCACGCGCTCAGGGCGGCGCTCGCCTCGAGCAGCCGCTGCGTCAGAAGGTCGCGGCCTCGCTCGCAACGGCTGAGCGCGTCCAGCCAGCCCGCGGGCGCATGCGTCAGCCGGTCTCTCCGGGCGTCGAACGCGCTGAGCTGCTGCTCGAGCGCCGCGAGATCGCGGGCTGCGCCGCACGCCGCGACGACCAGCGGGCCGAGTCTATCTGCACCCGCCTTAGCGGTGACGGCGGTGGCGCGCCGGAGCAGATCGATCAACAACCCGCGCGCGGCACCCGCGGGCAACGCCGCCAGGGCCAGGACGGCCGCACGCTCGGCGTCCCCCGGGAGACATGAGCGGCCGGCAGACGGCGGGTTCCACACCGGTGTCCGGCGAAACACGGCCGCCAGGGTCACCAGGCCGGCTGCCACGACGGGACTCGTGGCCAACAGGACCGGCGTCGCGGCGGCGAACCCTGCGGCGGTGCCCGCCACCGCGACGACACCGGCGAGCACGGCGATCGGCGGTGGAACGGCAGCCCGCCACGGGCTCGCGCGCGACTCCGTGCGGGCCGGGAGGCCATGCGCCTCGAGCAG
>JBOHSI010000039.1:0-12521 GCA_050733055.1 Gemmatimonadales bacterium
CGCTGCTCGCCTTCCGGCGCGCTCCCCTGCTCTCCACGCTCTCCGTCACCACGATCGCGTTCTCGCTGTTCGTCGTGGGGTTGTTCGGGCTCGTGGCGGTGAACCTCCAGCAAGCCCTGCGCGACGTCGCCGAGCGGGTGGAGATCGTCGCCTACCTCCTCCCCGGCACCCCCATCGAGACCATCACCATCGCGCAAAAGGACATCGAGGCATTCCCGGAGGTGCAGGCCGCGACCTACGTGAGCGAGGACCAGGCGCTGCGACGCGCTCGCTCGGAGCTCGTCGAGTTCCGCGACGTGCTGCAGGAGCTGGAGCGTAACCCCTTGCCCGCCTCGATCGAGGTGAAGCTCAACCCGCGCTTCCGCGACGCCGAGCACGTCAATGACTTGGCCGAGCGCCTCCGGGGATTCGGCTTCGTGGACGACGTGCGCTTCGGGCGCGACTGGGTCGAGAAGCTCGACCGGCTGCGCCAGATCGCGGCCGCGGTTGGGCTCGTCGTCGGAGCGGCGTTCGCGGCGGTGGCGATCATCATCATCGGCACCACGATCCGGATGGCGGTGCTGCAGCGCAGCCGGGAGATCGCCATCATGCGCCTCGTGGGCGCCACCGACGGCTTCATCCGGCGCCCCTTCCTGCTCCAGGGGGCGATCAAGGGGATGCTGGGCGGCCTGGTGGCCATCGGGTTGTCGTTCGGGGCGTACGCCCTCATCAACCGATGGCTCATTCACGCCGAGTTCTTCTCGCGGGAGCAAGCGGTTGCCATCGTGGGCTTCGGTATGCTCATCGGGTTTTTTGGAAGCGCCGCCTCGGTAGGCCGGCATCTGCGCCGCGTATGACGAGGAGCGGGGAGCAGGGAGCGGTTCCCGACGGCGCGATCCGGGAGGTCGGCGCGCACCGCATGGTCCCGCTCCCCGCCCCCCGCGCCATCGTCGCGCTCGCCGTCCTGCTCGCCTCCGGCGCGCCGCTGCTCGCTCAACGCGCCCAGCCGTTCGACCAACAGCTCCGCGACAACCAGCGTCGCCTCGAGGACATTCGCCGGGAGCGCACACAGGTCGAGCAGGAACTCGAGCGGCTCCGGACGCAGGCCCATTCGCTCACCGACGAGTTGTCCAACATCGAGCGGCAGAAGGAGACCACCAACCGGATCGTGAACGAGCTCGACCGCCAGATCGGCAGTCTCTCCAACCAGATCGACCGCACGACCGTGGACCTGCTGCTGGCGCAGGACGCGCTCGAGGAGAAGCGCGCGGTGCTGGAGCGGCGGCTCTTGGACATCTACAAGCGCGGGCCGTTGTACACGTACCAGGTGCTCCTCGCTGCCGAGAGCTTCGGGGACTTGCTGTCGCGCTACAAGTATCTCTATCTCGTGAGCCGGCAGGACCGCTTGCTTGCGAACGACATGTTCAAGCTGCAGCGCCGAATCGCGCGCGAGCGCCAGACGCTGGTGGACGCGCGCGACGCGCTCGGACGGCGCAAGACCGAGCGCACCGAAGAGCTGCAACGGTACCTGCAGCTCGAGCACGAGCGGCAAGGATCCCTGCGCGAAACCCGCCGGAGCGCCCGCGAGGCACGGCAGCGGCTCTCGCAGCTCGAGCGCGACGAGAAGGGGCTCAACGACCGGATCGCGGCGCTGGAGCGCGCACGCCGCGAGGCCGAGGCGCGCGGCGCTGCGACCGCCGCCGCGTCGATCACCACCGCCGACCTTGGCCGGCTCGACTGGCCGGTCGAGGGGAGGATCGTGTACCAGTTCGGCACCGCCACCGGGCCGAACAATACGCGCATCCCGTGGCACGGCATCGGCATCGCGGCGCCCGCAGGCACGCCCGTGCGGGCGATCGCGAGCGGCACCGTGAGCCTAGCGGGACCGCTCGGCACCTACCTCACGTCCGTCCTCATCGACCATGGTGGCGGCTACTACAGCTTCTACGGATACCTCGCCGACGCCGCGGTCGCGCAGGGTGCGCGCGTCGTGAAGGGCCAGATCATCGGGAGGGTCGGCGGGGAATCGAGCGACCAGGGTCCCCACCTCCACTTCGAGATCCGGGGCCAGGGCGGGATCGCCCTCGACCCGGTCAACTGGCTGAAGCAGCAACGGCGCTGAGGGAAACCGGGGAGGACACGACGTTGAGGAACCGCGTTGAGGGAAAGCATGGGCGCCATAGGCCCTAACACCTAGCACCCGGCGCCTTTCAGCCCTCCCCCGCCACCCCGATGCGATCCGGCGCGCTCGCTTTCCCTCGCTCGAGGGCCGCCTCGGCCTGCGTGAACAGATCCTCGGGGCGCAGCACTTCGGCGTGGGGGAACTCGACGACCCCGGCCGAGAGACCCGGCACCTTGCTCGGACCCAGATCCGGGAACATGTGACGGGCGAGCACCTGCCGCAGGCGCTCCACGAACTGGCGTCCGCCCGAGGCGTTCGTTTCCGGGAGGATCAACGCGAATTCGTCGCCGCCGTAGCGCGCGACGAAGTCCGGCGCGCGGATCTCGCGCTGCATCATCGCGCCGATCTCCCCGAGCACTCGGTCGCCCGCCTGCTGGCCCAATCGCTCGTTGACCTCCCGCAGTCGGTCCACGTCGAGCAGGACGAGCGCGAACCGCAGGGAGTAGCGGCGCGCGCGCTCGAACTCGTCGCGCAGCCGACGGTCCAGGGCGTCGAGGCTGCCGCAGCCGGTGAGGACGTCGGTCACGCCGGCGCTGATCTGGCGGCGGTAGATCGCGGCACGCCGCTCCTCGTTCTCGAGCACCCGCACGGCCGCCTGGGCGATGGTGTTCGCGAACGTCACGTCCTGCGGCCGTAACTGCGGGTCACCCCGCACGGTGCGCAGAAAGAATACGCCGGCCGCGCGGCCCTGCACGAACACGGGGAGCGCCACGGCCGACTGGACGTTCACGTCGATCTGCTGCGCCATCCACCGCTTACGGATCGTGTCGAACAGGGGGTGCTCGCGGACGTCGTGGACGATCACCGGGCGCTCGGTGCGGATGGCCTCCTGGATCTCGGGGTAGCGCTCGAGCTCGACGCGCAGATCGCGAATCGCGGGGTTCTCGTACACCGCCACGACCCGACCCTTGTCTTCGCCCGGCGCGGTGAGCACGAACGAGCAGTGGGTAAGCCCGAACGCCTGGCCGACTCGGCGCACCAGGGTCTGGAAGATCTCGTCGGCCCGCAGCGCGGCCGAGACCTCCTGGAAGATGTCGAAGAGGAGATCGCGCGTGCGGAGGGCGTCCCGCGCTTCCTGCACTTCGCGGCGGAGCCGCAAGTCGGCATCGATGCGGGCGCGCAGCTCGCCGAAATGGACCGGGCTCGCCATCGCGTCCCGGGCCCCCGCCTGGAGGGCGTCGCTCACGGCATCGGCGCCGCCATCCGCCACCAACACGATGACCGGGGCGCCGGCGAAACGGGGGCGGGTCGCCAGGTCCCGCACGGCGTCCACGAGCCGGGCCTCGCGCGCGCCCACCCCGAAGATCAACAGATCAGGCGGGTTCTGGTCCGGGCGCTCCAGTCCCGGCGGTGGATAGGGGGCTTCGGTGACCTGGAACCCGCCGCGAACCAGAAAGCGCTCCAGACCGTCCGGCCGGACGGCCGCGTCGCCGACGAGGAGGATTCTGGGTTGGGGCTGCTCGGGCAAGGCGTCTCGCCGCAGGTTAGAGGGTGTCAAGCTATAGTTCACCCTATGGGACGGCAACCGCGGAGCGCCGCACGTGATGGTCCCGGCACCTGAGACCCGCCGGAAGCGCCGCCGCATGGTGTCGAGTCAGCTCGTGGCGCGCGGGATCAACGCGCCGAGAGTGCTCGCGACGATGGCGTGGGTGCCGCGCGAATGGTTCCTCCCGCCCCACCTCGGCGACGAGGCGTACGACGACGCGCCGCTCCCGATCGGCAGCGGCCAGACGATCTCGCAGCCGTACATCGTCGCGCTGATGACCGCCGCGCTCGCGCCGCGCCGCAGTGACCGGGTACTCGAGATCGGCACGGGATCGGGTTATCAGACCGCGGTGCTCGCGCACCACGGCGCGCGCGTGTACACCGTCGAGCGCCTCCCCGACCTCCTGGTCGAAGCCGAAGACCGCTTCCGCCGGCTCGGGCTGGGGAACATCGAGACCCGGCTCGGCGACGGCGCCGGCGGCTGGCCCGAGCAGGCGCCGTTCGACGGGATCATCGTCACGGCGGCGGCGCCGGCGGTGCCCGGGCCGCTCACCGAGCAGCTCGCCGGAGGGGGCCGACTCGTCATTCCCGTCGGCGACCTCGTCTCCCAGGAGTTGGTGATTCTCCAGCGGACGCCGGCCGGCCTCGAGCAACGGCGCGCCGGCGGTGTGCGGTTCGTGCCGCTGATCTCGCGGCTCGCGTTCACGGAGAGAGATTGGGGCTGAGGCACGACCTGCTCGGCGCCCACGTCTCGACCCGGGGCGGCGTGGCCACGGCGCCGGCCCGCGGCGCGGGCGTAGGGGCCACCGCGATCCAGATATTCACGAAGACGCCGAGCCAGTGGCGGGAGCCGCTGCTGCGCGATGCGGAGACGGTGGCCTTCCGGGCGGGGCTCGCCGCGAACGGCATCCGGGCGGTCGTCTCGCACGACAGTTATCTCATCAACCTCGCGTCGCCGGACCACGCCCTGCGCGAGCGCAGCGTGCAGTGTTTCCTGGGCGAGTTGCGCCGCTGCCGGGCGCTCGGCATCCCATGGGTCGTGTCCCATCCGGGGAATTTCATCGACGACCGGAGCGCGGGCCTCGAACGGAACGCCCGTGGCTATGCGGCCTGCCTCGCCGCGGTGCGGGGCGACGTCGGCGTGCTGATCGAGGGCACCGCGGGCGCCGGGACGGCGCTCGGCTCGACACTTGAGGAGCTGCGGGCATTGCGCGACGCCCTGCCCACGGCCGCCCGGCGGCGCGTGGCCTTCTGCCTCGACACGGCGCATCTGCACGCGGCGGGGTATGAAGTGGCGGCCGCACCGGAGGCGGTGTGGGAGCGGTTCGACCGGGAGATCGGGCTGAGGTTGCTCAAGTGCTTGCACCTCAACGACTCGAAGGGCGCGTTGGGATCGCATCTCGACCGCCACCAGTGGATCGGCGAGGGCACCATCGGGCCGGAGGCGTTCCGGCGCATCATGCGCGACCCGCGTTTCGCACGGGTGATTAAGATTATCGAGACGCCCAAGGGCGACGACCCGATCCGCCACGACCGGCGGATGCTGCGGCGGCTGCGGGCGTACGCCCGCGCCGGCACACGAACCAGACAAACCGCAGGAAGAGTGTGATCGCACTCCGGACGAAGCGTCACCGCTGCACCGCACCGCTCGCCGCGCTGCTCCTGGTGCTCCAGGGGCTCGCGGGCGGTGCCGTGTCGCTCGCGCATGCGTCCGAGCGCTTCACAGCCCCCGCCCACGTCGAGGCGCAACACAGCTCGAGCTGCCTCGTGCTGCACGACGCGTTCCGCTGCCCGCTGTGTCACTACGCCGGGACGCGAGTCGTGCCGCAGCAGCTGCGCCTGCAGCCAGCCGAGGTCGCGCCCGCGGAGCGCCCACCCCACCGGACGCAGGTCGCCCGGCCCGGTAACGCAGACTACCTCACCGCACCCCCCCGCGCACCCCCGCTCGCGCGCTCCTAACTGGCCGGCGTAACGACACGCCGGTGCGCCAGAGGTGCGCCTGCCGTGAGGCAGGGCGCCTGCTTGGAGACGCCAACAGGGAGAACGGGGGAATGATCGCACATCGTTTCACAATCAGCGCCGCGCTGGAATGCCTGCTCGCGCTGCCGGCTATGGGGGGCGCGCAACAGCCCATGCAGCGGCAGCTGGACTCGCTCGCGGCGGAGATCCGGACGCTCCAGGTCCGGCTCGACAGCGTGGGGGCGCTGCTCGCGCGTGCCCGCGGGCTGGCACCCGCAGCCGTCGGGGACACCGCCGCGGGAGACGAGCTCGCGGCGCTGCGCGCGGCAGCAGCCGCCGCCGCCGGCCGCAGCGACACGCTGAGGCCAGACAGCGCGGCCCACGCGCCCACCAGGTTCGTGGGGCGGGAGCGGAACTTGTCGCAGCTCAATCCGGAGATCACGGTCACAGGCGACGTGCGCGCGTACGCGCGCTGGCCCCGCAGCCCCGGCGACAACTTCGACCCGCGCGAGTTCGAGTTCGGATTCCAGTCGGCGCTCGATCCCTACTCGAGCACCAAGGTTTTCGTGAGCATCGAAGGTGACCAGGTGGCGATCGAGGAAGGGTACGCCTACTGGACGGGGCTCCCCGGCCGGCTGCGGCTCGACGTCGGCAAGTACCGCCAGCAATTCGGCGAGCTGAACCGCTGGCACCTGCACGCGGTGCCCGAGACGGAGTATCCGCTCGCGCTCACCACCTACCTCGGCGAGGACGGGCTGTCGGGAACCGGCTTGTCGTTGTACCGGGCGTTCGGCGGCCTGGGCACGCACGAGGTGACCGGACAGATGACGCTCAGCTCAAGCGACGCGGAGCTGTTCGCGGATGGGCGACGGCCGTCCTACCTCGTGCGCGTACTCAACTTTTGGCAGCTCACGGGTTCGACATTCATTCAGCTCGGCGCGACGGGATTACACGGCACCAACCCCGACTCCAGCCTCAAGACGATGGTGGGCGGGATCGACTTCCGCATCACGTGGCGCCCACCGGCGCGGGCTTTGTACCGGGCGTGGACGCTGCGCGGCGAGTTGTTGGCGCTGCGAAAAGAGTACGCCGCTGCCGGGAACACACGGCTGGGCGGCTACGTGGGCAGCACGTACAAGCTCGGCCGGCGCTGGATCGCGGGCGCGCGCTGGGACTACGTGGAAGATCCCACGATCGGCCTCATCACGCGGCAGGTCACCCCGTCGCTCACGCTGTGGCAGAGCGAGTGGATGTACATCCGGGGGGAGTACCGGTGGCAAAAAATCGCCGGCGCCGACGCCACGAGCCGGCTCGCGCTCCAGGCGGTTTGGGCGATGGGACCACACAAACACGAGACCTACTGACATGTTGCGCTACATCTCGCTGCTCCTGTCGCTGCACGCCCGTGGGCCGTCGCCGGCCGACCCGGTGCGGGTCGTCACGTCCCTCACGACCTACGCGTCGATCGCCCGTGAGATCGTGGGCGAGCGCGGCACGGTCACCTCGATCGCGAACGGGGACGAGAACCCCCACTTCGTGCCACCCAAGCCGAGCTTCGTGCCGCTGCTCTCGCGGGCCGACCTCTTTGTCACCACCGGGCTCGATCTCGAGCTCTGGGTCCCCGCCCTGCTCGACAAGGCGAGTAACCCCAAGGTCACCGAGGGCGGCCCGGGGTACGTCGCCGCCTACGTGGGAATCAACCTGCTCGACGTGCCGACGACATTCTCCCGTGCCCAGGGCGATATCCATGTCTACGGCAACCCGCACATCTGGACGGATCCCCTGAACGCGGTGCAGATCGCGCGCAATATCCTGACCGGGCTGAAGCGGGTTTCGCCCGAGAACGCGGAGTACTTCACGGCGCGCGCGAAGGATTTCGAGGACCGCATCTACCGCGCGCTGTTCGGCGACGAGCTCGTCAAGCTGCTCAGTGGGGAGACGCTTGCCGATCTCGACCGGCAGGGGAAGCTCTTCGATTTCCTCGTCGCCAAGCAGTACCAGGGCGCGCCGCTGGCGAGCCGGCTCGGCGGATGGCTCAAGCAGGCGATGCCGTTCCGCGGCAAAGAAGTGGCCTGCTACCACAAGGAGTGGGACTACTTCTCGCGCCGGTACGGGCTTCCTTGCTTCGACTACATCGAGCCGAAACCCGGCATCCCGCCCACCCCGGGCCACGTGCTGGCCATCATCAATGCCATGCGCGAGAGGCACGTTCAGGTGCTGCTCTCGACCAACTACTACGACCGCAACCAGGTGCAGGAGGTGGCGAAGCGCACGGGGGCGAAGGCCGTGATCGTGCCGTCCAATACCGGCGGCCAGCGCAGGATCGACACGTACTTCGACCTCATGAGCCTTTGGATCACGGAGCTCGTCCGCGCTTTCGGTGGGGGCGGGCCCGCAGCCAACTGAGGGGACGGAGGACGCATGAGCGGTCTGGAATTGATGATCCCGCCGTTTGCGGCGTGCATGGTGCTCGTCGCGATGCTCTCCTACCTCGGGCTGCACGTGATCGCGCGCGAGGTCATCTTTGTGGACCTCTCGCTCGCGCAGATGGCTGCGCTGGGCGGCCTCTGCGCGCTGCTCGTCCGTGTATCACCGGACTCGAACGTGGCGTACCTGTTCGCCCTGCTCGCCACCGCGGTGGGCGCGTTCCTGTTCGCGCTCACCCGCAGCTCGAGCCGCGAGAGAGCGCGGGTCCCGCAGGAGGCGTTCATTGGCATCGTCTACGTCGTGGCCTCCGCCGCCTCGATCCTGGTCGCCAACAAGGTCCCTGGCGGCGGCGAGGCGGTGGAGAGAACGCTGGTGGGGAGCATCCTCTGGGTGACCTGGCCGACGATCGCGAAGCTCGCCGTAGCGTACGCCGCCCTCGGCGTGTTCCACTTCGCCTTGCGGCACAAGTTCCTCACGATCTCGTTCCACCCCGAAGAGGCTGAGCGGCAGGGGTGGAAGGTCAAGTGGTGGGACTTCTGGTTCTACCTTTCGTTCGGCGTCGTGATCACGCTCGCCGTGCCGGTCGCCGGGGTGCTGATGGTGTTCAGCTTCCTCGTCGTGCCCGCAGTGATCGCGTTCCTGTTCACGCGCGACATGCGCAACCTCACCTATATCTCGTGGGGCTCGGGCGCCCTGGCGTCGCTGCTCGGATTGTGGGTGTCGTACAAGGCCGACCTGCCGACGGGCCCCCTGATCGTCTGCATGTACGGGGTCCTGCTGGCGGTGGCATGGCTGGTCACAAAGCTGCGGGCGGCGTCTCCCGCCCCGCCTTGACAGCGTCCACCGGCGCCGATAGCATAAGTCCTTCACAAAAAAGAACTTGGCCATGCCGATCCTGGTGGGAGGGCCTAGTCGGTCCACCTCTTGCAGCGGGGTGCGGACATAAGGGACATCGTGAACACGGTGAGTTTCCGAGGAACGACCGCATGACCGCACCCGCGACCCGCCCCGCGCACGAGAGCCATTCGCACGCGCGGGGCCTCGAGGCGCTCGGACTCCAACCCGAGCAGGCCGTCCACTGGAACCTCGGGCCGCCGGCCCTCTACGAGCACGCCGCGCGGCGCGGCGAGGGTGTCATCGTGGAGGGCGGTGCGTTTTGCGCGGTAACAACGCCCCACACCGGGCGGAGCCCGAACGACAAATTCATCGTGCGGGAGCCGACGTCGGAGGGGGACGTGTGGTGGAGTCGGGTGAACCGGCCGCTCGCGCCGGAGCACTTCGAGCGTCTGCACGGGGATGTGGCCCGGCACCTGAGCAGCCGGGAGCTGTTCGTGCGGGATCTGTTCGCCGGAGCAGACCCGAGCCACCGCCTCGGCATCCGGTTCGTGACCCCGAACGCCTGGCACACGCTGTTCGTCCACAGCATGTTCCTGCGCCCCACCGCCTCCGACCTCGCGGCCTTCACGCCCGCCTGGCACGTGCTGCACGCGCCCGACCTGCAGGCCGACCCCGCGGTCCACGGCACCCGGTCAGGCACGTTCATCGTGGTCCACTTCGGGAAGCGGACGATCTTGATCGGCGGGACGCGCTACGCGGGCGAGCTCAAGAAATCGGTGTTCTCCGTTCTCAACTACCTGCTGCCGAAGCGTGGGGTGCTGTCCATGCACTGCTCTGCCAACATCGGCGCGGCGGGCGACGTGGCGGTGTTCTTCGGCCTTTCGGGAACGGGGAAGACTACGATCTCGGCCGACCCGGAGCGCGCGCTCATCGGGGACGACGAGCACGGCTGGTCCGACCAGGGGGTGTTCAACTTCGAGGGCGGCTGCTACGCGAAGGTGATCCGGCTGTCGCGCCAGGGCGAGCCCGAGATATACGCGACGACGCGGATGTTCGGCACCGTGCTCGAGAACGTGGTGGTGGACCCCGTGACGCGGACGATCGACCTCGATTCGGACGCGATCACCGAGAACACGCGTGCGTCCTACCCGATCCACTACATCCCGAACCACGTGCCGGGCGGCGTCGCCGGCCACCCGTCCCACCTCATGTTCCTCACCTGCGACGCCTACGGCATCATGCCGCCGATCGCGCGGTTGTCACCGGCGCAGGCGATGTACCACTTCCTGTCGGGGTACACCGCCAAGGTTGCAGGCACGGAGCGCGGCGTCACCGAGCCGAAGGCGACCTTCTCCGCCTGCTTCGGCGCCCCCTTTCTGCCGTTGAACGCCAACGTGTACGCGGCGCTGCTCGGCGAGAAGATCGCGCGGCACGGCGTGCACTGCTGGCTGGTGAACACCGGGTGGACGGGCGGACCGCACGGCGCGGGACAGCGTATGCGCCTCGGCCTCACCCGGGCGATGGTGCGCGCCGCGCTCGCCGGGACGCTCGACCGTATCCCCACCGCGCCCGAGCCGGTGTTCGGGCTCGAGGTGCCGCTCCGGGTGCCGGACGTCCCCGACGAGCTCCTGCTGCCTCGCCGGACGTGGCGTGACGCCGCGGCGTATGACGCCCAGGCGGCGCGGCTGGTCCAGATGTTCCGCGAGAACTTCGAGCAGTTCCGGGAGCAGGCGCACGCCGCCGTCAGGGACGCGGGCCCCCCCGGTTGACCCGCTTCGAGGTCGTCCGCGACCCCCTCTGGAACAACATCCGGCTCGACCCCGAAGCGCTCGCCGTGGTCGACACGCCCACCCTGCAACGCCTCCGCTACATCCGGCAGCTGGGGCACGCCTTCCTCGTCTACCCGGGTGCCACGCACAGCCGCTTCGAGCACGCCCTCGGTGCCTATCACCTCTCCCGTCGCGCCCTCGCCCAACTCGAGGATGCGGGCGACGCCCACCTCGCGCCTTCGGACCGCTCGTGCCTCAAGCTCGCCGCGCTGCTGCACGACATCGGGCACTACCCCTTCTCCCATGCCCTGGAAGAAGCGGGGCTCCCGCACCATGAGCTGCTCGCCGCGCGCCAGTTGTCGGGCGGCGAGCTCGCCGACCGGCTCGCGGCGCTGGGCACGCCGCCGGCCCAGCTGCTTGCCCTGATTCAGGGCCGGAGCGCCGATGCGCTCGCCGGCCTCGTGTCCGGCTCGCTCGACGTGGACAAGCTGGATTACCTCTCGCGGGACGCGTGGATGTGCGGCGTGCCGTACGGTGTGATCGACGTGGACCGGCTGCTCACATCGCTTACGATTGCCCCCGGCGCCGATGGCCGGCCGACGCTCGCGCTGCACGAGAAGGGGCTCGCCGCGCTCGAGTCGCTGTTGTTCGCGAAGTATCAGATGTATCGGAACGTCTACTGGCACCACGCGGTGCGGAGCGCGACGGCCATGTTCAAGCGGCTCGTGCGACACGCGATCGCCGCGGGGCGCCTCGCGGCCGAGGCCGTGGCGGTGGCGACGGACGACGGGCTGATCCACGAGCTGATGCGACAGGACGCGACGGGGCTCGCGCGCGCGCTGCGCGAACGCCGGCTCGCAAAGCGCGCCCTCGACCTCCCGGCCACCCAACTCCCCGCCGACGCGCCGTCCTGGGCCGCCGACGACCCCGACCTGTTGGAGCGGGTCGAGGACCGCCTCGCCCGGGAGGTGGGGCTCGAGCCGGGCGAGCTGTTCCTCGACTTCCCGACCAAGACCGGCATGCTCGCGCTCGACCTGCCGCTTGTGAAGCGCGACGGCACGGTCACCCAGCTCGCGGGGGGGGAGGCGGCCGCCCACCTCGGCCTGCCGCGGCTCGCAGGCGAGTTGTACCGGTCGGCGCGGCGCCTGCGCGTGTTCGTGCTGCGGGCGGCGCGGGTGGAGACCAACGCGATCGTGGAACTGGTGATGTTGCCGCGGGAGGAGGTAATCACCCGATTCGGCGCGTGACGCCCCGAAGGGCGGGCGCACGCCTCTACTGCGGTCGCACCCCCGGGTGCGTGATCTGCGTCGTGTCCCCCAACGGCGCGTCCACGGAGTCGACCCGTACGACGATCGCCGTGATGTTGTCGAGCCCGCCGTGGCGGTTCGCCTCGGTGATGAGCTCGTCCACCTGATCCTGCGGCATCCGACTGGACGAGAGCATCTCCCCAAGTCGCTGGTCCTCGAGCATCCCGGTGAGCCCGTCCGACGCGAGGAGGAACATGTCGCTCGGCTTTGCCGTGCCGAGGTAGATGTCCGGCACCACGTCACTGTTGGCGCCCACGCAGCGCGTGATCACGTTGCTGTACGGATGGGACCGGGCCTGTTCAGGGGTCAGGTAGCCGGCGTCCACCTGCTCCTGCACATAGGAGTGGTCTTTGGTGAGCTGGACCAGCTTGCCCTCGCGGAACAGGTACGCCCGGCTGTCGCCCACCTGCCCGATGAGGAAGCGCGTCTCGTACAGCACGAGCGACGTCACGGTGGTCCCCATGCCGCGCTTGTCGTGCTCGGTGAGCGTCCGCTGGAAGATGGCGCCGTTCGCCGCGCGGATCGCCAGACGCATCCGGTCGGCCACCTGATCGTCCGAGAGTCCCTTGAGCGAGC
>JBOHSI010000040.1:0-7154 GCA_050733055.1 Gemmatimonadales bacterium
CTGCCACGCACCACGATCTTGACCGTCTCGGGCACGGTGATGCGAACGTCTTTGGTGATCCAGGAGTTGAAGATCGCCGTCGTGCCGACGCCGAACGCCAGGCACCCGACCGCGCCGGCGTGCGGCGTATGTGAGTCGGAGCCGATGATCACCATCCCCGGCTCGGCGTGCCCCTCAAGGATCTTCGAGTGGCAGATCGCCTCGGACCCGTGAGCCCCTAGCCGCAGCTCGCCGTACAGCCTGATGCCCTGCTTGTCGGCGAAGGCTCGCTGCTTCTTCTCGAGCTGGAGCGCGACGTCGAGCAGGCCTTCCTTGACGCGCTCGGGGGTCATCGCTTCGCCGAGGAAGGTGAGGTGATCGCGGAACATCAGGATCGAGGCCGGGTCGTGGACCTTCTCGTCGGGTCCGACGAGCTGCTCGAAGAAGATCGCCGCCATCGGCGTCACGTACTCGTGGCTGAACCGGATGTCGGTGACCACGAAGCCCTCGTCCCCCGGCTTCACCGCGGGCACGCCGACCTTCCCTTGAGACGGATCCACCACCCAGTGCCGCGCGATGAGCTTCTCCCCGAGCGTCATGGGGCGGCGCGGGGTGACGGGTGGCATGAGAACCACGTGCCCCTGCTGCCGGGCGACGTTGAAGTTGAACAGGCCGCCGTACTCGATGATCCCCCGCGTGATCTCCCCCTCGCCCTCGGTGAAGGCGGCGAGGGGGATCGGCGCGCCGCGCCGCACCCTGTCGATGATCGAGAAGTCGGTGGTGGTGAGCACCCCGAGGTTCTGGCAGTTCTCGCGGTAGATCCGCTCGATGTTCTCCGCGATGACGAGTCTGATCCCGGCGCACATCTCGGCGTACGGCGATTGCTCTCGCGAAGAGCCCTTGCCGCGCCGCTTGCCGCTCACCGAAGCGACGAAACCGCCCCGCTTCACGGCGCCGCGGGTGATCGGGAACTCGTCGCCGCACTTGAGACCCAGGTAGGGAAAGTCACCCAGGGTTTCGTCGTAGTAGTAGCAGATGTAGGCGGGCGTGATCTCGTCGGTGGAGATGTTGTCCCGTAGCGTGATCAAGGGGTCCCACGCCAGATCCTCGCCCTGGAGCTGCCGGCGCACCAGCGCCGGATCTTCCGCCAGCAGCAGGACCCTGCCATCGAACCGTACCTGGTCGGGCAGTTTCTCGACGCGACGGGCTTTCAAACCGGTAAGCACGGGCGAAAGATGACCCCTTGCCTACACCCGATCAAGCGGATTTCCTTGTGACCGTGATTCTCCTGCTGCTGGCCCTCCAGAGTGCCACCGCCACCCCACGCGCGACGTTGACCGGCACCTTGCATCCGCGCGTGGCCGAAAGCTCCGGCGTTGCCGTGAGCCGCGCGCACCGCGGCGTCCTCTGGACCCACAACGACTCGGGGGACCAGCCCTACGTGTACGCCACGGATCTCGCCGGCACCGACCGCGGCACCGTGCGCATCCGAGGCGTGCGGGCAGTAGACTGGGAGGACATAGTCCTCGGCCCCTGCCCGGCCGGACGCGGCACCTGCTTGTACATCGCGGACACGGGAGACAACGACGAGAAACGCAAGTCGGTCGTGATCTACTCGGTCCCCGAGCCGCTTCCCCCCGGCCCCGGGGCCGCGCCCACTCCCACCGCACCGCCCGCGACCCTGCACCTCAAGTACCCCGGCGGGCCGGACGACGTCGAGGCCGCCTATCTGTCGCCGCGCGACAGCGCGCTCTACCTCGTCAGCAAGGGACGGCGCGGCCCGGTCCGGTTGTATCGCGTGCCGCGCAAAGCATGGGGAGCCGACACGCTCGTGACCGCCTCGCTCGTGCAAACGCTGCCCATCACTCCCTTCGCCGCGCTCGGCCGCCTCGTGACGGGCGCCGCCATCCGGCCCGACGGGCGCCTCGTCGCTGTTCGCACATACACGGAGATCTACTTCTTCGTGCCGGGCGCTGGGGGGCATCTCACACCGAGCCATCACCCGGTGTGCAACGTCGCCGGACTCGAGCCCCAAGGCGAAGCGCTCGCGTTCCTCGACGACTCCACGCTCGTGCTGACGAGCGAAGGCACCGGCAGCCGCCGCCGCCGCATCGGCGGGCCGATTCACACCGTGCGCTGCCCGCCTTGAGATGGTCCGTTGCTGTCGCGATGCTGTCGCTCGGCTGCCGCGCCCCAGGACCGGCACTCCCACCGGTGAGCTCGGCGGCGATCGAGGCACACATCCGGTCGCTAGCGCACGACTCGCTCCAGGGGCGCGCCCCCGGGACCCGCGGCGAGCAGCTCGCCACCCGTTACATCGCAGCGCAGTACCGGACGTTCGGACTCGAACCCGCCGGGCCCGACGGCTCTTATTTCCAACCCGTGGCGCTCGTGGGCATGACGCCGCGCCCGTCCCTCGCGTGGGGGAGGGCGGGCGCGACCAGAGCGCTCAAGTATCTCGACGATTTCGTCGCCTGGGCCGAGCGGCCCGAGTCACGCGTCGCCGCCGGCGGCGACGTCGTATTCGTCGGCTACGGTATTCGCGCACCCGAGTGGCAGTGGGACGACTACAACGACAGGGACGTGCGGGGGAAAGTGCTGCTGATGCTCGTGAACGACCCCGGGCTGCAGGACTCGAGCGTGTTCCACGGCGCCGCCCTCACGTACTATGGCCGCTGGACCTACAAGCTGGAGGAAGCGGCCCGCCGCGGCGCGGCGGGGGCGATCCTCGTGCACACCGCTGAGAGCGCGACGTACCCGTGGGACGTGGTGCGCGCGTCGTGGTCGGTCGAGCAGTTCAAGCTCGACCACCCGGCGGCCCAGAGCATCGCGTTCGCCGCGTGGGTAACGCACCAAGCGGCGCAGGTCGCCCTCGCCCGCACCGGCTTGAACCTCGACTCGCTGACGCGCGTCGCCGCGCGGCGCGACTTCCGTCCGGTAGACACGGGGCTTCACGCGGCTGTGGAAGTTACGAGCGCGCTGAGGCGCGTCGTGTCGGCGAACGTGGTGGCGCGCCTCCCAGGCAGCGACCCGCGACTGACCCAGGAAGTGGTGCTGTTCACGGCCCACTGGGACCACAAGGGGATCGGCCCCACAGTGAGCGGCGATTCGGTTTACAACGGCGCGGAGGACAACGCTTCCGGGATGGCCGCGATCCTCGCCGCCGCGCAGGCAATGACGCAAGTCCGTCCGCGGCCGCGGCGCTCGATTCTGTTCGTCGCGACGACCGCCGAGGAGAGCGGGCTGCTCGGCAGCGAGGCGTACGTGCGGGCGCCGCTCGTGCCCCTCGAGCGCACCGCTGCGGTGCTCAACCTGGATGTCACCAACGTGCGCGGCGCGACGCGGGACATCGATGCGCTCGGCATCGACCGCTCCACGCTCGGGCCAGTGTTCGCGACCGCGGCACGCGCCGAGTCGCTGGTCGTGGCCCACGAGCCGGACGTGCGCGGGTCGTTCTACCGGTCGGATCACTTCCCGTTCGCGCGCGCCGGCGTGCCCGCGCTGTCCTTCAAGCCTGGGAAGGACTTCGTCGGCCGACCCCCGGGATGGGGGAAGCAACAGGAGGAGCTGTACAACCAGGAGCGCTACCACCGGCCAAGCGACGAGTACCGACCGACGTTTACGTACGAGGGCACGGCCCAGGAGGTGCGCGTGGCGCTGCGCGTGGCGCTCGCCGTGGCCAGCGCGCCCGAGCTGCCACGCTGGCTGCCCACGGCCGAGTTCCGGCGGCCGGGCGACCGGGGCACGCCTTGAGTGCAGCTGGTTGCACACTCCTTAACAAGCTGCGGTAAAAGCACATAGTACGATCCCGTCGGTGCCTCTGGCCTATTGTCGGGTAGGCGAATAAGTTTGCGCCCGCTTTTTGACAGCATCTCCCGCACTCGACACCGCGGAGCGAGCACCTGGAACTCCAGACCTCCCATCGGTTGCCGCTGTCCTGGCTGCTCGATGCCGCGAGCCCGCCGATCATATATCGGGCCCATGCCGAGCTAGTGCCGGAAAACAGTCGTGATCCTGAGCGACTCGCGGTGCTGCGCCAGGCCGTGCTCGACTACAAGATCGCCCAGGCGATCGCCCGGAAACAAAAGGCAGCGACCGGCCTGTGGGGTGGGAACCTGCTCGGACCTGTGGCCTCGAAGGCGTACGGTTGGACCGAGACGGGCACCGTGTATCAGTACCGCCGGCTGCTCGAGCTCGGGTGGCCTGCGTCCGAGCGCCCCTTCCGGCTCGCGGACCGATTCCTGTTCCAGATTCTGTCGCGCATCGAACCCGACGACCCCGACCGCATGATCGCCCAGCGAGCGCAGGAACTGCTCGTGGAGTTCCAGAAGCCGGCAAAGACGGATCCCGCTTTGGCTCGCTGGGCGCGGCGGATGGACCGGGAGGCGGCGGCCAGTGCGCTCGCCCGTGGCGAGCACGGGGACGATCCGCGGGTTCGGGGAACGGCGCACAACATCGCAAGCAGCATCTCGCAATACCTGCGCAGCGAGCTCGCTGCGAAGCCCTTCAAGAAGACGCAGGGGAAGACGGTCCTCGATCCTGCGGCCTACCCACCCACGATCTTCGCGGTCGAGATGCTGGCGTTCCTCCCGCCGGTGCAGCGTGAGCGGGCCGGGTTTATCGAGCGCCTTGGGCACTACTTCTCATCGCCCACGCCGCGCCGCGTCCTCTACATCCTGGCCGGCAAGAAGCTCTTCAAGCCGCTGTTCGAGGTCCTCGGCGATCCGCTGCGTGCGGACGCCGCGGGACACGTGACGGACGTCCCCTTCGCCCTCTACTGGCTCGAGCTGATGGCCCGCCTTGGCCTCGTCCGCCAGATCCCCAGCGCGTCCCGCGTGCTCGCCCGGCTCTACAGCGAATGCGACGAAGCGGGGATCTGGAGTCCCAAGAGCCTGCGCGCCCTGCCCAAAGCGACGAGCCCCCTGACGGCGCACAACTTCCCCCTGGAGGGGCCAGGGCAAAGCCCCGCCCAGCGGCAGACCGACGTGACGTTCCGGTTGGGCCTGATTGCCAAACTCATGGGGATCCCGCTGGCAATCGGGTGACGCTGTCTGCGGGGCTGGCCTAAACTTCCGTGGAGTAGTAGTATCTGCTACTACTCATGAGCCAAGTCGATCTTACACCGTTCGGTTTTACCCCCACCGAGTCGCTGGTGTACGGCGCCCTCTTGAAATTAGGGCCGTCCACCGGGTACGCCGTGGCGCACGCCACACGGCTCGCCCGCGCCAATGCCTACGGCGCGCTTGCGGGGCTCGTGAAGCGCGGCGCTGCAACGCGCCAACCCGGACGTCCCGCGCGCTACCGCCCGGCCGATCCCCCGGCGCTCCTGGCCCAGCTCGCCGCCCAGCAGGGCGAAGCGCTCGACCGGCTGGCGCACACGCTCCAGGAAACCACTCATCCGGGTGAGCCAGAAACCCGCAGCGTGGTGGGCGCACGCGCGCTCGGCAACCTGATCCTCCAGCTCGTGGCCCGCGCGGAGCGCCGTGTCGAGGGCGTGATCGCGCCCGAACTGCTCCGCCCCACCTTGCCGGCATGGCGCCGGGCGGCGAGCCGCGCGGACGTCGCGCTTCGGGTCGCGGGGGACGCCCCGGTCGATGCGGGCACGCTGCTCGCGGGCGTTGTCGCAGCCGAGAGTCCCACGCTGCTATTGATCGACGAGGCGCACACGGTCGCCGCGACCGGTGTCGGCGACCGGCTCATCGGCTTGTGGAGCTCCCATCCAGTGGTCCTGGTCCTCGCGCGGGCGGCCCTGCGCAGCTTCACGTGATCCGCCGCCTCGCACTGCTCATTGCCCTCACCGGCGGTTGCCGCGCGGCGCCGCTTCCCCAAGCCGAGCGCTTTCCCTCTGGGACCCGGTTCGCCGCGCGCCAGGTGCGGGTGGATCACACGAGCATCCGGTACCTCGACGCCGGTGAGGGCACACCCGTGATCTTCATCCACGGCCTGGGCGCGTCGCTATACGCATGGCGCGAGAACCTTGACGCCGTCGCCACGGCCGGCTTTCGGGTGGTCGCCTACGACAACCGCGGATTCGGTTCGTCCGACAAGCCGGCGCATGGCTACACCAACGCCGAGTACGCCCGCCTCCTCATAGCGCTGATGGACACCCTCCGCATCAGCGACGCCGTGCTGGTCGGCCACTCCATGGGCGGCGCGATCGCCGCTGAAACGGCGATCCGCTATCCCGAGCGGGTCCGCGGACTCGCGCTCATTGGGTCGGCGGGGCTGGGGATCCGTGAGCCGACGCTGTTCCGCGTCGCTCGCTGGCCCGTGGTGGGACCCGTGCTGCTGTGGTTCCGGGGGCGCGGGCTGGTCGAGCGGCTTCTGAAATCGACCTACGCGGACCCCAGCAAGGTGACCGACGCGGACGTAGACCAATACTACGCGCCCGTCGCCGACCCCGCGTCCGGCCGGGCGCTACGTGGCGTGCTCCGCGAGTTCCGGCTCGACGGTCTCACCGGTCGGCTCGACCGCATCGAGGCACCGGCTCTCGTCCTGTGGGGCGAGGCAGATCGCTGGGTGCCGATCGCCCTTGGCCGGGCGCTGGCCGCGCAGCTCGTCCGCTCGGCGTTCCTGTCCGTGCCGCGCGCCGGGCACGCGGTGCAGGAAGAGGCGCCCGCCGAAGTGAACCGCTTGCTGATCAAGTTCCTGAAGGAAGGATTGCCACGCATTCCGGAGAATCTCGCATGGTCCACAGGTTGGCGTGCCGGGGCGCAGGACATAGATTTCCTCAACCATCTGGTTGATGACTACATCCCTTGCGACCTAAGCTGAGCAATACCAGGGCATTGCGTATCATCGCAGCGGCCCAGGACGAGTTCGCCCGCCGGGGGTTCGAGGGGGCTCGGGTGGACCAGATCGCCCGCCACGCCGGCGTCAACAAACAGTTGCTATTCTACTACTTCCACTCGAAGCGCGGCCTGTTCCACGCGGTGCTCGCGCGCGGCGCGGCGGAGCTCGAGGACGCGCTGGGCCGGCTCGACGCCCCCGACGGGCGGCCGCTCGACCGGCTGCGGGCGACCCTCGAAGCCCAGTTCGACTTCCTCGTCCGGAGCCCCGCCCTGGTGACCCTGCTCAGCCAAGCCGGCCGTTCCGAGGCCCGGCCGTTCGCGCCCGCGATCAAGCGGCTCGTCGTTTTGCTCGCCGAAGGCCAGGGCCGCGGCGAGGTGCGGGAC
>JBOHSI010000041.1:0-8960 GCA_050733055.1 Gemmatimonadales bacterium
GAGGGGGACGCCGTGCGCCGCCGCCGGCACGTTCGCCCACTCGGCGGGACGGCGCGTCCAGCGCGCGAGCGCGGTGAGGAAGTCGTGTGTGCCGACGAGGGCGCGAGCCCCGAGGGTCGGCATCGTGGAGGGTCGATACTGGGGGCCAATCGCGCCCAGCGCATGCCGGCTGATGACCACGGCGAGCCCCTTGCCGATCCGCGCAGCCGCGGCGATCCCGGCGTCGGCGCGGCTGGCGGGGCCGGCGGGCGTGCGCACGAACGCGTCCTGGCTCGTGACCGCGAGGAGCTGTCCGCGGTCGCCCGCCAGCACCACGTGGTTGCGGTCCAGCGGGAACGGCGTGTAGACCGACCCGAGCGGTTCGTCCCGCACGGAACGGGCAACGGCCCACGGTTGCGGGCGGCCGGTGGTGGTTAGGCGCGCGGTCGTGTCCTCGAGCACGCGGTCGCCGATCGACAAGCGGGCCCCGCGCGACTCGAGCCATCGGTTGGCGGTCCAGCGGTCGAGGTATCCTTCCCCGTCGCCCCCGTAACCCAACACCACGACGCCTCCCCGTCTCACCCACTCGTTGAGGAGCGCGAGGTCACCCGCGGTGAGCGCGTCCGAAGGGGCCTCGGGCTCGCGCCCGAGCAGGAACACCAGCGTCCGGTAGCGCGCGAGGTCCGCCCAGGTGACATGCGGGTAGAAGCGCCGGTACTCGACTTCGTAGCCGGCGTCGCGCCACGGCCGTGCGGTGCCGCTCAAGACGAGCGGATCAGCGAGCGCGAGGTCGAGCAGCAACAGGCGGCGCGCCTCGGGCTGGCAGGCGGAGGCCGCGACTGCAAGGGCCAGGAGGGCGAGCGCAGGACGGATCACGGTGGCATGAAGTCTAGCTAGAGACCGCCTCATTTCGGCCTCAACTCCACGAGCAGGCGCTGGAATCGGGGCTCGCTGCGGAGCGGATCGAAGTCGCGGGACCGCAGCTCAGCGTCCAGAGCGCCGTCATGGGCGCGTTTCCGCGAGCAACGCCTGAAAGCGCGCATCTGCCTGGAGCGGCTGCCACAACCAGTGACGCGTGAAGAGCAGCGGGCCGTGAAAGCGCCGCTGGCTGGGAGAGATGCGCCGGATCCAGGCGATGGCGCTGTCGCTTTCGCCTAGTTGGGCATAGGCGCCGCCGAGATCGCCCGCCTCGTAGTACGACAATCCCCCGCGCGCGTGGGCGAGCTTTGGGCGCAAGAGGTGCGCTACCGCCTCGACCTCGGTCCGGCCCGCGGCGGTGTCGCCTTCGCTGAGTTGGGCCAGCGCCACCTTGAGGCGCATACGCGTGGGCGAGGCGCCCAGCGACAGCGCTCGCTCTGCCGCCAACCGCGCGTTGCGCGCGCGCCCGAGGTGCAAGTTGACATCCGCCAGGTAGTCATGGAGTGGCGCATGGGAGGAGTCGATCGCCAGTCCCTGGGCTGCCCAAGCCAACGCTTCGAGGGGACGGCCGGCGGCATCCAGGAACCTGACAAGCCCCGCGTAAGGGTAGGCGTAGAAGGGGTCGATCGCGCTGTCCAACTCGTCCACGCCGTAGAAGGCCCAGGCTAGCTGGTGGAGGGCCTCGATATTGGTCGAGTCGAGGGCCACGGCCCGTCGGTTGTACTCGAGGGAGCGTTGGGGCGACACAGCGCGTTCGGCCATTGTTGCGGCGAGCCACGATTCGGCGCTGGACGAATCCAGCAAGAGCGCCCGGGACGCAGCACGGATCGCCATGATATCGAGGCTGTCAGGTGGAACGGCTGGGAGGTCCCAACCCCAGGTCGCCGCCAGCGCGTACACGTGAGCCAGTCCGGCGTACCCAAGTGCGAAGCCCGAGTCGCGAGAGGTCGCCCGACGATATTCCGCCAGGGCGAGCGCCGCGGCGCGCGCCGTGCGGTCACGGATCACCGCGCGCCCACGTAGGTAGGCCTGGTAGGCCTCGGCGTCCGTGGTGGGGGCGGAGGCTAAGCGGGCGCGCTCCTGCCCTGTGAGCCGGCCTCGCACCGCTTCGGCCACCTGGACGGCGATGGCGTCCTGCAGGGCAAAGACATCTCGCTGCGCTCGATCAAAGGTCGCCGCCCACACGTTGTGCCCCCGGACGGCGTCGGTGATCTCGATGGAGACGCGGACGCGTTCCCCTGCCCGCCGCAGCGTCCCTTGCAGGACATAGCGCACCCCCAGCTCGCGGCCCACGTGCCGCGGATCGAGGGGGTGCCTGCCCCGGTAGCGCAAGGCGCCGTAGCGACTGGTCACGCGGAGGCCATCGATCTGGGAGAGTCGGATGATGAGCTCCTCGGTAATGCCGTCGGCGAGCGCGGCGTCGCCGGTGTCGGGCGAGACGTTCTCCAGGTACAGCACGCTGAGCGATGGGGTGCGCTCGGCCGGGGCGACGCGCGGCGCAGTCTGCCGGATCCGGCACGGCGGCGGGGAGCCGTCGGGGCACTGGAGGGCGGGCAGGCGGACGGGCAGACTGGCGGACAGAAAGGCTGCGATCACAGCGACCCGCTGTCCGCCCGTCCGCCAGACCGCCGGTCCGCCGTCTGTCATCGCGGCCGCGACTCCTCCACCACGCGCTGGAAGCGCGGGTGGGCGCGGATGGGATCGAGCTCCGGCCCGCGCAGGAAGAACCACAGCCTGGCCCCCCGGGGCCGGACCCGCTCGACGATGGTGAGGGCCCGCTCGTGATCGCCCGCCGTGGCGAGCGCACCGGCGACGCGATAAGCGTCTCCGACCACCGAGGCGTGCGGGCGCTCGAGCGCGTCGCGCGCCAGCGGCTCCACGCGTGCGAGGGCGGCGCGGGAGTTGCCTTCGCGCGCCTCGACCAGCGCCACGGCTGTCTCACCCCACGCGCGGGAGGGCAGAGGACTGAGCCGCAGCGCCGTTTCCGCATCGGCGCGTGCCTGGGCCAGCTCACCAAGCTGAAGATGCACCTTCGCCCGGTCGGCGTAGGCCACGAAGAAGCCCGGGCTGACCACGATCGCGCTGTCGAGCCAGCGCCGCGCTTCGGCGAAGCGGCGCTGCATCATCCGGAGCATCGCGAGATCCCGCAAGGTGATCGCGCGGTCGGGCTCCACGGCCAGTGTCCGGAGATACGTCGCCGCCGCGGCGGAGTCCCGCGCGAGCTGCGCGAGGATCCACCCGTATTGGTGGTATGCCTCGGCGTTCGCGGAATCGAGCGTGATGGCGCGCTCGAAGGCCGCCGTCGCGCCGTCGAACGTCTGTGGGTGGCGGAAAGCCAGCAGGTAGCCCCGCGCCATCCACGCCTCGGAAGCGGACGGGTGCTGTGTGAGCGCGCGGTCGCTTGCGTCCAGGCCGCGGAAGAGCAGGCTGTCCGGTGGCAGGCCGGCGTAGTCGAGGTCCCAGTCGAGGAACAGCGCGTACGCGTACCCGATCCGGGCCAGTGCGCCGGAGAATCGGGCATCGATGCGCACCGCGGCCGTGTACTCTGCCACCGCACGGGCCAGGGCGCTGGGACTGCGCTGGGCGAGGTGGTAGTTGCCCCGGAGATAATGATCGTAGGCGTCGGGGCTCGCGGTCGGCTGCCGTCCCAGTCGCGCCCGCTCGCTGGGCGCGAGCCGTCCGGCTACTGCGGTGCCCACGCCCCGCGCGATGTCTTCCTGGATCGCCCACGCGTCCACGCCGCTGCGCTCGTAGCGCTCGCCCCAGAGACGGTCCCCCCCGGGCAGACGCACGAGCTCGACGGTCACTCGGAGCCGATCACCGGCCCGCCGCACGGTTCCGGTCACGAGATGACCAACCCCGAGCTGGCGACCAGCTGCAACCGGGTCCACGCCGGGGCGGCGATAGCGCTGGACCGCCGCGCGCGACTTGATCCGCAGTCGCTCGATCCGTCCCAGCCGGACGATGAGCTCCTCGGTGAGCCCGTCGGCGAGATACGCGTCCGCCGTGTCGCGGGAGAGGTTGTCGAAGTACAGCACCGCGACGCTGTTGGGCGGGGGCGAGGTGGACGCGCGAGCCGCCGGCGTGCGGCACGGCGGCGGGGAGCCGTCGGGGCATTGGAGGGCGGACAGGCGGACGGGCAGACTGGCGGACAGAAAGGCTGCGATCACAGCGACCCGCTGTCCGCCCGTCCGCCAGACCGCCGCTCCGCCGTCTGTCATCGCGGCCGTGACTCCTCCACCAATCGCAGGAACCGAGGATCGGCGCGCACCGGATCGAATTCGTGGTAACGCAGCAGCCACCAGAAATACACCCCACGTGGCCGGACCCGCTCCAGGATGTCGAAAGCGCGGGCGGGCTCGCCTGCGGCGACGAGCGCCGACCCCACAACGGCCCCCCTGAGGGCGGTCGGAGAGTCGGCGCGGGCGATTTCGCCCAGCAGGCGCTGCGCAGCAGCGCGCGCGCCCACCGAATCCCCCAGGAGACCAGCAACCACCGCCTGGAACCGGTCGGCGTACGAAGGGTCGATCTGCTGGGCGAGCTGGAGATCGGCCACCGCTCCCGCCCGGTCCCCAAGCCTCGCCCGAAGGACGGCTCGATGGGAGCGGGCGGCAGGGAAGCCGGGGTCGATCGCCAGCGCGCTGTCGAGCCACTGTGACGCCTCGGCATACTGGCGCCGGACCTTGCTTACCAGAGCAAGCTGGAACAGCGTGACCGGGCGTTCCGCTTCGAGGGCGAGCGCTTGATGGAAGGCGGCCACGGCGCCGGAATCGTCACCGAGTTCGGTCAGCGCGGACCCGTACTGATGCACTGCTTCGGCATTCCGGGGATCGCGGGCCATCGCGCGCTCGAATGCCGCGAGAACGCCGGCGTACGTCTGTGGGTAGCGGAACCTCAGCAGATAGGCGCGCGCCATCCACGCATCTGACGACAGCGAGTCGCGGCGCAGCGCGCGGTCGGCGGCGGCAAGCCCACGGGCGAGCAAGCTGTCGGGCGTGAGCCCCGTGGGGGTCCAGCTCCAGTCGAGAGACAGCGCGTAGCCGAGCGCTATCCGGGCCTGCGCCTCCGCGAAGGTCGAGTCGAGCGCGACGGCGGCACCGTGCTCCTCGATGGCCCGGCTCACCGCGGCCGAACGCCGTTGGGCGAGGTAATAGTTGCCCCGCAGGTAGTGGTCGTATGCGGCCAGGTTGCGCGTCGGCCGCGCGGCGAGCGACGCCCGCTCCGCTGGCGCGAGCCGGCCGGCGATGGCCGTAACGACCGACTTCGCGATGTCTTCCTCGATCGCCAGCAGATCAGCGTCGGTGCGATCGTATTGCTGTCCCCAGAGCCGGTTGCCGCTCGACGCGCGCACCAACTCTACCGTCACGCGCAAGCGCCTCGCGCCACGTCGGACCGTACCGTTGACGAGGTATGCCACGCCGAGCGTGCGGCCGAGTTGCCCGGGGTCCAGCGTCGCGTCGCGGTAGCGGGCGACTGCGGTGCGGGATTTCACTTGCAGGCGCTCGACCTGCCCCAGGCGTGCGATGATTTCGTCGGTCAGGCCGTCGGCGAGGTAGGCATCGGCAGTATCGCGGGACAAGTTATCGAAGTACAGCACGGCGACGCTGTGCGGAACAGGCGCGGGGCGCGCGGGCGGACGGCACGGTGGCGGGGAGCCGTCGGGGCATTGAACGGCAGCGGTCAGGCGGACGGGAGGACCGGCGGTCAGCAGTCCCGCTGCTGAAACGAGCGCCCGGATCGACCGCCCGACCGTCGGACCGCCCGATCGCCTCATCCCGGCCGGCACTCCTCGACTAGGCGCTGGAAGCGCGGGTCAGAGCGAAGCACGTCGAACTCCGGCCATCGTAGGACAAACCAGAGAAAGGCACCGTGCGGGCGGGCTCGTTCCAGTTGCTCGAGTGCCCGGTTCTGCGAGCCGAGCGCGAGGAATGCCATGCCTACGAAGCCGGCCTCGAAGGGGGTCAGATAGTCCGGGTGCGCGGCCTCTGCGAACAAGTGCTCTATCCGAGCCCGTGCCGTGGCGGTGTCGCCCAGGTTCGCCTCGACAGTAGCGAGAACAGCGTTCCCCGGCAGCCGATAATCTCCGGCTAGTCGCCGGGCCGTTTCGGCATCCGCTTTGGCTGCCGGCAGCTGCCCCAGCAACCTGTGGACCCTAGACCGGTAGACGTACCCGAAGGAGAAGCCGGGGTCGACTGCCAGCGCACTGTCGAGCCAGCGACGAGCCTGTTCGAACTCACGCCTGTTTATGCTCACTGAGGCGAGCTGATGGAGTGTGATGGAACGCCCCGGCTCGAGCGCCAGTGCCTGCAAGCTGGCCGCGATACCGCCCGAATCGTCGCCGAGTTCCCTCAAGGTGGAGCCATATTGGTGCCATGCTTCGGCGTTGTCCGGGTCGAGCGCGACGGCCTGCTTGAAGGCGTCTTTTGCCCCCATGTAGCTCCGCGGGTCGTCGAACTTGCGCAGGTACCCGAGGGCCATCCACCCATCGGCGACGGTGGAATCGAGGCGGAGCGCATGACGGACTGCTGCAAGCCCCCGAGTGTACAGGCTTTCGGCCGACAGCCCTGGGAACTCCCACCCCCAGTCGAGGAACAGCGCGTACCCATACCCGACGCGAGCATGCGCCTCGATAAAGTCAGAATCGATTCTCGCTGACGCTTCGTACTCCGCGATGGCGCGGGTTACAGCATTCGGCGTGCGCTGAGCGAGGTAGTAGTTGCCGCGGAGGAGGTGATCGTACGCCCGAGGGCTCCGGGTCGGGGCGTATCCGAGCGATGCTTTTTCCCGCTGCAAGAGCCTCCCGGCAATAGCGCTCGCCACCGCGCGGGCGATCTCCTCTTCGATCGCCAGTAGGTCGACATCCGTGCGGTCATAATGCTGGCCCCACATCCGGACTCCGCTTGCCGCCCGTTCCAGCTCGACAGTCACCCGCAGGCGATTCCCCGCTCGGCGAAGGCTGCCGCTCACGAGATAGGTAGCTCCGAGGGCGCGACCAAGTGCAGCGGGATTCCCTAGTGCGGTGCCGCGGTAGCGTCGCACGGCGTTTCGTGACTTCACGACCAGGCGGTCGATCTGGGCTAAACGCTCGATGATTTGCTCCGTGAGACCATCGGCGAGATAGGCATGAGCGGTATCGCGCGACAGGTTGTCGAAGTACAGCACCGCCACGCTGTTGGGCGCCGGAGTTGCGCGCGCCGGCTGCGCCCGGCACGGCGGCGGGGAGCCGTCGGGGCATTGGGCAACAAGACGCCAGGAGGCGACGACGCCAAGCTGCATGAGCACCACGACCACGCGCCTCATCTCGGCGCTCCCGGCGGTCGCGACTCCTCGACCAGGCGCTGGAACCGGGGGTCCTCGCGCACGGGGTCCAATTCCGGTGCCCGCAGCTCGAACCAGAGCCGCCCGCCCTGCGGTTGTGCGCGCTGGAGCAGGCCCAGCGCCCGTTCCCCGTCGCCGATGGCGACCAGAGCTAAGCCTGCGAACACCGCGGGGCGGGCGCCGAGTCGCGCGGTCTGCCGAAGCTGGGCGAGCACCGGCTCCAAGCGCGACCGGGCTTCGACCGTGTCACCCACCCGCGCTGCGGTGAGCGCGAGGATGGCCCCGCCGGTGACGAGGTCGTCTCGCCCAAGTCGAGCGGCCGTCTCCGCATCACGTCGGGCCTCAGCCGGTTCGCCGAGTTGAAGCCGCAGGCGGGCCCGGTACGCGTAGGCCGGGTAGAACTCCGGCTCAAGGGCCAGCGCGCTATCCAGCAACTGGCGGGCTACCTCACGATGACGCCCGTACCAGTACAGTACCCCGAGGGCGACCAGCGTGACTGCGCGCTCGGGCTCGATGGCGAGGGCGCGGCGACAAGCGTCAGCCGCGGCCGAATCGTCGCCCATGTAATGAGGCGAATCCCGTACTCGTGGTGCAACTCCGCGTTCCGCGGATCACGCGCGATCGCCCGGTCGTAGGCCTCACGCACTCCATCGAACGTGCGCGGGGAGCGTTCCGCGAGCAGGTTGGCTTGCGCGACCCAACCCTCGGAGGAGTTGGGGCTCTCCTGGATTACACGCTCCGCCGTGCCCAGGCCGCGCGCCAGTGCGCTCTCTGCGGGCAGGCCGGGAAGTTGCCACCCCCAACCGAGGATGATGCCATAGCCGAGCGCGCTGCGGGCGAGCGCCTGTGTGAACGCGGGGTCGAGCCGGACGGCGGCCTCGTACTCCTGGATTGCCCGGAGCACGCTCCTCGGACTGCGGCGAGCGAGGTAATGGTTGCCCCGCAAGAAATGGTCGTGGGCCTGGGGATTACGGGTCGGCCGGGCCGCAAGCGACGCGCGCTCCGCAGGGAGGAGCCGTCCGGCGATGCTCGCGGCGACCTGCATCGCGATCTCCTCCTGGAGTGGCAGGAGATCCTGGGCGGCGCGGTCGTAACTCGTGCTCCACACCTGAAGCGCGTCCTGGGTCCTGACCAGTCGGACTGAGACGCGCATCCGCGAGCCCGCGTGCCGGAAGCTGCCGTCCACGAAATAGCGGACGCCCAGCGCGCGTCCGAGCGTCGCCAGGTCTCCCAGCTCCCGGCCCCGGTACCGGCGGACGGCGTGGCGGCTCTTGACCCGAAGGCGTTCCACCGCGGCGAGTCGGTCGATGATCTCCTCGGTGAGACCATCAGCGAGATAGGCGTCCGCCGTGTCACGCGAGAGGTTGTCGAAGTAGAGCACCGCGACGCTGTTCGCGGGCGGCGCGGGAGCCGCGCGCGGTGCCGGCGCCCGGCACGGCGGTGGCGAGCCGTCGGGACATTGCAGGGCGGACAGCCGGACGGTCGGACTGACGGAGAGCACCGCTGCTGCCAGGACGACTCTCCATCCGGCTGTCGGACTGTCCGACCGTCTGACCGCTCTCATCTCAGCCCCTCTCTCGACAATTCTGCCAGGCCGACACGCCTCAGCAGCGCCGGGAACCGCGGATCATCGCGCAGCGGGGCACTGGGCGGAGAGGGGAGCGGGCGCACTCATGGTCAGCAGCAGCACGAGCAGCGCACCCTCACCACCATTCCCCGTTCTCCCTCGTCCTGCACTACCCATC
>JBOHSI010000042.1:0-9627 GCA_050733055.1 Gemmatimonadales bacterium
CCGCCGTGATTCGGCTGGAGAACGTCCGCCAGGCGCTGACAGGGGGTCTCGTGGGAGGCGCGGAGGTCGGTTTACTCGGCCGCTCGGTCGATCCGCTGTTGTCGCAGGTCGAGGTCCTCCGCAGTCGAGCCATTGCGGGGGCGGTGGTGGACAGTCTGCCCCTGCTACGCATCGTCACCCGGCGCTTCCCGGATTGGCTGCTTGAGGACGTGCGACTCACCGCCACGGCGCGCTCCGACACGCTGGAGCTCTCGTTCGAACGCGACAGCGTCGCCGTGCGCGGCCGGGCGGGGGAAAGGCGCGTGGCCTACGGTGCCGCGGTCGAGATGGACGGTTTTCGCTTTGCCGTGGCAGAACCGCCGCGCGTGGAGCGTGGGACGCTATTTGTCCGCGGCCGCGAGGCAGCAGTGAGTGCTCTACTCGCTCGGCTCCGGGTAACGCCGCGACAGAACACCGACGTGATTGACATCGCCTACACGGCACGTGATCCGCAGCGCGCCCAAGAGGTAGTGAACCGTGTCGTCGGGATCTTCCAGCTGACGAATGCCCGCGCGGCGCAACAGCAGGCTCGGCGGCAGCGGGAGTTCATCGAGGCGCAGCTGCAGCGGAGTGACTCCGCGCTCGCGGTGGCGCGCCTGGCCCTCAGCGCGTTCCGGAGCCGGCAGGGGAGTGAGCGCAACGGAGTAGCGGGCTCGCAAGAGTCGCGCGGAGACGGCGGGCTGGTCGTGCGACGGCAGGAGCTGGACGGCGAGCGCCGGATGCTGCGTGGACTGGTCGCGCGGCTACAGGAATCGAGCGCCGGCAAGCGGCGGGAAGCCTTGCGCACGGCCGTGTCCTTGCCGGGGATCGCCGTCAACCTGGAGGTGGCCCGCCTGTTCACGCAGCTCGTGCAGTACGAGACGACGCACGACAGCCTGACCAGCGGCCGCTGGGCGATCGCCCGTACGCACCCCGACGTGCAGCGGATGAACGAGCTGCTCACGTTCACCGAGGCGAGGCTCGTGCCGGCCGTCCAGAGCGCGGTGCAAAGCCGGATTGCCTCTCTCGATGCCAGCATCGCCACGCTGGATGACCTTCGTGCACGCAATGCGAGCAGGTACCAACGGCTGTCCGCGACCGAGGCCGAGCAAGCCCGCCTGGTGGAGCAGGTGGAGAACGCGAGCAAGATTGCCGACCAGCTCCGGACCGAGCAGCAGAAGGCGCGGATCGCCGAAGCGGTCGAGGTAGGGCAGGTCGAAATCGTGGACCCGGCCCCGCTGCCGACCGTCCCCATCGGCATCGGACTGATGCGGAAGCTTGCGTTCGGGCTCTTGCTCGGACTGCTGCTGGGTGGGACCGGCGCGTTCGTGGCCGACCATCTGGATCGGTCCATCACGCGGCAAAAGGATGTGGCGGGGCTCGGGCTGCCGGTGCTCGGGGTGGTTCCCCACATCGGGGCGACGCGCAACGGGGTGCGGAAGCACACGGCCACGCCGGTGATCGAGGCGCTCCGGGGCATCCGGCTCAATCTGGTGCACGCGTACGGGTCGGCCGGCCCCCTCTTGGTCACGGTTACGAGCCCCGAGAGCCGGGACGGCAAGTCGTTCATCGGGTCGAACCTGGCCCTGGCGTTTGCCGACGCCAACCACCGCACGCTGCTCATCGATGGCGACCTCCGGCGCGGCGCGCTGCACCGCCTGCTGAAGGTCGCCCGCAGGCCGGGGTTGGCGGATTTCCTCCAGGGCGAAGCGACGCGCGAGCAGATCCTCCACTCGACGTCCTACCAATCGCTCTACTTCGTCGGGTGTGGGGCTCGGACGTCGGACGCGCCGGAACTCCTGAGCTCCGCGGCCATGTCCCAGCTCGTGACCAGTTGGCGCTCGCAGTACAGTGTGATCATCATCGACTCGCCGCCGCTCGGGGCGGGAGTGGACGCGTTCGCGCTCGGGACGATGACGGGCAATCTGGTGATGGTATTGAGGCTCGGGGCGACCGACCGTGAGGTGGCCGAGGCGAAGCTCGAGCTGCTCGCGCGCCTGCCGGTGCGGGTGCTGGGCGTGGTGCTGAACGACGTCCCCCAGGGACCCCTCTACAAGCCCTACGCCTACTACATCGAAGGGTACGAGGCGGAAAACGAGAAGGGCCGCGGCGTGCGGATCCTGGGGGCGGACTAAGCGTCGCGCGCCGCCACGCCGACGTGACCGCCGGCCTGGGGCAGCTCGACATCAAAAGAGAAGCGGGTCCCCCAGTCCGGGCGGGTTTCGAGCTTCAGGTCGGAGCCCATGTCCCGGACGAGCGTGCGGCAGATCGCAAGCCCCAGGCCGGTGCCGGAAAACCGGTACCGCTTCCGGCCCGCGACCTTGCGGAACGGCTCGTAGAGACTCTGCAGCACGTCGGGGTTGATCCCGTCCCCGGTGTCGCGCACCCAGAACTCGAGCGTTGAGGTCCCCGTCGCCCGGGCTCCGATCTCCACGAATCCTGCGTCGGTGAACTTCAGCGCGTTCGTCGCGAGGTTCAACAGCACCCGGCTGATGGCCAGCACAGGTCCGACCCGTTGCTCCACCGGTGGGGGGTACAGCCGCAGCTCGATGCCTTTCTCCTCGCAAATCGGCCGCACGATCTCGTGCAGCGACTCGAACATTTGGCCGATCGAGAACGGAACCGCTTCCTGCTCCGCCAGCTCCTCCCCGTCCCGCACCAGGTCGATCACGTCGCTGACGAGGGAGCTCAGCCCGAGCGCGCAGCCGTAGATCAGGCCGACTTGCCGGCGCTGCAGCTCGCTCACCTGGCCGCTGTACCCCTGCTGCAACGCTTCGGCAAGGAAGAGGATGGACGTGAGGGGCGACCGCAGGTCGTGGGCGAGCTCGAGCACTAGATTCTGCCCGGGCGCCCCGGCGACGGTCGCGACAGGTGAAGGCGGCTCCGCATGCGGTTCGATGGCTTCGCGCACCGCCTCGAGGGCACACAGCGGGCCGAGCACTTCAGACGCATGATATGCGGCGCCGTCCCCGTACCCGAAGCGGCTCAGCTCCGTCCGCAGTTGCTGCAGCAGGTACCGTCCGAGGGGGGAGGCGGCGCGTGCATCGACCGCATACGGGCGGCGTTCGCAGCGCTGCTGGACGGCACGCGCGAGGATGCCGAGCACCTCCCGCGCGTCCGCTGTCTCGTACGCGCCGACGGAGCCATTCCGCCACGCCGCCGCCACCCGCCGAACCGCCGCCTGGAGGACCGGATGGGCGATCTCCGTGAAGAGCCCGGGCTTGCGTGCGGGAATGGCCCTCGCCCGGCGGGCGGCAGATCCGGAGCGTGCCTTCATTCAGTACTGACGGTCATGGTCACGCGCTGCAGCCGGTGCCGCCACAACAGGCGGTACAGCGTCGTGCGTTCGACGCCGGCGATGCGCGCCGCCTTGGTCATGTTGCCGCCCGTCTGGTTGACGAGCCACAGCAGGTAGCGGCGCTCAAAGTCCGCGATCGAGCGCTCGCGCGCTGAATGGTACCGTTCCTCCGGCCAGTCCTCGGTCGAGCTCGGGGCGACCGGTGCCGGGTCCGCGACCTCCGTGACCGGCTCCCGCACCGGGCGCGACTCCCTGGAGAGCGGGAGATCGTCCGGCCGGATGTCCGCCCCGGGGTCCAGCAGCACCACGGCGCGCTCGAACACGTTCTGGAGCTCGCGGACATTGCCTCTCCAGGGGTGCGCCCGCAGGGCACGCACCGCGGGGTCGGTCAGCCGGGGCGCGGGACTGTGGTCGCCCCGGTGGCGGCTCCAGTACAGCTTCAGGAAGTGCCTCGCCAGGAGGGGGATATCCTCGCGCCGCTCGCGCAGCGGAGGCAGGTGGATCGGCACGACCAGCAACCGGTAGTACAAATCCTCGCGCAGCGTGCCGGCCTGTACGGCCTGCTCGAAGTCTCCGTTGGTCGCGGCGATGAAGCGCACATTCACCACGGCGTCGGTCGTTTCGCTCCCCACACGGCGGACGACGCCGTCCTGAATGACGCGCAGCAGCTTCGCCTGCGTCGGCTTCGACAGCTCGAGCAGCTCGTCCAGAAACATCGTGCCGCCGTTGGCCGTCTCGAGCAGCCCCGGCTTGTCCCGCACCGCTCCCGTGAAGGCGCCCTTGACGTGCCCGAACATTTCCGATTCGAGCAGTGTCTCGGGGAGAGCCGCACAATTGATCGCGACCAGCGGGCGGCTGCTGCGGCGGCTGTGATGATGAATGAACTGGGCGATCAACTCTTTGCCGGTGCCGCTTTCCCCGCTGATGAACACCGACGCGTCGGTCGGCGCCACCTTGCGTGCCAGCTCGACGGCCTTCCGGAACACCGGGCAATTGCCCAGCACGGTGAGCCGGGTACCGCCGCCCAGTTCGCGCTTGACGTCGACGTGCTGGGCATGCGTTTCCCGCGCGACCATCAGGGTGTGAGCGGCGCGTCCAATGAGGATTTGCAGCTGCGTGGCCGTGAAGGGCTTGGGCAGATAGTCCCACGCGCCCGCCCGCAGGGCCGCGACGCTGGACTCGACGCTCGGGTTGCCCGTGATGACGATCACGAGGCTGTTGCGGTTGGCTTTGAGCGCGGCTCGGACCAGGTCGAGCCCCGACACCGGGGTCATGCACAGGTCGACGAGGACGATGTCGAAGCCGCGCTGCTTCAGCTGCTCCAGCGCTTCCTCGCCGCGACGGCAGACCGAGACGTTGTAGCCTTGATGCTGGAGGACCGTGACGCAGCTCTCCCGCAGCGAGCGCTCGTCATCCACCAAGAGAATCCGCAGACCAGCCCTGTCCTCGGGGCTGATCGCCAAAAAGTTCGCTGGACTACCGGTGGACGCTGGACGACCGTTGAGGGCACGGCCGCGGTCCTGATGCGCGGACATCCGCACGCTTGCACCTCCAACCCACAAGGGCAGCCGGGCAGTGTCCCGGCGTGGGAGAGATGTGAGAGAAGAGAGAGCGAGAATGGCGCGCTGTCAAGAAGCAGTTGATGCGGCGCCGCAACGGAATCTGCGCAACCGTGTGCACTGTTGCAGGCACGCAACGCCGTGCCACGAGCGACGCGCGTCAGGTCATGCCGAGCCGCGGCTCGTAGCGTCGCACGCGCTCGACACTTCCCTGAGCATAGAGCGCTTGCACGGCTGCCCTGGCTCGCTCCACCAAGGCCGATGGCTCGATCGGGGATGCGCGCATGTCCGAGACTGCCTCGTACCCCGCACGCACGCCGAGCTTTGGCTTGATCCGGCCGGCTTTCGCCCGCCCCGTGTTCATCGCCTGCACGAGGCGCGTGGCCAGCATGTCCGCTCCCTCCGCGTCGGTGGCGGGCGCCAGGACAGCGAATTCGCTCTTGCTTACGCGGCCGATGGCATCCGAAGTCCGGCCGATCTTGCGAAGCGCGTCCGCGACGTAGCTGAGCACGGCGGCTTCGTTTGCCTCGGAGCTCGGGTCAACCCCGAACACCACGCACGCTAACGGAGCACCGTGCCGCGATGCCGCGGCTACGAGTTCCCGCGCGCGGCGCGCCACACCTTGAGGACTATACAGTTCACTCGCCGGATCCAGGAGACTCTCGTGATGCACCCGCTCAGCCTCAAGCTGGGCCTCGACATACGCCCCCAGCTTGAGCAGGAGTTCTTCTGCGTCGAGCGGCTGGGTGAGGATTTCCCTCACGCCGCTGCGCAGCACCGCAAGTCGCTGCAGCTTTGGGGGATGACTCGCGAACATCATGAGAATGGGCGTGATCGCGGGGATCAGAGCCCCGTCCCGTAGCGCCCGGCAAACATCAAGGCCGTCGGCGTCGGGCAACTGATCAGCAACGATGACTACGTCCGGCTCGACATCCGCCACCCGCTCGAGCGCTTGCGCACCGGTGTAGGCGCGAAGCACTTGGAACCCGTTGGGAACGAGGATGCTCTCGAGTGAGCGAGCAGACCACTCCTCCCCATGAGCGATGAGAACGCGCGGTGGGCGCGGCCAGGGTGCGCGGTCGGGCACGGTTATTCCCCAGAGCTGAAGACGCGTCGCATCCTGCCCATCGCGAAGCAGCGTTGCACGTGGCGCTGCAAGCCGCGCGCCAGGCGCCCACTCCCCAGTCCGAGCCGCGCGTGCGTGGCGGCGGTGTCACGTAATCGCATGTCCTGAGACGTGTTAGCTGGCCGTGTTAGCTGGCCCGCCCCGCGGCCGGGTGGGTGACGGCCTCGACCTTGAGGGCGCTCTCGCAGGCAGGGCCCGGAGTCACTGGAGCGAGCCTCGAAGCCCGCGTGATCGCGGCGCTGCAGCACGTGGAAGGGACCTACGGTGGCTACCCCCACTTCATGATGAATGAGATTCGTGAGCAGCCCGAAACGCTGAGGAGCACGTTGCGCGGCCGGCTGCTCGAGGACGGGCTCCGCGCCAGACCCAAGGGCGGGTGACGGTCGTCACGTGTAGGATGCAAGGCTTTTTGTAAAATGCCCACCGCGAAGGTGCTCCGCATGGAGCGGTGCGCGGCGCCGCGGCCCCGGGAACGGGACTTGCTGGCCTAGCACAGGAGAGCAATCGCTGCTCAGAGCAAAGCCGTCGAAAGGCGGTGACGCAGAGCTACGGGACTACAGCGGCGAGCGCCGCCATGTCCGCCGGGCCGCCAGCGCTTCGACACGGGTCGAGGGTTGGCGGCCCGTCTGTTTGGGACTCCGTGGAGGCGCTCGATGACGTTCATGCACAAGCTGTCCCGCCGCCTGGCAGGACTGCCTACCGCGGCCGCCGCCGCGGCCGTCATCATCGGTGCCTGCGAACAGCCCGCTCCCCCGACGTCGTCGCAAGAACAAGTTGCCCAGCTGATCATCTCTCCCAAAGCCATCGTCGTTCAGCCCAATCAGGACGTCACGCTCATCTCCGTCGGTCTCACCCCACATGGTGATACCGCGCAGATCGACGTGGCCTGGAGCACGAGCGGCGGCGACCTCACCGACCTCGGCGTGACCGGCGGCCGACACTATGCCCGGTACCGGAACGCGAGCTCCGGGACCTTCAAGGTGTGGGCCACGGCTCAGCCAGGGGGCAAGTCGGACACGGCAAGCATCACGGTGGCGCCGCCCAGCCCCGAGCCCGTCGCGTCGGTGGACGTGACGCCCCCGTCCGCGTCCGTGCTGGAAGGACAGACGGTCCAGCTCACGGCGATGCCGAGGGACGCAAACGGCAACCCGCTGTCCGGCCGGGCCGTGACGTGGGCGAGCGGCAACCCAGCGGTCGCGACGGTGAGCGCGAGCGGACTCGTCACGGGCGTCGCAGCGGGCTCGGCGACGATCACCGCCACGAGCGAGGGGCAGAACGGCACCTCGCTGATCACGGTGACCACGCTGCCGCCGCCCGGAACGGGCGTCGTCTTCGTCGGCGCGGGCGACATCTCCAGTTGCTCGCAAAGCAACGACGAAGCGACCGCCAGCCTGCTCGACGGTATTGCCGGCACCGTGTTCACGGCCGGCGACAACGTCTATCCGGATGGCACGGATTCCCAGTTCGCGCAGTGCTACGAGCCCACGTGGGGCCGGCACAAGGCGCGGGCGCGTCCGTCGCCCGGGAACCACGACTATCATACGGCGGGCGCGGCGGGTTACTACGCGTACTTCGGAGCGAACGCAGGCCCGTCCGGCCGGGGTTACTACAGCTACGACCTCGGCGAGTGGCACCTCGTTTCGCTGAACAGCAACATCAGCATGAGCGCCGGCTCGGGTCAAGAGCAGTGGCTGCGGGCCGATCTCGCCGCGAGCACCAAGCGCTGCACGTTGGCCTACTGGCACCATCCGCGTTTCAGCTCGGGCAGTCACGGGAGCTCGACGGCGTCGCAGCCGCTGTGGCAGGCGCTGTACGACCACGATGCGGACGTCATCATCGTGGGTCACGACCACAACTACCAGCGCTTCGCGCCGCAGACCCCCTCCGGCGCGGCCGACCCCGCGCGCGGGATCCGGCAGTTCGTCGCCGGAATGGGCGGGCAGAGCCACTACAACTTCGGCACGCCGATCGCCAACACCGAAGCGTACAACACCACCACGTACGGGGTGTTGAAACTCACGCTGTCTGCTGATTCCTACGCGTGGGAGTTCGTTCCGGTGGCGGGCGGGACCTACACGGACTCGGGCAGCGCGGCCTGCCACTAGTGGACGACAACTGTGATGTCGTTCGCGGGGCGGCGCAGAACAGAGGGACCGTCGCAGGGCGACTCCGGGGGGCGGGACGGGGCGGTTGTATGGAGTCGAGCCCAAGACGGTCTCTCCGTTCTGCGCTACGAGTCGTCGGCTAACGCACCACTAGCGGTGTGAGGAGAGCGCGACCATGACGTTCAAGCACAAGCTGTCGGCCCGGCTGGCGCTGATGCGAGACGCGGTCGTCCTGGCCGCCCTGGCGTCCACGGCCTGCGAACGGCCCGTGGCCGTCACCACACCGAGCGGCGATCCCGTGACCCAGCTCGTCGTGCTCCCCCAGACGCTCACGATTCACCCAACCCAGACGGCTCAGTTGATGGCGGTCGCCTTCACCGCGGCCGGCGACACCGGCAGCGTCAGCGTGGGCTGGAGCGTGACCGGCGGCAGCATCACCGACACCAGCACCACCGGTGGGCGGCACTACGGCCGATTCCAGGCAGGGGCGCAGACCGGCACGTTCGCCGTCATCGCGCTGGGCACCCCGGGCGCCGTGGCTGATACGGCCGTGGTGGCCGTCACGCCCGTGCCGGTGGCCGCGGTGACGGTGACTCCGGCGGTCGCGGGTGTGCTGGTCGGGGCGAGCGTGCAGCTCGCCGCGGTCGCGCGGGACTCGGCGGGGAATGCCCTGTCAGGGCGGAGCGTGACGTGGGCGAGCGGCGCCCCGGCGGTGGCGACGGTGAGTGCGGCGGGGCTGGTGACCGGTGTGACGGCCGGCTCGGCGCCGATCACGGCCACGAGCGAGGGGAAGAGCGACACGGCGGCCATCACGGTAACGGCGCCGATTCCCGTCGCAGCGGTGGACGTGGCGCCGGCATCCGCGACGGTGGAGGTGGGGCTGACGCTGCAGCTCACGGCGACGCCGAAGGACGCGAACGGCCAGCCGCTCTCCGGCCGGGTCGTGACGTGGGCGAGCGACACTACGGTGGTGGCGACGGTGAGCACGAGCGGGCTCGTCATGGCCAAGGCTGCGGGCTCGGCGACCATCACGGCGACGAGCGAGGGCCAGAGCGGCACTTCCGTTATCACGGTCCCCGTTCCCATTCCGGTCGCGTCGGTGGAGGTCAAGCCGGCCGCGGCCACGATAGAAGAAAACAAGACCGTGCAGCTCACGGCTACGCCGAAGGACGCGAACAACCAGCCGCTCGCCGGCCGGGTCGTGACGTGGGCGAGCAGCAACACGGCGGTGGCGAGCGTCAGCGCGACTGGGCTCGTCACCGGGAAGGTGACGGGCACGGCGACCGTCACGGCCACGAGCGAGGGCCAGAGCGGCACCGCGGCCATCACGGTCACGCTCGCGCCGGTGGCCTCGGTGAGCGTCACCCCGGGAACGGCCAGCGTGCAGGAAGGGTCCACGCTGCAGCTCACGGCGACGCCGCGGGACGCGACGAACCTCCCGCTCGCGGGTCGGGTCGTGACCTGGGCCAGCTCGAGCGACGCGGTCGCGACCGTGGACGGAACCGGCCGGGTGACCGGCGT
>JBOHSI010000043.1:0-12571 GCA_050733055.1 Gemmatimonadales bacterium
CGGCACGACGACCCGCGCGCCGGGCGCGACGCGCTCGGCGAGGCCGTCGGGAATCGCGTAGGTGTAGGTGCGGGGAACCGGAACGGGGAGGACGATTTCGGCGTGCCGGGCGGACCCGGCCGGAACCGTCCCGGTCACCGGCGCCGGACGCCCAGGCCCGGCCCGGTGGGGAGACGGATCTGCCCCTCCTCGATCGTGGCGCCGGCGAACGGGTCGTTCGCCGTGAGGGCCGCCCCGTCCAGGTCGGCGGCGTCCACGAGCGGCGTGAAATGCGCCGCCGCCGTGATGCCCAGGGACGACTCGATCATGCACCCCACCATCACCAGCATCCCGTGGGCGCGGGCGGTGGCGATCATGCGCAGGGCTTCGCGCAGCGAGCCGCACTTGGCGAGCTTGATGTTGATCCCGTCGGCCGCCTTCGCCACCCGCGGGATGTCCGTCGCCGAGATGCAGCTCTCGTCCACCACGACCGGCAGCACGCCCTGGCGGCGCAGGGCAGCGATTCCCTCAAGATCCTCGGGGGGCAGCGGCTGTTCCACGAACTCGACGCCGTATTCCCGCAGCACGGGGAGCATCTCGATCGCGCGCTGCCGCGTCCAGGCCGCGTTCACGTCCACGCGGATCGGCTTGTCGGTGGCGTCGCGGACGGTGCGCAGGATCTCTTCATCCCGGTCGGTCCCGAGCTTGATCTTGAGGATGGGGTAGGGCAATGCCTCGGCGACCTTCTGGCGAATCTTCTCGGGCGTGTCGATCCCGATGGTGAACGACGAGCGCGGCGCTCGTGCGGGATCGAGCCCCCACAGTCGCCACAGGGGCTGGCCGAGACGCTTGCCGACGAGATCGTGCAGCGCCGCCGAGAGCGCCGCGCGCGCGGCGCCGTTCTTTGGAACCACTTGGGCGAACGTCGCTTCCGTCGCCTCGAGGTCGAAGACGTCCTTCGGCAGATACGGCTCGAGCTTTTTCAGGACCCCGAGGACGGTGTCGGCGGTCTCGCCGTAGTAACTCGACGGGTCGGCCTCGCCCCAGCCTTCCACGCCGTCGCCGTCGCTCAGACGCACCCACACGACCCGATAATCGTCCGCGCCGCCGCGTGCGATGATGAAGGGGTGCTTGGTCTTCAGCGTGATGACTTCGGCGGCGAGCTTCAAACCCATCGCTGCCGCTTTAGCCACCATAGGATGCCCACCGAGATGACGCCCATCGAGGCCAGCGCAAAATAGAAGCCCAGCGGATGGTCGGCGAACGGGAGCCGGCTGAAATTCATGCCATAGATCCCGCCGACCACGATCAGGGGCAGCGCGATCGTGGACACGATCGAGAGCTGCTTCATCACCCGATTCATCCGATTCGACGTCTGGGAGAGATAGGTCTCGAGCACGCCGGCGAGAAGGTCGCGCGTGGTGTCCACCGATTCCATGATGCGGATCGTGTGGTCGTAGACGTCCCGGTAGTAGAGCTGGGTCTCCGGCCGGATGTATCCCGAGGGCCGGTTGGTGAGGATGTTCAGCACTTCGCGCAGCGGCCCGATGTGCCGGCGGAACGCGAACGCCGCTCGTTTCGCCTTGAAGATCTGGTGGATCAGGCCCTCATCGAACTTCTCGAACAGTTTCTCTTCGAGCTCGTCCACGAGACTGTTGAGCTGGGCCACCAGTGGGAAGTACGCGTCGACCGCCTGGTCGATGACGCTGTGCATCGTCATCTCGGCACCGCGTGCGAGGAGGTCGGGACTGCGCAGCAACCGGTCGCGCGCCGCGTCGCAGCTCGCCGCAGCGACGGCATGCGCCGTCACCAGGAAGTTCTTCCCGAGGAAGAAGTAGAGGTTCAAGGTCTCGAGGTCGAACGGGTCGGGGGTGGCCGCATCGAAGCGGATGCCCGCCATCACCACGAAGATGTACCGGTCGTACTCCTCGAGCTTGACGCGCGTGCGGGGCGACAGGGTGTCCTCGACGGCGAGGGGATGGAACTCGAACACCTTCTCGAGCAGCGCGTGCTGGTGCATGTCGCTGCTATCGATGTCCACCCACAGCTCGCCTTCGCCGGCCTGCACGATCTCGCGCAGTCGAGCGGGCGAGAGCTCCTGCTCGATCGTTCCATCGGGACGCCGGTAGATGCTGGCGGGCCAGTGCCTGGAGACTTGCGGCTGTGCAGCCGTCGCACTCATGCGCCAAGTATCGGAAGAATGGCCGAGTCAGGCAAGCGCTCGGACATGGGCGCGCACGCCCGCTGCGAGCAGATCGAGTCGGTAGCCGCCCTCGAGCACGCCGACGACCGGCGCCGGGGCGACCCGCTTGCGGAACGCCGTCGTCCAGTGAGCCACGTCCTCCGGCTCGAGCGTGAACCCTCCCAGGGGATCGCCGATGAGCGAGTCGAAGCCGGCGGAAACGAGCAGCAGATCGGGCCGCCAGCCGTCGATCGCACGATCGACCGCCGCGAGGAGGTCGCGCACGTAGACCTCGCGCGGCAGCCCGGGCGGACGCGGCACGTTGAACACGTTCCCTACCCCGCGCTCGTGCTCGGCGCCAGTCCCGGGATACCAGGGGTATTGGTGCATCGACACGTAGCGGATGGACGGGTCCTGCTCGATCAGTGCCTGGGTGCCGTTCCCGTGATGCACGTCCCAATCCACGATGAGCACGCGCGCCGCTCCCAGATACTGCGCCTGGCGCGCCGCGACGACCGCGTTGTTGATGAAACAGAAGCCCATCGCGCGCGCCGCCAAGGCGTGATGCCCGGGCGGCCGGGTCGCGCCGAACGCCGCGCCCCGCTCGAGTCCCCGCTCCACGGCGGCGATGGCCACGCCCGCGGCGGCAAGCGCCGCCTCCCAACTGTCGCCGCTCATCACGGTGTCGGCATCGAGCACGCCGCCACCCTGCCAGGCGAGTCGCTCGAGGCCGTCGAGGTAGCTCGCCGGGTGGACGCGCTCGACCGCTTGGCGCGCCGCGAGGCGCGCCTCGTGCCACTCGACCACGCTCGCCATGTCGCCGGCGCGCAGCGCCTGGAGCACCACGCCGATGCGCTCCGGACGCTCGGGGTGTCCGACCCCGGGGTCATGCCGCTCGCACGCGGGATGAAACAGAACGGGGACGGGCACACTACCGTCCGACCATTTAGTTGTGCAGATGCCTGCTCTGCAGCAGCTCCCGGATCGACTCCACCTCGGCCCGCACTTCCCGCCGTGCCTGGTCGAGCTCCGCCACCTTCCGCCGATGGCGTCGCCACAGGACGAGCACCAGCGGCACGCCGACTGCACACGCCGCCCCGCCGGCGATCAGCCCCCACCGACTCAGTTCGACGCCCGCGTAGATCAGGAGGAGGGCGTCGAGCACCAGAAATCCGATTGTGAGGATCACGACTGCCCGACTGACCGGCTTCATCGCACCGGCTGCCGTCGTGCGGGAAGCACGACGAAGGGGGAATTCGGGCCGGCGCCGAGCTCCGCGAGGTTCACGGACTCGTCGAGCACCAGGCCGCCGCGGAACTTCACGACGTACTCGTCCAGCGGTATGGCTTGGCGTTTCAAGGCCTGGGCCAGGGCCTGCCGCTTGAGCTCGGCAACGGTGGTACCGGGCTCGACCGCGAGGAACACTTGATCCCAAACGTCGGTCACCATCACCCGCACCGCGAACCGCTCCTTCACGGCGGTCACGCGACCTCCACTCCCGCCTCGAGCGGCAGCGTCGAGCAGAACCGGTCCACCGCCTGGTCGAAAAACAGCGTGGACGCCCGCACCCGCGTCTTCCCCGACTCGTCCGCCCAGGCCCTGAATACCACTTCCTCTCCACCCTGCCCCCGGAGCACGACGAAGGCGGGCCCTTCCTTCTCTACAAAGGCGGCGGCGTGAGGCACCCGCTCGGCGAAGAAGCGCTTCGCCCGCTGCAATACCTCATCCGGCGGCAGCGCGACGATGGCCGTGTGGATCATGGGTGACGGAGGATCGTGATCCCGGTCGGCTGGAGCGGCACGGGGACGCTCGCGACCAGAGTCTTCGTCGCCAGGTCGATGACGCTCACTGCCCCGGGATCCACGCCCTTGCTCTCTTGTGAGATGAAGGCGTAGCGATTGTCCGGCGAGTACGCAATCCCGTGGGGGAACGGCTTGGTCGTCGGAATCCGGGTCACTTCCAGCAGCGATGCGGCGTCGATCAGCGAGATGCTCCGGTCCTTCTTGTTGGTCACGATCACCCACTTCCCGTCGGGCGACGCCTCCGTGTTGTAGGCCCCCGCCCCCGTCGGGATCTCCTTGACCAACTCCAGCGTCGCCGCGTCGAGCACCTGGAGCGCGTTGCCGTGGTTGCAAGCAACGTACAGCCGCCGGTCGTCGGGCGAGACCGACACATACGTGGGCGAGCAGTCGTGGCCCCCCCCCGCCCCCCCCGCCGGGCCGGTCATGTGGCTCATGCCTGCGCCCGTCTTGTGGCGCCGCTGAATGGACAGCGACGCCCGGTCGACCTCCAGCAGCTCGTCTGAGTTCATGCAGCTCACGTAGACCTTCGTCCCGGCGTGGTTCACCTTGACGCCGTGCGGCATGTCGCACGCGGGGAGGTTGGTGATGGTCACCATCTGCGGTGTGTAGATGATGGACACCACGTTCGTTCGGGGGTGGTCGCCGTGGAAGTCGGAGTTCGCCACGAAGGCGAGCTCGCCGTCGGGCGTCAGGGAAATCGTCGTCGGGAACATCTCGGCCGGCGCCTTCCCCACCACCGTATCGGCGCCCGCAGCCAGCTTCCAGAGCGTGCCGTAAGGCGTCCCGTGGGCGATGGTGACATACCAGTACTTCCCGTCCGGCGAGGCCGCCACGTTGTGCGGCCCGTCGATGCCCGCGGGCATGACGCCAACCGGGATGACCTTGACCGTCGTCAGCGCGAACCCGTCCCAGGTGAGTTGGGTGACGATGTCCCCCGACTCGCTCGACACCAGGATGCGGTAACCGGGCGTGTCGCCCGCGAGCGCGGCCAGCACCACAGCGGCAACAACTCTCGTCATCTGCTTCCTCGCTTATGAGACCGGCGGCTGCGGCTCGGGCCGTGGCCCCCTCGCCCGTGTCGCTGGGCGGCGCCGCGGCCTGCGACGAGAACGCCCAAGGTCACCCACACGGGAACGTGCGCGAGCGACTCAAAAATAACCCCGCCCCGCCCGCGAGACACCCCCGCCGAGCCGGCCTTCACTGGACGCACCCGGCCCCGTGCGTCACAGCAGCAGCCTTCGGCCAAACTGGACGGGTCGATTGGCCAGGATGGCAAGGTGGGCGGGCACAGCCCTTGCTCAGGGGTGCCGACGCAGGACAATGCAAGGCTGAGCGAGCCATAATCCTGAAGCGGAGGTCGTGAGAAATGTTCGTCACCACTCGTACCCTCAGGGCTCCGGCGGTGGAGGCGTCCACTCTGGAGCGCCAGATCAACCGTTTGTTCAATGATACGCTGGGCAATCTCGAAGTGAAGGCCGAAGCGCCGTTCAGGTCGGCTGACCCCGGGCCGGCGGCCGGGGGTCAGCCCCGCCCAGCAGTTCCCTGAGTCTTGCCTCCACGGCGGAGTTCGCCACCGCCACCGCCCCCACTTCCCGCGCGGCGCGCAGGTCGTTCGGCTTCACGTGCGACCCGAACGCCACCACCGGTATCCCCCGCCCTGCGAGCGCCCGGATGCGGTCCACCACGTCGGCGGGGCCGAGCTCCACGACCGCCAAGTCGCACGCGGCGTCATCGCGCGTGAGCTCAGCGCCAGCCGCCTGCACCACGGCGGTGAGCTTGGAGCGGAAGAACAGGTCCCGCGCGGCGACGAGGACGCGCTTACCCATCGAGGGGCTCGACAGTCACGGTCTGCTGAAGGGGCGGAGAGGTCCTGCGAAACAGATCGAAGAGCGAGGCCTTGCGCCGTAAGACCACCACGGCCTCCCCCGGCGGCGGCTCCGCCAGACCCTCGAGTGCGAGGAAGATCGGCTGTAGACTGGACGACCTGGCAACCGGGACCCGATAGTGCCGCCCATGCCAAACGATGTCCAACGCCTTCGCCGTCCCGGGCCCCCCGTCCCTCTCGATGAACACATCGTCGTCGACCTTGTAGACCCCATCGGCGATCCGCTCACCGGAACGATAAAACACGGGATCGAACGGCTGTCCCTCGTGTCGCTTGAAGTTCTCCTCGGCAGCCCAGTCATAGGCCTCGAGCGCCCCCGCGTTGGCGCGCCACTCAAGATGATGCCGCAGCTCGTGCACGAGCGTCTCCCATGCTTCCTCGCGCCATTCAAAGTCCCCGAGCCGCGCCAGGGCCGCGAACGAGCCGTGATAGAGGACGATGCGCGACTGCAGGTCGGCGCCGCTGCCGCTCCACTCGAGGGGGATGCACTCGCCGAGGGTGTATACGTCGCCGCGCAGCGGGTGGGGAACCGTCTTGGGACTCACTTCGATGGCGACAACTCCGCCGCGGAACTCGGGGGGGACGTCACGCGCGAGGCCGTCGATCATCGAGCGGAAGTCGTTGAATTGCATGGACGGTTCGGCAGGTCGGCGCCTAACCGCTCAGCTTCCCCTGCAGATACCCCACGAGCCGATCCGCGCCCACGCGGTCCTGCCGTAGCGTGTCGCGATCCCGCACCGTCACCGTGCCGTCTTGCGTGGACTGGCCGTCCACCGTGATCCCGAACGGCGTGCCGGCCTCGTCCTGGCGGCGGTAGCGCCGCCCGATCGAGCCGCCGTCGTCGTAGAACACGTGGTAGTGCCTGCGCAAATCGTCGTAGAGGCGGCGCGCCAGCTCGGGCATGCCCTCCTTATTGACCAGCGGGAATACGGCCGCCTTGAGCGGTGCCAGCCCGGGGTGGAGCCGCAGCACGATCCGGGTCTCACCTTCCACCGGCTCTTCGTGGTAGGCGTCGCACAGCACAGCCAGCGCCGTCCGGTCGACGCCTGCCGAGGTCTCGACGACAAACGGAAGGAAGCGTTGCTTCGTTTCAGCGTCTAGGTATTCGAGCTTTTTCCCCGAGTACTGCTGGTGCCGTGACAGGTCGAAGTCGGTCCGGTTGTGGATCCCTTCGAACTCGTTCCAGCCGAACGGAAATTCGTACTCGATGTCGTACGCGTCCTTCGCGTAGTGCGCGAGCTCCTGCTTCGTGTGCTGGTGGAAGCGCAGCCTCTCCGGCGTGAGCCCGAGCCCCACGAGCCACTGCATGCGCTCGTGACGCCAGAACTCGAACCACTCCTGGTCCGTCCCCGGCTTCACGAAGAACTGCATCTCCATCTGCTCGAACTCCCGGGTCCGGAACGTGAAGTTCCCGGGCGTGATCTCGTTTCTGAACGCCTTGCCGATCTGCGCGATGCCGAAGGGGATCTTTTGCCGCGAGGACTGGAGCACATTCAGATAGTTGACGTAAATGCCCTGCGCCGTCTCCGGGCGCAAGTACACCACGGCCGCCGCCTCCTCGACCGGACCGAGGAAGGTCTTGAACATGAGATTGAACATGCGCGGCGCGGTGAGCGTGCCCTTGCTGCCGCACACCGGGCACTGCGCGGATGACTCGCCGGGCGTGCCCTTGATACGTGAATCGTCGGCGCGGAAGCGGTTCTTGCACTGCTTGCAGTCCACCAGCGGGTCGGTGAACCCCGCGACATGACCCGACGCCTCCCACACCTTGGGATGCATCAGGATCGCCGCGTCGAGGCCCTCGATGTCTTCGCGCTCGTGGACCATCGAGCGCCACCAGCGCTCCTTGATGTTCTGCTTCAGCTCGACACCGAGCGGACCGTAGTCCCACACGGAGCCGATGCCGCCGTAGATCTCGGACGACTGGAACACGAATCCGCGTCGCTTTGCGAGCGACACGAGCTTGTCCATCACACTGTTGCTCGGGGGCATAGAGGGCGGGAAGATAGAGCGCGCGCTAGGCCGCGGGCAACCCGAACGCCTGTCGCGTCGCCCGCTCGGCCAGCTCCGCGATCCCCGCGGCGTCCAAGGTTCGGCCCTCCCCGTCCAGCGCGTGGATCCCGATCAACCCCGCGACCTTCCCTGCCACCACGGCCACTTTCTTCTTCCCTCTCTGCGCCCGCCGGACGACCTCCCCCGACGCCTTACCGACGAATGACGTCCGGTCGAACGATCCCTCCCCGGTGACGACCAAGTCCGCCTTGGCAAGAGCCGCGTCAAAACCCACACGGGCGAGGACCCACTCGGCACCCCGCTCGATCTGCGCCTTGGCGAAGAACGCGAGTCCCGCACCGAGCCCGCCCGCCGCACCACCGCCTGGGAGGGTCGCCAGCTCTGGACGGCCGTGCAGGGACATCAGTTCCGCCAGGCGCTCCAGGCCACGTGACAGCAGCTTCACGCCTTCAGGACCCGCGCCCTTCTGCGGGCCGAACACGGGAGCAGCCCCGTCCGAACCGACGAGCGGCGTCGTCACGTCGGCGAGTGCGATCACCTGTGCCTGCAGACCCCAGCCCCCGGCCAGATCCGCTAGTTGCGCCAGCGGCCCGCCTCCCTCGGGCAGCGGTGACCCGTGGGCGTCCTGGAACGTCCAGCCCAGGCCGCGGCCGGCGCCGGTTCCGCCGTCCACCGTCGCCGAACCGCCTAGACCCACAACCACGACCTTCGCACCACGCTCCACCGCCTCCCAAATGAGTTCACCCACACCTCGCGTCGTGGCGCGTAGGGGATCCAGTTCCTCCGGCTGGAGCAACGCCATCCCACACGCCGTGGCGCTCTCGAAAATCGCCGTCTCGGCGTCCACCCACCCGAGCGCCCCCCACACCGGCGTGCCCAGCGGTCCCGTGACCTGCACCCGCTCACGCAGCGACCCGGTCGCCAGCACGGCGTCGAGCAGCCCGTCACCCCCGTCCGAGATCGGGCATTGCAGCACAGAGGCCTCCGGCAAGGCACGACGAATCCCCGCCGCGAGCGCGTCGGCCACCTGGCGGGGGCCGAGGGTACCCTTGAAGGCTGCTGGGGCAGCGAGGATTACCGGCTGCATTTGGCAGTACGCGTCAAAGAGTGCATTCTGCGATACACGCTCCAACTCCGGCGTTGGCTAAGTGGTGCCCTGCTTTCGCTTACTGTTCGGGCACCGTTCTTGCTTCCTCCACGGGGCGGCAGATCTCTAGTCAAGGGCAAACCGCTGGCGACGGCGGGGCGCAAAGCCAAGGGGTCTCGACGTTGGCTCGAGACAGCCCGGCTGCCGGAGGTTGGCACCGGCCCCACGTCCTGACAAGAGAGCGCGGGGCTTTTCGTTGTAGCCCTGCCAGCAGGCTTCGTCTCGCTCGCATCGGGTTCTAGGGCGCACGATGTCGAGCAGGCGATCACCCCCCAGGGGAAACTCTGGGGGGTTTGCTTTTGATGTGGTCGCAGATCAGCCTGCCGTGGGCGCGGCCGTTCTCGATGAAGATCTTGTTCGCGTCGAGCCCCGACGCCAGGACCCCGGCGATGTAGACGCCCGGGACGTTCGTCTCCATTGTGGCGGGGTCGTGACGCGGGACGCCGGTCGTCTCCTCCACGTCGACCCCGACCTCCCGAAGCAGCGTCAGGTCGGCCCGGTAGCCCGTGAGGGCGAGCACGAAATCTGCGGGCAGTGTCTCGACCCGCCCATCTATGTCGGAGCGCAGCACGATCTCCGATCGCCCGATCGCCGTGATGCGGCTGCACCATCGCACCGCGATGCTGCCCTCCTTCACGCGGTTCGTGATGTCCGGGAGGATCCACGGCTTGACTCCGCGGTCGAACTCCCCGAGGAAGTGCACCAGTGTGACCCGTGCGCCGGCGCGGTGCAACTCGAGCGCCGCCTCCACCGCGCTGTTGCCCCCACCCACCACCACGACGCGTTGCTGCCAGTACGGGTGGGCTTCCACGAAGAAGTGCGAGACGTGTGGCAGATCTTCGCCCGGCACCCCGAGCAGATTCGGCGCGTCAAAGTAGCCGGTGGCGCACACGAGGTAATGCGCGTGGAGGCGCTCCGCCTCGGGCTTCCCGGGGTGTTGGGCGACGACTTCGAACCCCCCGTGGATCCGTCGTAGGTGTCGCACGTCGTGGTATGCCCGCACGTCCAGCTCGAAGTACTCCGCCACCTTGCGGTAATACACAAGCGCTTCACGGCGCGTCGGCTTCTCGGCGGCGGTGACGAACGGCACGCCGCCGATCTCCAGCTTGCCCGATGTGGAGAAGAACGTCATGTACAACGGATAGCGCATCAGGCTCGAGACGACGGGCCCGCGATCGAACAGCGAGCAGGTGAGATGGTCACGCTTCGCCGCCACGCCCACCGCGAGTCCGCACGGCCCGGCGCCGATGACTGCGACATCCAGCATCAGCGTACCTCCGGGATCAGGATGAGGCGGCTCACGACACGGACCTTCCCGAGATCCAGCGGTACGGTCCACAGCTCGCCCTGGAGCCAGCGTTCTGTCTGGTCGCGGTAGTGCGGGGACAGCGGATGGCCCGACTGGCCCGTCGGCAGGATGAATCCCCCGGCGTCATCCACGTGGCCGAAATCCACGACATGCCGCAATGACGGTCCCCACGAGCTTTCGAACGGTGCAGCAGCCTCGTCCGTGGAGGCCACGTTGACCGTGTAGTTACCCCCGCCGTTGGGGAATGGCCCGATCGTGAGCCCGAGGAGCCGCCGCAGGAGCGGCACCGCACCCAAGGGATGCTCGTGGACTGTGCGGTGCACGCTGCCCCAAGGCACGTTGGTCGCTTGCGGCAGCACCCGTTCCATCGCGCGGCGCTCCAGCACGGGGAGATTGCTCCGGGCACTCCGTCCCTCGGCGATCCAGCGGTGCAGCGGCTCCAGCGGCCCGTAGCGCGGGGAGACGCTGTCGTACACCAGGCGCTCGAGCTCGCGATACCAGCTCCACACGAGCGTCGGCTCCGTGCGATCGGGCGCCATCGAGCCGTCCCACGCCCGTAGGCGGTCGGCGACCTCCGCCCGGCCGGCGGCAAACGCGGCACGCGCGGCGAGCGGCGCGATGGCGCGGCAGAACACGTCCACCACGTCCAGCTGCGCACGCCCCACCGATTGCGCCGTCGCCGCCCTCTCCTGCCCTACCAGCTCGATAATCCGTTGGGCCCGATAGGGCGGCTCCCACCACTCCGAAATGTAGAACGGGTACTCGTCGCCGATGATCCGGTTGTTGGCCGTGACGATGAACCCTTCGGGTGGATTGAGGTGCCGCGGCAGCTCCACCGCGGTGAGGTAGCGCTGCCACTGCCCGGCGCCCGTGGAGCCGGGCTGGGGGTCGCGCGCGGCGCCGCGGCGGACCGGCACGTGCCCTGCGAGCAAGTAGGCGATGTTCCCGTCGGCGTCCGCGTACACGACGTTCTGCTGGGGAGACCGGAAGCGCTCGACAGCCGCCGCGAAGCTGTTCCAGTCCGTGGCACGGCCCATGCCCCGCAGGGCGCTGATCTCGTCTGAGGGATCCTGCGCCACCCAGCGCATCGCGAGCGGTTGGCCGCCGGAGTCGCGCTCGATCAGCGGCCCGTTCGCCGTGCGCAAGCGACGGTAGATCAGCGGCGCGCCGCCGCGGACGAGGATCGTCTCGGCCACCGCTTCGACGTCCGCCCACCCGCGGGCAGTGCGGTAGCGCGTCGAGTCCGCGCTCAGCTCCTCGACGAAATAGTCGACGTCGTCAACCATCGCGTTCGTGAAGCCCCAGCCGAGCCGCGCGGTGTGGCCGAGGATGACGACCGGAGCCCCGGGGATGGTCGCGCCCACGACCTCGTAGCCCGGCGCGTGCGCGCCCATCAGGTACCAGACGGACGGGGCCCGCAGCGTGAGATGGGGATCGTTCGCGAGGATCGGCCGGCCGGAGGCCGTGCGGCCAGGGCCGAGGACCCAGGAGTTGGAGGCGGGCGCGCGATGATCGAGTCGCAGCCTCTGCGACTTCGCGCCTCCTGCGGGAGCGGAACGCCGGACACCCGCCGACGCAGCCCGTCGCCACGCGCCTCGCGGGATGATCGTCGGCGCTGTATCGGGATAGCTGGGCGCGAGCAGCGCTGGCGTGTGCGGTCCCAGGCGCGCGGCCGCGCTCCGGAGCCCCGGGTCGGCGCCGGTCGTGCGGAGGTCCCACGACTGAAGCCGACCGATTTCCACCGAATGCTCGGCTCGCCACGGCTCGGGATGATGGCCGAGGATGCGGAACTCGAGCGCCCGGTACCGGCCGCGAGCGATCCACGCGTTCACGCCGCGCGCGTACGCCTCCAGCGCTTGGCGCGTCTCGGGGCTGGCGGCGACCAGACTCGCACGGGCGATCCGCCGCAGTTCGAGAGCCCGGAGCCGCCGGTCGGAGCGGACGGCCCGATCACCGAACAGCTCGCTGAGCCGGCCCTCTGCGGCGTGTCGCGACAGGTCCATCTGCCACATGCGGTCGCGCGCGTGGACATACCCGACGGCCGTGAAGAGATCCGCTTCGGAGCCGGCGGAGAGGTGCGGCACCGCCAGAGCATCCCACAGCACGAGAACCGAGTCAACGAGGCCCCCGACGGGCTCCCGGCCGCCGAGTGGCGGCACGCTCGACGCCAGCCAGAGCCGGAGAGCACCCAGGCCGAAGACGAGCAGGGCGATCAGGCCGGCCACGCCCCAGAGGAGCCGCTTCACGTCACTTC
>JBOHSI010000044.1:0-10333 GCA_050733055.1 Gemmatimonadales bacterium
CTACGGTGATCGCTTCGAGCTCTACTCGTTCGTCTTCCGGATGATCGCGGGACTGTTCTTCTCGGCGCTGTACCTGGCGCGGGGCTTCGGAATCACCGCGTGGACGCATGCGCTGTACGACGTGCTCCTGCTAGTGATGTAGCCGCCTCCCGTAGCCTGAAGCGCTGGATCTTCCCCGTCGCCGTCTTCGGCAGCTCCGGGACGAACACGATCCAGCGAGGGTACTTGTAGGGCGCGAGCCGCTCCTTCACGAACGCCTTCAGCTCCTCTTCGAGCGCCGCGCTGGGTGCGTGGCCGGCCGCGAGGACGACGAAGGCAAGCGGCTTCACGAGCTCGTCCCGATCGGCGGCGCCGACGACGCCGGCTTCCACCACCGCCGCATGCTCGGCGAGAGCGCTCTCGACCTCGGCCGGCGACACCCACATGCCCCCGGCCTTGATCATGTCGTCGCTCCGGCCCGCATACCAGAAATAGCCGTCGGCGTCTTCCCGGTATTTGTCACCCGTCCGCACCCACTCGCCCAGGAAGGTTTGCTCCGTGCGCGCGTGCTGATTCCAGTAACCCGCGCAGGCGCTGTCGCCTGCGACAAGCAGATTCCCGACCTCCCCGGGCGGCACGTCGCGGCCCGCGTCGTCCACGATCCGCGCTCGGTACCCGGGCACGAGCGTCCCGCTCGAGCCAGGACGCACCCGCCCGCGCCGGTTCGCGATGAACGTGTGGCACAGCTCGGTGGAGCCGATCCCGTCGAGAATCTCGAGGCCGAACCGCTCCAGCCAGCGCTCGTACAGCGCCTTGGGCAGGGGCTCGCCGGCCGAGAGGCAGAGCCGCACCGAGCGGAGGTCGTACGTACGCTCCGTGCCCGACACCTGCAGCAGCGCGGCGTACGCCGTCGGCACCGCGAAGAACAGCGTGGGGCGCTCGCGGTCGAGGATCTCGAACACCCGCAGGGGCTCCGGCCGTTTGGGGGACAGCACCGTGGCGGCCCCGACGTGGAACGGGAAATAGAGCGCGTTGCCAAGCCCGTAGGCGAAGAACAGCCGCGCCACCGAGAATGTGCGGTCGTCCGGGGTGATCTCGAGCACGTGGCGCCCGTACGTCTCGCAGCAGACCACCATGTCGTGGTGCAGATGCACCGCGGCCTTGGGCGTCCCGGTCGTCCCCGAGGTGTAGAGCCAGAAGGCCACGTCGTCCCGCGTCGTCGCGGCCGGGGCGAGGTCGTCCGATTCCCCGTCCACGAGCTCCTCGAGCGACACCTGTCCGGAGCCTGCGTGACCCGCAACCACGAGTTCCTTCAGATACTTGAGGCCGGGCCGGATCTCCTCGATCGCGGGCGCGAGCTCCTCCCCCGCGATCGCGACCGCGGCGCGGCTGTCGTTGAGGATGTACTCGCAATCGTGCGGCGTGAGGAGCGTGTTCGTGGGAATCGGCACGGCGCCGATCTTGAGCGCGCCCCAGAACGCGTACACGAACTCGGGACAGTCGGGGAGCAGCAGCATCACGCGCTGCTCCATCCCGACCCCGAGCCGCCGCAACCCGTTGCCGATTCGATTCGTGCCGGCGTGCACCGCGCCGTAGGTGATGGTCCGACCTTCGTAGCGGATCGCGAGCCGGCCGGCGTGCCCTGCGGCGACGTGGCGGTCGACGAACCAGGCAGCGGCGTTGAACTCGCGCGGTGTGTCCACGGGCCCCGCAGGAAGATGGGGGCCCAACCACGCCGCGGCTAGCGGGCCCGCTCGGCGAACACCGCCCGCGCCTCCCCCAACATCCGCAGCACGGCGCCCTGCTCCCCCGGCGCGTTCCACGCCGTGCTCGCCCGCGCCGCCTGCTCCACCCGCGTGATCCAGTGCACGAAAAACTCGGCGTCCTCTGTGGAACGCACCGGCTGGTCGCCGACCTGGACATAGATCGGACTCGTCGAGCCGAACGGGTAGAGGTCGAGGATCGGGGGCTGCGCCCGATCGCCGTAGGCGCGAAGGATGTACCAGCCGCCTTGCGTGACCGGAATCGAGAGTGTATCGCTGGCGAACCGCCGATCCCCCCTGAGCGGAATCGCTGCGACGACCGTCCCGTTGCCGATGATCTCCAGGTGGTCGATGGGCACGTTCGACCGCAACCCCACACGCGCCATGAGCCGGTGAGTCCCCGGGGGGAGCCGGATCTCGTCGCCGATCTCCCGCCCGCCGAGCGTGAACTCGAGCAGCGGCCCGTTCGTGACGAACGTCCGGCCCGCCCTGATCCCGGCCAGCCAGCGCCCGTGATCGAGCGTGGCGCCGCTCCGCACGAAGACCCGCACCAGTCCGGGTGGCCCGCGCAAGCTGGCAAAGTTGGGGAATGCGTCGGTGCCGGCGCCCGCCGGTAGCCGGAAGCCGCAGTTCAGCAGGCGGTACCAGATCTCGGACGTGATCAGATGGTCCGAGTACCCCATGACCTCGAGGTAGTCCACCTTGCCGAGCGCGACGTCCGCCGGGAGCTGGTAGCTCAGCGGCTGCGCCGTGTCGGCGGGATCGGGCCTGGTATCGAACGGATGGACATAGCCCACGAGCGCACCCTGCGCGTGCGCGAGATCCGCGACCGTTGCGTTGGCCGGATAGAGGCTCGCCGCGGCAGTATTGGGATAGCCGGCGTAATCGGGGAGCAGATAGTGATCGCCCAGCCCGAGGAGGCCGATGTGGCCCCAGACGCTCGTGTGGAATTCCTGGCCGTGCATCAGGAGAAGCCCGGGACCGGCAGCCGGATCGGAGTCGGCCCGGAAATACTCGATGTCCGGGATGCGCTGTTCCTTGTTCACGATCAGGTTCTCGACCACGTGCAGGTCTTCCGCACGCGCCTGAAAGGCGAGCCGCCGAGGCGTGTTGCGATACGCACCCCCGTAGTTCATGTGCACGTGCAGGTCGCCGCTCCACCACCCCCGCGCGGGTAGGTCCGCGAGTCGCTCGAGCACGACCCGATGCACCACGCGCCCGCCGGCCGGCACGGTCACCTCGGCGCGCGCCATCCGATACTCGGGCCCCCGCCACACCTCGACGCTGACCCGCCCCGCCGGCACCGTGAGGGCCGCGGTCCCGCTCGAGTGGAAGTAGCCGTACTCGAACTGCCGCTTGGAGCGATCGAAGGCCTCGTCGGCGTGCCGCCAGGCGTTGTCCGGGGCGTACCCCCGCCCGTCAGGGCCGGTTACCGAAGTCCGCGCGGGTGCCGTGCGCCCCGCCCGGTCCACGATCACGATCCGTAGCGTTCCGACCGGCTCGCGGTAGCGCCGCTCGCTGGGCTCGACGGGCTGCTTGCGCCCACCCAGCACGTCGATCACCCAGAGCGACGTGTTGCCGCCCTCGTTCGAGATACAGGCGATGCGGCGGCCATCCCGTGACCAGCGCGGCGCGGTCGCGTCGAAGTCGCCGTACGTGAGCGGGAAGGGATCGCCGCCATCGCTGGTCATCAGCCAGAGCTGGTGCCACTGGCGGCCGAGGTAGGAGGCGTACACCACGCGGGTGCCATCGGGGGACCAGTCCGGGCGCGCTTTCCAGGTGGTTTCCTCGTAGCGCAGCTCGCGCATCGGCGCGCCGGGGCGCGCCAGCATCCGCCAGAAGCCGCCGGTGCCGTGAATGCGACCGCGGTTCGACACGAGGATGATCTCGCTGCCGTCGGGGGACCACGTAGGTGAGATGTAGTGGTCCCACCGGCTGTAGTAGTAGCGGGGCAGCCCGCCGTCGTGGTCCTCCGTGAGCCGCGCGCTCTCGCCGCCGTCCGGGGCGACGGTGAAGACATGCCAGCGCCGGTTGTAGACGGACGAAACGAACGCGATACGCGTGCCGTCGGGCGACCAGCGCGGCTCCACGTTCACCGCGTGGTTCCGCGTGATCGCCCGCACGCTCGCGGACCCGAGGTCCAGCAGCTCGAGCTCGATCGCGTCGTTGGCGTAGCGGGCGAACGCAACAAATCGCCCATCGGGGGACCAGTCGGGCTGGTAGTCGTACCCGGGGCCGGACGTGAGCTGCTCGGCGACGCCGGACCCGATCCGCTGGCGCCACAGCGACCCCTGCATGGAGTAGATCAGCTCCGTGCCGTCCGGCGACCACGTCGCCGCGCTTGGCCCGCTCGTCACCTGGGGCACGTACATCTCGCGCCAGTAATAGGGGTGCGGCAGGCCGACCTGCTTGAGGACCGGCTCGCGCTGGGCGGCGGCGGGCGGGGCGAGCGGGGGCAGTGCGGCGGCGCAGAGCGCGACCGCAAGCGCTACTGCGCGGCCGCGATCCATCGCTCGATCTTGGTCCGGAGCAGCGGCAGGGGAACCGCGCCGTCCTCGAGCACGCGGTCGTGGAAGACCTTGATGTCGAACGCGCGCCCGAGCGCCTGCTCGGCGAGCACGCGCAGGCGCCAGATCTCGAGTCTGCCGAGCGCGTACGACAGCCCCTGCGCAGGCCACACGGGGTAGCGGTCCACCGCTACCTCGGCGCGCAAGCGCGGCACCCGCGTGTGCGTCGTGATGTAGTCGATCGCTTGCTCTCGCGTCCAGCCGAATGCATTGATGCCGGTATCCACGACCAGGAGCGTCGCCGACAGCGTGATGTCGGCGAGCGCGCCGAGTCGCGCCACGTCCGAGGTGTAGAGTCCCATTTCGTCCGCGAGCTGCTCGGCGTACTCCGCCCACCCTTCCCCGAACCCGGGCGACCAGAAGTAGCGCGCGATCGCCGGGATCGCGGCGCCTCGCTCGAGCGCGATCGTGCCCTGGAGGTGATGGCCGGGAATCGTCTCATGGAACGAGAGGGCCTCGATATCGGCGCGTGACTTGTGCTCGGGGTCGTACGTGCTGATTTGATACACGCCCGGGCGGCTCCCGTCCTCTGCCGGCGGATCCCACTGGCCCACGCTCTGGCGCTCGCGGAACGCCGCGTACGGCCGGACCACGATCTCGGCCCGGGGCAGCAGGCCGAACCAGCGCGCCATCGCGGCCTTCGCGCGATCGACCGCGGCCCGCGCAGAGCCGAGCATCTCGTCGCGCGTGCGGAACGTGTGCGCAGGGTCCGTCCGCAGCCGCTCGAGCAGTCCCGGCACGTCCATCGTGCCGAACGACCGCTGGGCGATCGCCCGCATCTCACCCTCGAGCTCCGCGACGGTCGCGAGGCCGAGGCGGTGGATCGAATCGGCCGAGAGGGCGAGCCCGGTCGTGGCTCGGATGGTCGCTCGGTAGCACTCGTCCCCGTAGGGGTTGGCCGAGAGGCCGATGGTCGTGCGGGCCCGGGGAAGGTACTCCGCGACGAGGAAGTCGCGATACCGGCGCATGGCCGGTGCGATCTCCCGCTCGATCAGCCGCGCGAGCTCCGCCTGGAATGCCCGCGTCGAGTCGCGCCGGGCGGGCTCGTAGAGCGGTGAATGCTTCACGGGCGTGGCGAGCAGCGTGTCGAGCTGGGTCAGGACGATCCGCACGTTGCCCTGCGGCGCCGTGTAGCCCACCCGGAGTCCCTCGCGCTGGTTGGCCGTCTCGGTCCCGATGTAGCGCGGGATCACGCGCCAGCGGGCGAGCGTCTGGCCGCGTGCATCGTCCGTACCGACGGGCTGGGCCGTCGCGAGGGATGTGATCACGGGGAGCCAACCGCCGTTCGTGTGGCTCACGTTCCAAAGCTCGAACCGACACAACCGCATGCCGGCCGAACCCTCGAGTGCGTCACGCATGATCCCGTACGCGATCCCTTCGGGGCGGCCGGCGAGCGACGCCGGGTCGATGCGCTCCAGCTCCGCGAGCCAGGCGTCCTCGCGCAGCCACCACTGCGCGGTCGCTGCGGGCGAGTTGTCCGGAAGCGGGTCGTGGCGCACGCCCGCGACACCGTCGACCGTGGCCGCGGCGGGATGACGCTCGTAGTAGGCGGTGAGAAAGGAGTCCGCGAGTTGGCGCATGCGGGTCGCCAGCGAGTCCGTTCCGCTCGCCTGCGCGAGCAGAACCGCCACGGCGGCGAGCTTCATCCCGTGAGGTACAGCCGCTTCGGGTCGAGCACGTCGCGCAACAGGCGCAGCTCCGTCGCGGTCGGCGGGTCGATCCGCTTCAGGCCCGGCCGGCACCTCAGCTCCCACCCGACGCCGGCCTGTACTTCCGACACCTCGACGCCCGGATAGAGCCCGGCGAGCACCATCTCGCCGCTCTGCTCGTCCGCCTCGAGCATGCCCTTGTCGGTGATCACTTTGACCGGTCCCGCGCCGGGCATGCCGAGCTGTCTGCGGGATACGCCGTTGGCGCGTTGCCCCGGGCTCGTGATGAAGTCCACGCGCTCGGGAAACGCCCGCGGGGAGAGCTTCGCCACGACCAGCGTGCGCCGCGCGTGTATCGCGATCTCGGGCGCCCCACCGCTCCCGGGCAGGCGGACCCGGGGCCGCTCGTATGGGCCGATCACCGTGGTGTTGATGTTGCCGTAGCGGTCCACCTGCGCGCCGCCCAGGAACCCGACTTCGATCTTGCCGTTCTGGAGGAAGAGCTGGAACACATCCGCCATCCCGCACACCATGAGCGAGCCGGTGACGAGCGCGGGGTCGCCGATCGAGACGGGGAGGCGCTCGGGGACGGCGCCGACGGCGCCGGATTCGTAGATCAGCACGAGATGCGGCGCGTGCGTCGCGCGCGCCAGGTTGCAGGCGAGGTTCGGCAGGCCGATCCCGACGAACACGACTTCCCCGTCGGAGAGCTCGCGCGCCGCGACGGCGGCCATCATCTCATCAGGCGAGTACACGGCGTCAGAACCCGTAGTTCACCCCACTCGAATAGCGCTCCTTCGCCTTCAGTCTCGGACCGAGTCCCGGCTGTCCCGCCAGGTAGGCCGCCCGGTCGGGGACGCCGTAGACGAACTCGTCGAGGTAGCGCTGCAGGTTAGCGGCCTCGCGCGAGATGCCCTCCCACGCCACGTAAAAGTCGTTGTCGCGGTCGTAGTAGCCCTGCGCGTATGACGGGTGGGCGCCCCACGGCTCGACGACGACGGCGTCCACGATCATCGCGGGGATGATGGTGCGGTTGGGATCCGAGCGGATCACGCTCTCGTCCACGAGCTCCTCGACCACGACGATGACGCGCCGGGAAGCGAACGCCGCTTCCTTCTGCACGCCCACGAGCCCCCAGATATGCGTGTTGCCTTCGGCATCAGCGCGCTGGGCGTGGACGATCGTCACGTCGGGGTTCAGGGCGGGAACGGTGGCGAGCGCCTCGCCGGTGTACGGGCAGGTCACCGTCCTGATGCGCGGGTTGGCCCGCGGCAGATCGGTGCCCAGGTAGTCGCGCAGCGGCCAGAAGGGGAGCCGCGCCGCGCCGGCCGAGAGCCGCGCCACCATGCCGAAGTGCGAGTACTCCTCGATATCGAGGGGCGGGCCGCCCTTCCCTTCCACCACGCGTCGGAACGCGTGCAGCGAGCCGACTCCCGGATTGCCCGCCCACGAGAACACCAGCCGGCGCGCGCACCCGGCCGCGATCATCTGGTCGTAGATCAGGTCGGGCGTCAGGCGGCACAGCGTGAGGTCGCGGCGCCGCTGGCGGATGATCTCGTGCCCGGCGGCGAAGCAGATGAGGTGCGTGAATCCCTCGATGACGACCGTGTCGCCGTCGTGCACGTAGCGCGCGACGGCGTCTTTCATCGACATCACTTTCGACGTTAGTCCGACATCTCGCTCAGACACTCGTCGATGATCCGGAGGGCGGTGTCCACGTCGTACTCGTCCACGACAAGCGGCGGGGCGAGGCGCAGCGAGCTCTTCCCCGCGCCCAGGAGCAGGAGGCCCTTCTTGAACGCGCGCTGGACCAGCTCGCGCGGGATTTCGGGCGCTGGCTCGCGCGTCGCGCGGTCCTTCACGAACTCGATCCCGACCATCAGCCCGCGGCCCCGCACGTCGCCGATGGCGGCGAACTTCTCTTCCAGGCGGCGCGCGCCCGCCAGCAGGCGCTCGCCCATCCTCCCGACCTTGGGGAGCAGCTCGTGTTCCACCACGTCGAGCGTCGCGAGCGCCGCGGCGCAGCACACGGGGTTCCCCCCGAACGTGGTCCCGTGAGCGCCGGGCTTCCATTGCATGATGGATTCTTTCGCGATGATCGCGCCGATCGGCATCCCACTGCCCAGGCCCTTGGCCGTGACCAGCACGTCGGGCTCCACGCCATCGTATTCGCAGGCGAACATTTTCCCCGTCCGTCCGATGCCGCTCTGCACCTCGTCGCACACGAGCAGGATGCCGTGCCGGTCGCACAGCTCCCGCAGCGCCTTGACGTAGCCGGGCGGCGGCACCACGTAGCCGCCCTCGCCCTGGATCGGCTCGACGAAGACGCCAGCGACGCTTTGCGGGTCGACCTTCCTCGCGAACAGGTCGTCCTCGATCGCCGACACGCAGGCGAACGTGCACGCGGGCTCCCGGCGGCAGAAGTCGCAGCGATAGCGATAGCCGTACGGGACGTGATGGACCTCGGGCAGGAACGGGGCGAACCCGGCGCGCTGCACCACCTTGCTCGCCGTGAGCGACAGGGCTCCGTAGGTGCGCCCGTGGAACGCGCCTGTGAACGCGATCAGCGCGGGGCGGCCCGTCGAATGACGCACCAGCTTGATCGCTCCTTCGACGGCTTCCGTCCCCGAATTCGACAGAAACACCCGCTTCTTGCTCGGCCCCGGCGCGAGGCGCGCCAGTCGCTCGCACAGCGCCGCGAAGCTCTCGTAGTAGAAGTCCGAGCCGCAGATGTGCAGGAACCGCGACGCCGCCTCCTGGACCGCCTGGACCACCCGGGGATGCCCGTGGCCCGTCGAGGCGACCGCGATGCCCGCCATGAAGTCGAGGTAACGGTTGCCGTCCACGTCCTCGACCACGACGCGCTCGCCGCGGGCGACAACGAGGGGGTATTCCTTCGGATAGGACGTGGACGCCCAGCGGTCCTGGCGGGCGACGATCTCCCGCGCCTTGGGCCCCGGCGGCACCACCACGATGCGCGGATAGTCCCGGGCGGCGCTCATGCTTCGATCACCGTGCGGCTCTGCTCGCGCATGAACTGCGCGACGTAATAGGGCCCGCACCCGCCTTTCCCGGTCGACCCCGAGGCCTTCCATCCCGTGAACGGCTGCGCCCCCGGCCATGCGCCGGTGGTGGCACCCGTGCGCTTGTTGACGTAGCAGACCCCCGCCTCGATCTCGTCGAAGAACCGCTCGATCTCCTCCGCCTGCTTCGAGAAGATGCCGGCGGTGAGGCCGTACTCCGCCTTGTTGCTTTCGGCGATCGCCTCGTCGAGGCCAGACACTGCGGCGACCGCGAGGAACGGCACGAACAACTCCTCGACGAACAGCGTCGAGGATAACGGGAGCTTGGCGATCGTGGGCGCGACGAAGTGACCCCGGTCGAACAGCCCGCCCGTCAGCCGGTGCCCGCCCAGCAGGATCGCGCCTTCGTGCCTCGCCTGGGCGACGGCGCGCTCGAATTTCTCGACCGCCTGGGCGTTGATCACCGGCCCGAAGAACACGTCCCGTTCGGCGGGGTCACCGATCTTCAGCGCCTTCGTCTTTTCGAGCAGCTTCTCGATGAACGGCTGGGCGGCCTTATGATGCACGTACACACGTGACGTAGCGCTGCACTTCTGGTTCTGGAGGCCGAACGCCGAGCGCATCGCGCCTTCGGCCGCGGCGTCGAGATCGGCCGACTCCATCACGAGCGTGGCGTTCTTCCCGCCCATCTCGAGCAGGCACGGCTTGATCCACTGCGTGGACAACCCCTGGTGGATCCGCATCCCCACGTCCTTCGAGCCCGTGAACACGACCCCGTCTACCCCCGGATGCCGCCACAGCGCCTCGCCCGCCTGGGGGCCGTACCCGGAGACGTAGTTGAACACGCCGGGCGGCACGCCGGCATCGCGGTACACCTCGTACAGCTTGAGCCCCGTCCACGGCGTGTCTTCCGCGGGCTTGTACACCACGACGTTTCCCGCGACGAGCGCCGCCGCGGACATGCCGGTCGAGAGCGCGAGGGGGAAATTGAACGGGGCGATGCAGGCGAAGACGCCGTAGGGACGGAGCACGTCGGTGTTGCGCTCCACCGGCGTCACCTTGCCCATCGGGCGCACGAACCCGTTCGCGTCCTCCATCTGCTGGCAGTAGTAGTCGATCAGATCGGCCGACTCTTCCGCATCGCCCATCGACTCGAGGCGGCTCTTCCCGACCTCGAGGCTTATGATCGCCGCCAGCTCGAACTTACGCTCCCGGATGATCCCCGCCGCCTTGCGTAGGATGGCCACCCGCTCCCGCCAGCCACGGTGCGCCCAGCCCTGCCTGGCCGCGCGCGCCGCCGCGACCGCGCGGTCCACGTGCTCGGACGTCGCCGCCGCGAAGCGGCCCAGCAC
>JBOHSI010000045.1:0-14233 GCA_050733055.1 Gemmatimonadales bacterium
GATCAAGTACTCGACGATCCAGAACTGGTATCCGGGCGACGAGGAGGGCCGGGGCGGGATCTACAACTTCGTCACCAAGCGCGGGAAGTGTGTGGGGAGGAACTCGAAGATCTCCTGGACCCAGGTCGAGACCGGCTCGGCGATTACTTGGAAGTATCCGGGCTGCATCCTCCAGGGCGACAACTCGATCGGCGAGTTCTACTCGGTGGCCGTGACCAACCACCGCCAGCAGGCGGACACGGGCACCAAGATGATCCACCTCGGGAAGCACACGCGCTCCACGATCGTGTCCAAGGGCATCTCGGCCGGCCGCGGGCAGAACACGTACCGCGGCCTCGTAAAGATCATGAAGGGTGCGGAGCATGCGCGGAACTACTCTCAATGCGACTCGATGCTGATCGGCGACCGGTGCGGGGCGCACACCTTCCCCTACATCGACGTACGCAACAGCACCGCGATCATGGAGCACGAGGCGTCCACCTCAAAGATCGGGGAGGACCAGATCTTTTACGCGAAGCAGCGCGGTCTGTCTGCGGAGGACGCAGTCTCGATGATCGTCAACGGCTTCTGCAAGGAAGTCTTCAAGGAGTTGCCTATGGAGTTCGCGGTCGAGGCGCAGCGACTGCTCGGCATCAGTCTCGAAGGGAGCGTCGGTTAATGCTGGAGATCAGGAACCTCCACGGCTCGATCGAAGGCCGCGAAATCCTCCGTGGCATCGACCTCACGGTGAAGGTGGGGGAAGTGCACGCCATCATGGGGCCGAACGGTTCGGGGAAGAGCACGCTCGCCCAGGTTCTGGCGGGCCATCCGGCGTACACGGTCACTGCGGGATCGGTGCTGTACGAGGGGAAGGATCTGCTCGCTATGACACCGGAGGACCGCGCGCGCCAAGGCGTGTTCCTCGCGTTCCAGTACCCGGTCGCGATCCGCGGCATCACGAACGCCTATTTCCTCCGGTCGGCTGTGAACGCGATCCGCAAGCACCGTGGCGAGGAGGAGTTCGGGCCGGTCGAATTCATGGACGCCCTCGAGGAAAAGCTGAAGGTGATCGGGTGGGACGACAGCTACCTGAGCCGGCCCGTGAACGATGGCTTCTCGGGCGGCGAGAAGAAGCGCAACGAGATCCTACAGATGGCGGTGCTCGAGCCGAAGCTCGCGATCCTCGACGAGACCGACTCCGGCCTGGATATCGATGCGCTGAAGACGGTCGCGCACGCGGTGAACAGTCTGCGCCGGTCGGACAACGCGACGGTCCTGGTGACGCATTACTACCGGATCCTGACCCACATCCGGCCGGACTTCGTGCACGTGCTGTCGGCCGGCCGGATCGTGAAGTCCGGCGGCAGGGAGCTGGCGTTGGAGCTCGAAGAGAAGGGCTACGACTGGCTGCGCGAAGCAGCGGCGGTGGCATGACGGAACAGTACGTCGCGGACTTCCGCGCGTTTGCGGGCAACGGCACCGGCAGCGCCCCGTCGTGGCTCAAGGAAATCCGCGAAGGCGCGATCACCCGCTTCGCCGAGCTCGGCTTCCCGACGATGAAGCAGGAGGAGTGGCGCTTCACGAGCGTGGCGCCGATCGCGGAGACGCGTTTCAGGCTCCCGCACGTTCCCTGCTCGTCGCTGCCTCATCCGCGCGACATCGAGCCGCTGCTGCTCGGCCGCGGCCCGACGATCGTGTTCATCGACGGGCAGGTTGCGCCCGAGCTGTCGTCGGCCACCGGGTTGCCTGCAGGCGTGCAGCTGACCAGCCTCGCTGCGGCGCTCCAGGTGGGCCCGGTCGGCGAGCTGGCGCGGCACCACCTCGCCGGCTACGCTCGCTGGCGCGAGAGCGCTTTCGCGGCGCTCAACACGGCGTTCCTCGCCGACGGGGCTTTCGTGTACGTTCCGGCGCAGACCGTCCTCGAGCAACCCCTCGAGGTGCTGTTCGTCGCGACGGCCCAGGGGAACGAGGGGCCCACCGTGTCCCACCCGCGGAGCCTCATCGTGATCGAGCCAGGCGCCCAGGCGGTGGTCGTGGAGAGCTACGTGGCGCTTGCTGACGGAGTCTATTGGACCAACGCGGTGACGGAGGTGGTCGTGGGCGACGGCGCGCGGGCGGAGTACTATCGCGTGCAGCGCGAGGGCCGGCGGGCCTACCACGTCGCCACGACGCACTCGCAGCAGGGGCGGGACAGCTTCCTCGGGCTGCATGCCGTCACCCTGGGCGGGTTGCTCGCGCGGCACGACATCCACACGGTGCTCGATGGCGCCGGCGCCGAGCTGGTCCTCAACGGCCTCTACCTGCTCGGGCGGACCCAGCACGCGGACCACCACACGGTCATCGATCACGCCAAGCCCCACTGCGCGAGTCACGAGTTCTTCAACGGCGTGCTCGACCAGCGGGCGCATGGGGTGTTCACCGGTCGGATCATCGTGCGGCCCGGCGCCCAGCGCACCGACTCGAAGCAGACGAACAACAACCTCCTGCTGTCGACTGAAGCGCGCGCGGACAGCCAGCCCCAGCTCGAGATTCACGCCGACGATGTCAAATGCACCCACGGCTCGACGGTCGGGCCGCTCGATCAGACCGCCGTGTACTACCTCCGCAGCCGCGGCCTGTCGCCCGAGACGGCGCGGAGTCTCCTGACCTATGGGTTCGCGGCCGAGATCCTCGGTCGCATGCAGCGCGCCGACCTGCGAGACCACCTCGACCGCCTGGTGCGCGCCGGCCTCCCCTGATGCTCGACGCCGCCCGGATCCGCGCCGACTTCCCGCTGCTCGAGCGACCGGAGAACGGCCGCCCGGTGGTGTACCTTGACAATGCGGCGACGACCCAGAAGCCCGAGCCGGTCCTCGCTGCCATCCAGGACTATTACCGCACGACCAACGCCAACGTGCACCGCGGGGCGTACGGTCTCGCCATCCGGGCCACGGAAGCCTACGAGGCCGCCCGCGTGCGCATCGCGCGCTTCGTAAACGCATGGGCGCCGGAGGGGGTCGTCTTCACGCGGGGCACGACGGAGGCGATCAACCTCGTCGCGGGGTCCTACGGCCGGGCCAACGTGCGACCGAGCGACACGGTCGTGGTGACGGCGATGGACCACCACTCCAACCTCGTTCCCTGGCAGATCTTGTGCCAGGAGAAGGGGGCGACGCTCCGGATGGTGGAGATCACCGCGGATGGCCGAATCGATCTATCGGACTTCGGCGCAGCGCTCGAGCGGCGGCCCAAGATCGTGGCCTTCCCCTACGTCTCCAATGCGCTCGGCACGGTGAATCCGGCGGCGCAGCTCGCGAAGCTCGCGCACGCAGTCGGGGCGGTGGTGGTGGTGGACGGGGCGCAGTCCACCCCGCACCTCAAGGTAGACGTCCAGGCGCTCGACTGCGACTTCTACGCCTTGTCGGGTCACAAGATGCTCGGACCGATGGGCTCGGGCGCGCTCGTGGCGAAGCCCGAGTTGCTCGAGGCGATGCCGCCGTACCATGGGGGCGGTGAGATGATTTCGCGCGTGTGGGACGATCACTCCACCTACAACAAGATCCCGCACAAGTTCGAGGCGGGAACGCCCAATGTGGAGGGCGCGGTCGGACTCGCCGCAGCCGTCGACTACCTCGAGCGCATCGGCCCCGACCGCATCGCCGAGCACGAACAAGCACTCGCCCGGGCCGCGATCGAGAAGCTCACGGGGATCGAGGGTGTGACGGTGTACGGGCCGCGCGGTCACCGCGCCGGCGTGGTGTCGTTCACCTACGGCGACATCCACCCGCACGATATCGCGACCATCCTCGACCAGGACGGCGTCTGCATCCGGGCCGGGCACCATTGCACCCAGCCGCTGATGCGGCGGCTCAACGTCGCGGCAACGGCGCGCGCGTCGTTTTACATCTACAACGATCTCGAGGACGTCGAGGCCCTCGCCGGCTCGCTCGTCAAAGCCGGAGCGCTGTTTGGATACGTCCCCGCCTGAGCCCAGGCTCAGTGCGCTCTATCAGGAGCTGATTCTCGATCACTACCGGCGTCCTCGCAACAAGGGGACGCTCGATGACGCCACGCACACGGTGTCGCTCAACAATCCGCTGTGTGGCGACGAGATCGACCTGCAGCTGCGAGTGGACGGCGATGTGATCAAGAACGCGCGCTTCATCGGCCGGGGCTGCTCCATCAGCCAGGCGTCGGCGTCGATGATGACCCAGCTCCTGAAGGACAAGTCTATTCCACAGGCGGTCGCCCTGGCCGAGCGCATGAGCGCGATGATGCAGGGGGACGACGCGGCGGCACAGGACAAGGCGCTGGGCGAGCTGCGCGCGCTCGCCGGTGTGTCGAAGTTCCCGGTGCGCATCAAGTGTGCGCTTCTGCCGTGGAATGCGCTGACCGATGCCGTGAAGACCTAGGCGCCGCGCGCTTCCCCTTCCCTCTTCCCCTCCCCCGTTAAAGATTAGTTTCGCCGTGCCCGCCGCCGCCCCGATTGTCGTTCTCGACCGCGTCACCAAGCGGTTCGTCGGCCACACCGCCGTGGACGGCCTGGCGCTCTCTGTGCCTCCCGGAGTCATTTTCGGCCTGCTGGGGCCCAACGGCGCCGGCAAGACCACCTCGATCCGGATGATCATGGACATCATCGAGCCGGACGAAGGCGCCGTACGACTATTCGGCGAGTCCGGCGGCGGGCGAACGCAGACCGCGCGGATCGGCTACCTCCCCGAGGAGCGCGGCCTGTACCGCAGGATGCGGGTCTTGGATGTGCTCGTGTTTCTCGCGGAAATGAAGGGTGTCGAGCGGCGCGCCGCGCGGGCAAAGGCGCTCGCGTGGCTCGAGCGGCTCGGGCTCGCTGACTGGCGATTGCGGCGGATCGACGAGCTATCGAAGGGGATGCAACAGAAGGTTCAGTTCATCGCCACCTTGCTGCACGAGCCGGAGCTCGTCATCCTGGACGAGCCCTTCGCGGGGCTCGATCCCGTCAACGCGCAAGTGTTGAAGGACACCGTGCTTGAGCTGCGGCGCCGCGGGGTCACCCTGCTCTTCTCGACCCACATCATGGAGCAGGCGGAGAAGCTGTGCGACCAGCTGTGCATCATCGCCCAGGGGAAGAAGGTCGTTGACGGCACACTTAGCCACATCAAGCGGACACACGGCGGACAGCATCTGATCATCGGGTTCGACGGGGGTGCTGGGGCTGCGGCACAAGTCTTTGCTGACACACGACTTGTGAAGAAGGCCGACGAGTACGGGCAGTACGCCGAGCTGGAGCTCGCCCCCGGCGCCGACCCGCAGCAGATCCTGCGGGCGCTCGTCGCGTCGGGGGCGCGGCTCGCCAAGTTCGAGCTCGAGGAGCCGTCGCTCAACAAGATCTTCATCGACCTGGTGGGCCCCGACGCGCCCCGGGCGGAGGCACGGCCGAATGCGTAAGGTCTGGGCGGTGGTCCGGCGCGAGTTCGTCGAGCGGATCCGGAGCAGATGGTTTTGGATCTCGGCCGTGCTGGGCCCCGTGTTCTTCGGCGCGATCATCATCATCCCGCTTCGGCTCGCGGCCTCGGGCGGCACGAAGGGCATCGTGGTTGTGGACGGCACCAACACGGGGTTCGGGGCGCGCGTTGCGGACGCGCTCATGCGGGGTCGGACGTTCCGGATCGTGGCCCGAATGCCGCCGCATGCCGGGCTGCTCGATTCGCTGACCCGCGAGGTCGGAGGCAACCGGCTCCACGGGTTCCTCGTCGTCAGCGACACGACGGTGGAGCGCGGCGCGGCCGAATACCGCGCGTCGAATATCTCGTCGTTCCGCGACATCGACGAGCTGCGAGGCGTGCTCGGCCGGCTAGCGGTGAACGCGCGGCTCGAGCGCGCCGGCGTGGATCCCCGGACCGTGAGCCGGGCGCAGATTAGCGTCGACCTCGCCACCAGGAAGATCTTGGGATTCAAGACCACGGGAGAGAGCTCGGCGCAATCCTTCTGGCTCGCCTACGTCATGTCGATTGTGCTGTTCGTTGTGATCGCGGTGTACGGCGTGAACGTGATGAGCTCTGTGCTGGAGGAGAAAACGACGCGCATCGTCGAGGTCCTGGTATCGTCGCTCAAGCCGTTCCAGCTGATGCTCGGCAAGGTCATGGGCGTGGGGGCGGTGTCGATCTTTCAGTTCGTGATCTGGGGCGTGGGGGGACGCCTCGTGCTGACGCAGCGTGCCGCGCTCCTGGGCAACCTCGGACCGGAGGACGCCGCCGCCCAGCAGGTCGCGTTCCAGTTGCCGCACGTCGCGGCAACCACGGTCGCTGTCTTCCTCGCGTATTTCGTCGGCGGGTTCTTCCTGTATTCCTCCATGTTCGCGGCGGTGGGCGCGATGTCGTCGAACGAGCAGGAGGCGCGCCAGGCGCAGCAGCCCGTGATATTCCTGTTGATGATCGCGTACCTGTCGGTGTTCGCGTTGGCAAACGATCCCGGGTCGGCGTACGCGGTGGCGCTATCGCTGATTCCATTCACGGCGCCGATCGCGATGCCGGTGCGGTGGGCGGCAGGGAGCCTGGGAGCGAACGAGTTGGTCGCATCGCTCGTGCTGCTCGTACTAGGCATCGTCGCCGTGACCTGGGTGGCGGCGCGGATCTACAGAGTCGGGATCCTGATGACGGGGAAGCGGCCGACGGTCCGGGAGCTTCTGCGTTGGGTGCGGACGACCTAGGAGCGGCAGCGCGTCGCGCGTAAACCGGGCACGCAACGCAAGAGAATGGTGACGTACCCGTTGTGTCTCCGCTCATTGTTTCCGTATCATGCCCATCCATCACACGCTGAAGGCTTGGCAGCAGGCGCAGCGGCTGGCAGTCGAGTGCGCCAAGGCCGCCAACAGATTTCCGGACTTCGAAGAGGGAGCGCTGGCTGACCAGCTGCGACGCGCCTGCTACAGCATTCCTTTGAACATCGCAGCGGGCACGACTCGGAAGGGGTCCCGAGACCACCGCAAGTTCCTGGACACCGCGTGGGGGTCTCTGGCAGAAGTGCAGTCCGCGCTCGCCATTGCGCGCGACGTCGGATACCTGCAGGCCTCAGAGTTCGGGCGGCTGGAAGCCCTCGCTACCGAGACGAGCAAGACGCTGTTCGGGCTGCTCCGGAAGACCAGCGCGGCGGCGGACCGTCCCAAACCCCGTTGCCTCTCTGCTGCTGCGCATCTGTGCGTCTAGCCGTTTCGTCGCCCGTTCACGTAGTTTGTCCCTATGCCTATCGACTATGACGTGATCATCGTCGGTGCCGGCCACGCCGGCTCCGAAGCGGCGGTGATGGCCGCCCGCCTCGGCGCGCGCACGCTCCTCCTCACGTCCAACCTCGACACTATCGGCCAGATGAGTTGCAATCCCGCCATCGGTGGGATCGCCAAAGGAACCGTCGTGCGCGAGATCGATGCCCTGGGCGGCATCATGGGTCGCGCGGCCGACCGCGCCATGATTCAGTTCCGCATGCTCAACCGCTCGAAGGGCCCGGCTGTCTGGGCTCCGCGGGCGCAGTGCGATCGTGCGCTGTATCGGCGCGCCGTGCGGCGGCTGCTCGAGGAGTTGGCGACGCTCGAACTCGCGCAAGGGATGGTGTCGGGCCTCGTGATCGAGGGCGCGCGAGCGGGCGGCGTCGAGACCGTCGACGGCCGCCGCTTCACCGCCCGGGCCGTGGTGATCACGGCCGGCACGTTTCTGCGAGGGCGCATTCACCTCGGCACGGACACGCAGATTCCCGGGGGCCGCGCGGGCGACCAGCCCGCCGTGCAGATCGCGCAACACATTGAGTCACTTGGACTGACAGCGTCGCGCTTCAAGACCGGCACGCCACCTCGCGTGGACGGCCGCACAGTGGAATGGTCCAAGGTCGAGCGGCAGGACGGCGACGGCACGGACTACCACTTTTCGTTTTACGAACGGGGCGAGTTGCCACCACAGCTGCCGTGCTGGATCACATGGGCGGGGGAGGCGGTGAAGGACATCATCGCCCGGCACCTACATGAGTCGGCGCTATACGGCGGCGCAATCAGCTCTCGGGGCCCGCGCTACTGTCCGTCCGTCGAGGACAAGATCGTCAAGTTCCCCAATGCCAAGCGGCACCAGGTGTTCCTCGAGCCGGAGGGGCTCGACACCCACGAGCTGTACGTGAACGGTCTGTCCACTTCCCTGCCCGTCCCCGTGCAGCTCCAGTTCTTGCGCGCGGTCCCCGGGCTCGAGCGCGCGAAGATGACTCGCCCAGGGTACGCGATCGAGTACGACTACTACGCGCCGACGCAGCTCACACCCTGGCTCGAGACGAAGGCGATCGAGCACCTGTTCTTCGCAGGTCAGATCAACGGTACGACGGGCTACGAAGAGGCGGCCGGTCAGGGAATCGTCGCGGGGATCAATGCTGTGCGCCGCCTCCGGGGGCAGGAGCCGGTGGTGTTGGGCCGGGACGATGCGTACATCGGGGTCCTCGTCGACGACCTGATCACGCGTGGCGTGGACGAGCCATACCGCCTGTTCACGTCGCGCTCGGAGTTCCGGCTGCTGCTGCGACAGGACAACGCGCTGCGGCGGCTCGCCCCGCTGGCGGAGCGGCTCGGCCTGCTGACCGCGGCGGAGCTGCGGGTTGCCGAGCAGCGACTGCGGGACGAAGAGAGAGTGCTGGAGACGGCGCGGGCGACTACGATCACGCCGGAGGCCGCGGCACCGGTGCTTGCGCCCACGGGCATGAGGCTCGCCGAGCCGGAGCGCGTGGCGAGCGTGGCGCGTCGCCCCGGGGTCGGGTTGCGCGCCCTGCTCGAGGCTGCGGGAGTGGCGATTGCCAAGGATGATGATGAAATAGTCGCGAGCGCCGAGATCGAGCTCAAGTACGACGGTTATTTAGCGCGCGAGCGGGAGGCGGCGAACCGGCTGGCCGAGCTGGCGTCCTTCGCGCTGCCGGGCGACCTGCCCTACCTCGAGTTCCAGAGCCTCGCGACCGAGGCGCGCCAGAAGCTCGACCGGGTGCGCCCTGCATCGTTGGCCCAGGCTGCGCGGATTCCCGGCGTGTCGGCGAGCGATCTCCACAACCTCGTAGTCGAGACGGCCCGGTGGCGTCGGCGGGTGGCATAAAACTGATTTCGCCGCCGAGGCTTTGTTTCACGTGAAACTCGCCAGCGTTTCACGTGAAACTGAGGCTTTACCGGGGGGTACTGATGCCGTATATTTGACCCCTCAAACTAGCAAGCAGCATAACTCATTGTAAAATAATCAGTTATATAAATGTCCCGCGTCATCGCCATCGCCAATCAGAAGGGCGGCGTCGGAAAGACCACGACGGCCGTCAATCTCGCTGCGTCGCTCGCCACCGCGGAGCGGAAAACGCTGCTTGTCGATGCCGATCCCCAGGCGAACTCGACGAGCGGTGTCGGCATCGAGCGCGATCGTATCCGGCAGTCGCTGTACGACGTGCTGCTCGATGGTCGCGCGCTGGCGGCCACCCTGTTCCCACATGTCCACTTCCCGTTCCTCGACGTCGTCCCGGCGACGCAGGATCTGGTTGGCGCGGAGGTCGAGCTCGTGAACAAGCCGGCGCGCCAGACGATGATGCGGCGTGCGTTGCGCGACATCCGCGACCAGTACCAGTATGTCGTCATCGACTGCCCGCCCTCGCTCGGGCTGCTCACGCTCAACATGCTGACCGCGGCGGACAGCGTCTTGATCCCTATCCAGTGCGAGTACTACGCGCTCGAGGGGCTCTCGCAACTCCTCAACACCGTCAAGCTCGTGCAGCGCAACTTCAATCCTGCGCTCGCGATCGACGGAGTGCTGCTGACCATGTACGACGGACGGCTCAACCTGTGTAAGCAGGTGGCCGAAGAGGCGAAGGAATACTTCGGCTCCCAAGTGTTCAGCATGACGATCCCGCGCAACGTGCGGCTCGCCGAGGCGCCGAGCTTCGGCAAGCCGATCCTGCTGTACGATGTGCAGTCGGTGGGCGCGAAGACCTACCTGGCGGTGGCGCAGGAGCTGATCGGCCGCGTCGAGCGCGCCGGGGCTCCGGCGCCCCCTGCCCCGCCCACCGCTGAACCGCTGCCGGAGGTGCCCGCATGACGGAAACCATCGCTGGTCGCCGTCGTCTCGGCCGGGGACTCGAAGCCCTGCTGGGACCCACGCGCGAGGAGGCCGAGCGCGAGGGGAGCCTCGCCGAGCTTCCGATCGCCGAGATTCGGCCGAACCCGTACCAGCCACGCCGGGACGTGGACCCGGCGGCCCTCGAAGAGCTGAAGGCGTCGATCATGAAAGCCGGGCTGCTGCAGCCCGTCGTGGTCCGCGCCGCGCGCGACAACGGGGGCTATGAGCTGATCGCTGGGGAGCGGCGGCTGCGCGCTTGCCAGTCGCTCGGCTGGGAGCGCATCCCTGCGGTGAAGCGCGAGGTAGATGATCGCACGGTGCTGACGCTCGCGCTGATCGAGAACCTGCAGCGCGACGATCTGTCTCCGGTGGATGAGGCGCGCGGCTACGAGCGGCTGATCGCGGAGTTCAGTCTCACCCAGCAGGATGTGGCGGACGCCGTGGGGCGCGATCGCTCGACGGTGGCGAACGCCCTGCGGCTGTTGAAGCTCCCCGCGGCGGTGCTGGCGCTGTTGCATCAGGGTCGACTCTCGGTCGGGCACGCGCGCGCGCTCCTCGCGCTCGACGATCCGCGGGCCGCGACGACGCTCGCCACAGAGGCGGTGGATCTCGGCCTGTCCGTGCGTGACGTGGAGGATCGCGTGCGCGGCGGCCGGGCGCCGGTGCGGCGCCCGCGACTGAGGAAGGGCGTGGGGCAGGCGCCCGAGTTGCGCCGCATCGAGGACGCGCTGCGCCGCCGGCTGGGCACCGACGTGCGCGTGACGTTGCGCGCCAAAGGGAAAGGGCAGATCCATCTGAACTTCTATTCGAACGACGATCTCGCGCGGCTGCTCGAGCTGATGTTGGGGACGCCGTTCGACGGATGAAGGGGCGCGATGTCACGATCGTCGTCCACAGGGACGGCGATCTCAACTCACGGCAGTACCGCGTGCCGTGGTGGGTGCTCGAGGGAGGGAGGTGGGGCGCGCCCATTCTCGCGGTGCTAACGCTGTTCTTCGTGGCGCGCGGCTCGTGGCTCACCAAAGAGGCCGTGCGCGCCCAGGTGCTCGATCGCGAAGTGGCCCGGCTCACGGAGGACAACAGCCGCGTCCAGCAACTGGCGGCTGCGCTCAACCGAGCAGAGGCGAACTATCAGGAGCTGCGCCAGCTGCTCGGTGTGAAGGCGCCGCCCGACAAGATTCTGGTGACCGCAAACCTCGCCCGCACCGTTCCCGTGCGCGCGCGGGCACCCAACGCAGACTCGCGCGCTCAGCCCGATTCCGTGACGCCCCTCCGCTGGCCGCTTGACGTCCGTGGATTCGTCACCCGAGGCCAGGTGCGACCCGGGGATCCAGCCGAGTCTCACCCGGGGATCGATATTGCCGTCCCTGCCGGCACCCCGGTTCGGGCAGCAGGCGACGGCGAGGTCCGACGGGCCGGCACGGATCCCGCCTACGGGCTGTTCGTGCTCTTGCGGCACACGGGTGGGTATGAGACGATGTATGGACACGCCTCGCGCCTCCTCGCGCGGGGGGGCGACTCGATCCAGGTGGGGCAGGTCATCGCCCTGTCCGGGAGCTCGGGGCGCTCCACGGCGCCCCATCTCCACTTTGAAGTCCGTCGCGAGGGCAGGTCGCTCGATCCCCTCACGGTCGCGAAACAGGAGAATTGAAATGACGATCTTCACCGACAAGGATCACCCCACCCCGGAAACCGAAGCCGGCCTGTCGATCATCGGGGCCGGCATGCGGGTCGTCGGAGACATCAACGCCGACGGAGTGGTGAAGATTGAAGGGACCGTCGTCGGCACCGTGCGCGCCGGCCGCCAGGTCCTGGTCGGCAAGGGTGGGGAAGTGGAGGGCGACGTGATCTCCCGCGAGGCGATCATCGGCGGGGAAGTGCGCGGCAGTGTCCGCGCCGACGAGCGCCTCGAGGTCCAGGCCACGAGCGTGATCCACGGCGACATCGCCGCCAAACGGCTCCTGGTCCAGGAAGGTGGCGAGATCAACGGGGTGGTTCGCATGGGCGAGGCCGCTCTCGACACGGAGCCCGCGAAGGAGGCTGCGGGAGCCGGATCGCAACGATCGTACTGACGCGCAGCTAGATTTCCACACGCTCACGTGTTCTCGCGTGTTGATTCTCTATCACAAAGACCTGCATTGAGTTACGATGCTCGCAATGTGGGAATCTCCCGCCGCCGTCCTTGGGATGTTGAGATAGTGTCGTCATACTGTCGCCAGCGGATCTGATGCGACTGGGCGATCTGGCGCGCTACCTCGACGGCTACCTGCGCGTCAGGGAAGTGCCGGACGCGCCCGAGGCGGTGAACGGACTTCAGGTCGCCAACGCCGGTGACGTAACGCGCATTGGTGCGGCTGTCGACCTGTGTGAGGCCAGCGTGCGACTCGCGGCGGAGCAGGGGGCCGACCTGCTGCTCGTTCACCACGGGTTGTTTTGGGGTGGGCCGAAGCCGCTCACGGGCTCTGCCTACCGCCGCGTGGCTGTGCTCATCCGGCAGAACATCGCGCTCTACAGCGCGCACCTCCCGCTCGATCTGCACCCGGACGTGGGTAACAACGCGATGCTCGCGCGCCAGCTGGGCGTGACGGCGCGCGGGGACTTCGGGGAGGAATACGGCGTGCGGATTGGTGTGTGGGGTGAGCTGGACATTCCGCGCGCTGCGTTGCAGCAGCAACTCGCCACCGTGCTGGGCGCGGCGCCGCGTGTCATGGCGTTCGGCCCCGAGCGGGTGCGGCGCGTCGGGATCGTCACGGGGGGAGCAGGCTCGATGATCCCCCAGGCCGCGGCGGCCGGTCTGGACAGCTACATCACCGGGGAAGGCGCGCACCACACGTTCTTCGACGCCGAAGAGCTCCGGATGAACGTGTTCTACGCCGGGCACTACGCCACGGAGACGGTCGGCGTGAAGGCGCTGGCCGAACATCTCAGCGCGAAATTCGGGCTTCCCTGGACGTTCCTCGACCATCCGACCGGCCTGTGAGCGGGCGGCGTGTCTTGGCAGTGCTGGCGCTGGCGGAGCTGTGCGCGATGGCACCCTGGTTCAGCGCGTCCGCGGTCGGGCCCGCGCTGTCGCGCCTGTGGCAGCTCGGCCCCGGGGGCGCGGCCTGGCTCACCATCTCGGTGCAGCTCGGTTTCGTAGCGGGTGCGCTCGTATCCGCGATCCTCACGCTCAGCGATCGCTGGTCCGCACGGCGGCTCGTCGCGTGGTCGGCCGCGCTCGCTGGCGCAGCGACGTTGGGCGTGGCATTCGCTCCCAGTCCCACCATCGGGATCGCGCTGCGGCTCGTCACCGGGGCGGCGCTCGCCGGCGTGTATCCACCGGGGATGAAGATCGTGGCGGGGTGGTTCCGCGAGGGACGGGGCTGGGCGATCGGGATCCTCGTCGGCGCGCTGACGCTTGGCTCGGCGTTCCCCCACCTGGTACGCTGGGCCGTGCCGGCCGATGATTGGCGCCCGGTGCTCGTGGTCGCCGCTGCGTCGGCCCTCGCGGGCGGGCTGCTCGTGCTGCGCGTCCCGCATGATGGACCGTTTGCCGCACCCGCGCCGCGGTTCAAGTGGAGCGCGTCGCCTGGAATCCTCCGCGACCGCGCCGTGTCCCTTGCGAACCTCGGCTACCTCGGCCACATGTGGGAGCTGTACGCGATGTGGACGTGGATGGCGGTGTTCGTCGCCGAGAGCGAGCGCGCCCGCAGCGGTGGCGATGGGACGGCTGGCGGCGGTCCGGCGCTCGTCACCTTCGCGGTGGTGGGAATCGGCGCGATCGGTTGCTGGCTGGGCGGGAGGTACGCCGACCGGTGGGGGCGCACGCTCGTGACCAGCATCGCGATGACGATCTCGGGCGCGTGCTGTCTCGCCGCCGGGACGCTGTTCGGACGCTCGCTCGCGGTGCTCGTGCCGGTGCTGCTCGTCTGGGGTGTAGCGGTCGTCGCCGACTCGGCCCAGTTTTCCACGGCCGTGAGCGAACTGGCGCCGCGCGACCTCGTCGGCACCGCGCTCACGCTGCAGACCAGCCTGGGCTTCCTACTCACCTGCCTGACGATCTATCTCGTCCCCGCGGTGGCTGCGGGGATCGGCTGGCGCTGGAGCATGACGGTGCTGGCGCTGGGGCCGGTGGGCGGCGTGTGGGCGATGCTCGCGTTGCGACGCCGGCCGGAGGCGGCCGCGCTCGCGGGCGGGCGGCGCTAGGG
>JBOHSI010000046.1:0-5761 GCA_050733055.1 Gemmatimonadales bacterium
GAGCGTCACCTCCTTGAGACCTACGAGTGGTTGGCTCGATAGACCTGGAGTGGTACGCCTCGCTACGACGTACCCGACGCTCCGCTCTTCAGCTTTTCGCTCGACTCCGCTCGGGCAACTGTAGCCCGGGGCCCCTTTGCCTCCTTGTTCCAAATAGTGCTCTATACTGTGAATGCAACCCGTAACCCGTATCACATAAGGGCGGGAACCTCTACGCCGCCTTGCGCCGCCGCAGCGCTTGTCGCATCGCCTCGACGACCGCCGTCATCCCTTCCGCCTTGTTCACGATTGTCTTGACGCCCATCTCGCGCAGCCGCGCCGTCGCCTCTTCGGGCATCCCGCCCGTCACGACGATCACCTCGGCGTCGAGCCGGCGCCCCGGCGCGAGCAGCCGCTGAATCACCTGCGTCGCGTTCAGGTCCGGCAACGCGTAGTCCAGCAGGACCAGCGACGGCTGCACCCGCCCGATCTCGAGCAGCCCGTCCACCCCATTCGTCGCCTCCACGACCTCAACGTCGAGGTCCGAGCGCTCCACCGTCAGCACCAGCGCCCGCAGGTAGGCGGGATCGTCTTCGACCACCACCACGAAATCGGTCCCATCGCCGCCCTCGAGCTCCGCCGGCACCGCCATGTCGTGGGCGCGGAGAAACTCCGCCAAATCCTCCGCCTCGACCCGCCGCCGACCCGTGGGCGTCTTGTGCCCTTTGAGCAAGCCCTGGTCGACCCAGCTAGCGACCGTCGCGGGCGACACGTGACACACACGGGCAACCCGCTGCGTTCCCCAGTACCGCTTCGTTGGAGAGGAACTCACAGAAGCCCTAATACCGCCAAAATGGGAAGTCCGCAAGACCCCTGACGCGAGGGCGCAACAGGTCAAGAGGTAAGAGCTCTAAGTTGTTTTAAAACAACACATTACCGGCGTGCGTCGGCCCAGCGATTGGTCGCGTCGAGGACGGCAAGCACGGCGCTACGCTCGGAACTCTCCCGAATCTCGCACGTCCCGGTCAACAGCTGAGCTTCGCGCCCGCCCAGCCCGTGCACGGCGACGAGCACGAACTTCCGATCGAACGCATCGATGATCTGCGCGCCTTCGAGCGCGACGGAGTTGTCCGGGAGCAGCTCGTCGAGCGCCAGCGCCGCCGCCCGGGCGGCCGCCTCGACGCGGTTCCGCACGGTGTCGGTCCCCTGCTCCTCCGCCTCCGCTTCTCGCCCCTCGAACGCGAGGCGCACGCGCACCAACACGCGCTGCGGCCGCTCCGAGGGCCGCAACTCTATTCCCTGGAACATCACGACCCGCTTCTTGGCGCGCGTGCGGACGGCCTCTTCCTGCATCTGCTCGATCGGCCGCACGTCCGCGGTCTGGGCGACGCTGACCTTGCGGTGGTCGATCTTCAGGCCCAGCTGCGCCATGAGCGCGGACTCGATGTTCCGGACGACCTGCTTCGCCTGGACGTCGCTGGTCGTGAGCACGTGGATCTCGCTCACTTCGCCGAGCGGGGTCACCACCACGCGCGCCGATAGCACCCCGGTGAGGCTCGCGATGAGGTTCTCGGCACGCTTCACGCCCCACGCATCGGGCGTCTGCCCCCCGAGTGGCAGAGGGTCGCTTGCGGCTGGCTCGCCCGGCGTCTGGGCCGGCATCGATGGTGTCACGCTCACGGCTCGGGCTCTCCCGTCGCGACCTGGTTCCGCCCCTGGGCCTTGGCACGATACAGCGCGCGGTCGGCCGCGACCAGCACGTCTTCGGTTGCGGGGCCGCGCCCGGGGACGAACTCCGCCACCCCGATGCTCACGGTGACCAGCCGCTCGGGATAGCCGAGCCGCTGCCCCGCGGCCTCGACGCCGGTGCGCACCTTCTCCGCCACGCCCAGCGCCCCGTCTATTCCCGTGCGCACGAGCACCAACACGAATTCATCGCCGCCGTAACGGGCCGCGAGGTCAGTCGAGCGGATGTGGGCGCCGCACTCCCGCGCGGCCTGCCGCAGCACCTCGTTCCCCGCCTCATGGCCGAATTCGTCGTTCACCTGCTTGAAGTTGTCGAGGTCCACGAACAGCACGGCGAACGTGTCGCCCGCACGGTCGCTGCGCGCCACCTCAGTCGCCAGCCGGTCCCGCAGCACCCGGAAGGTGGCGAGCCCGGTGAGCGCGTCCACGGCCGCCTGAAGCTGCGCTTGCGTGGCCTGCTTGTCGAGATACGGGGGGCAGGACTTCAGGGTCGTTCGCCCCAGGGCCGCGGCCGCCGCGAACGCCTGGCACGTCGCGTAGCCGCACGCGCCGCAATCCCACGGCCGCCCGTTCGGGGCCAGGCCGATCTCCCCCAGGATCCCTTCGACCACGTCGGCATTCGGCCGGCCGCCGTCGCGGTGGATCGCGAACGCCTCTGCCACGCGCACCTGCCGCGCCACTCCCTCATCCACCACCGGCAGCCGCGACCGGCTGGGCTCCGTCGCCCCGACGATCGCGCGCCGTCGGAACAACTCATCCCGCGGTCCCAACAAGGGGTGGTCGAGGCACCCGTCGCAGGGAAGGATGTCCACGAACCCAAGGTCGATGCGGTCCACGGCGACCGCGCGCGCGATCGCCCCCAGCGCGCCGAGCCCGCGCACCTTGCGGAACCGCTGGCTCGCGTGCGTCTCTTCCGCCAGCAGCTCGAGCGGCAGCCCGCCCGCCGTGCTCCAGTGCCGCCGCCGCTCCTCCGGGAGTCGACTGAAGTAGGCTGGCTGCTCGTTGATCCGCACTGCGCGGCGCTCGAACAGTTTCGTCAGGTCTTCGAATGTGATGGCCGCGTCCACGTCCGCGCCGCCCTCGGTGAGGCACACGCCGGCGTAGACCACCGGCGCGCCGGTCCCGTACATGCCCTTCAAGTAGCGCGCCTCCGCCGCGACCGGCGTCGCCACCGGCGCGAGATAGGGGATCAGCTCGGGGTATTGCACCCGCACCGTCTCGACGACCACGGGGCAGGTGCTCCGAATCATCGTGCCCCAACCCCGGTCCGCCCACAGCGCGAGGTACTCCCGCGCGACGAGCTCATCACCCAGTACGCCGCGGTGCACCGCGCGGAAGCCCGCCGCGTAACAGGCGTTGACGACCTGCTCCGGAGTGGCCGGATAGAAGTACGCGGCCGACTCGACGCTGAGGATGAGCGCGGCACCACCGCCGAGGGCCAGCTCCAGCGCTCGGGCGAAGTCGCCTACGGCGATGATCGCGTCATGGGGACAGGCCGGCAGGCACAGCCCGCAGCGCGTGCACGCCTCGTCGACAATCCGGACTTGCTGACCCTCGACGGCGACGGCGTCGGCGGGGCATACCCGGACGCACGCCAGGCAGGCGACGCAGCGGTCGGGCTCAATCCTGAAGTCCACGGACACCCTGGCCGGGGGGCTGCGGCGACATACCAACGGGTAACGAAGGGCGCCCTAACATGAGACCGCGGGGGCAGCCTGTCAATAGCGGCACGCGACACAACCTCTTGTCAGAAAGTCACTTAGGCTATGGCGTATTCCTTTAGCTTGCGATACAGGGTGCGCTCGCCAATGCCGAGGATCTCGGCAGCCTTGCGGCGATTGCCGCCGGTCTGCCGCAACGCGGCCTCGATCGCAGCCCGTTCTACATCTGCCATTGTCATGCCAGGCCGGTACACCACTTCGCCCTCGGGGGCCGACTCCGTCTCTGCGGCGGCGACCGGTGTAAGCGCCGAGCCGGGGCCGACTTCGATGACCTGCACCCGCTGAGGTGGCGGCTCGTCCAGACGCCGGCGCAGCTCCTCGACCTGTAACTTAAGCTCGACAAGGCTGCGGAAAATGAACTCGAGCTCCTGGCCCGCAACCTCGCGGGTCGCGCGGGGCAGCCGCATCGGCAGCCCGCGCCCGCGCTCCCGGATGTCGCGCGGGATGTCGCCCGCGCGGATCTCGCCTTCCGGCGCGAGGACGACCATGGACTCGATCAGGTTGCGGAGCTGGCGGACGTTGCCGGGCCAGTCGGCGTCCACGAGGATCTGGAGCGCCTCGGGAGTGATGCCGCGAAACTGGCGGTCGTGCGTGGCGGCGAACTCCGCGATGAACCGTCGCACCAGGAGCGGGATGTCGCTCTTCCGCTCACGCAGCGGCGTGAGATGGATGGAGAGGACGTTCAGACGATAGAACAGGTCGTCGCGGAACCGGCCGAGCGCGACTTCCTCCTTGAGCGACTTGTTGGTCGCGGCGATCACCCGCACATCCACCTTGATCGGCTGAGTGCCGCCCACCCGGAAGAAGGCGCGGTCCTCGAGCACGCGCAGCAGCTTGACCTGGGTCGCCGGGGGCATCTCGCCCACTTCGTCGAGGAAGATCGTCCCGCTGTCGGCGAGCTCGAAGCGGCCGAGCCGGCGCTCGGCCGCACCGGTGAAGGACCCCTTCTCGTGCCCGAACAGCTCGCTCTCGAGCAGCGTTTCGGGCAGTGCCGCGCAGCTCACTGCGATGAACGGATGCCCGCGCCGGGGTGAAAGGTCGTGGATCGCGCGCGCGACGAGCTCCTTGCCCGTCCCCGACTCGCCCTCGATGAGGACGGTGGAGCTGACGGGCGCCATCTGCTCGATCTTCACGAGCAGTTCCTGGATCGCGGGCGCCTCGCCGATGATCCCGGTGCGCTCCTGGAGCCGGCGGCGGTCGATCAAGCGCCGCACCGTCGCGGTGACCTCCGCGGGGTCGGCGGGCTTCTCCATGTAGGCCGTGAGCCCGAGCCGACGGGCGAGCCCCTTCGGGTCCGGCTCGGTGGATTCGACGAGGCCGAGCGTCGAGATCGAGCGGTCGTGGGCGATCCGCAGCAGGTGCGCCGCGGACGTCTCGTGCAGCCCACCCGTCAGTACGATGCAGTCGGGCGCCGCGTCGCCCGTCGCGACCGCCCGGCGCACGTCGTCGAACGACGACATCAGGGCCGTGTGGAAGCCCGCGGTCTCGAGGTGGGCGTTGATCCGAACCGAGTGCTCCAGATCGTCCGTCGTGACGAGTACGCGGTCAGCCATCAGTGGTTCACTCGCTCGCCGCTCACCAGATCCACGGCGTGCTCCAGGAACGTCTCCAGCACGGCCAGCCCGTCGGTCACCCCCCCCGTCGATCCGGGGAGGTTCACGATCAGCGTCTTCCCCCGGGTCCCCGCGACCCCGCGCGACAGCCAGGCGCGCGGGAATCCCGGCGCGGCACCCGCCCGGAGCGCTTCGGCGATGCCCGGCGCCGGCCGGTCGAGGGCCGCCGCGGTCGCCTCCGGCGTCACGTCGCGCGCCGTCAGTCCTGTGCCGCCGGTCGTGAGGATCACGTCCACCTCGCCCGAGTCCGCCCAGCGGGCGAGCTTCCCCGTGATCCGGTCGGTTTCGTCCGGAACCACGCTGCGGACCACGACCTCGTAGCCGCGCTCGCCCGCCCACGCGAGGATCGCGTCGCCCGAGCTATCGCCGCGTTGCCCGACGGCGCCAAGATCGCTGACTGTCAGAATACCGATCCGCATCGCCCACCCTTACCGCCTCGTACCGCCCCTTACCGCCCCTTACCGCCCCTTACCGCCTCTACCGCCTCCTACCGCCTCCTACCGCCTCCTACCGCCTCCTACCACCTGGTTCTCCGCTCCACGAATGGCAGCCTCACAACCTCGGCCGGGACGCGCCGGCCGCGGATCTCGATCTCGAACGTGGTCTCCGGCTTCGCGGACTCGGCCGGGAGGTACGTCGTCCCGATGGCGCAACCGGCTGTGGGGGTCACCGTCCCGCTCCGCACGACGTCCACGTCGCGCC
>JBOHSI010000047.1:0-19402 GCA_050733055.1 Gemmatimonadales bacterium
GTTCTATGCGGGCGGCGGCTACGCCGGCCCGGTGGTGTTGGCGCGAGCGGGGGGCGGGCATGGATACGATCCGCGCCGCCCGGAGCTCCACGCGTTCTTTCTGGTGGCGGGGCCGGGTATTGAAGCCGGGGCGACGCTCGGGCTGATCCGGCAGACCGACGTCGGCCCGACGGCCGCCGCGCTCTTGGGGATCGAGCTTCCGGGCGCGGAGGGCCGGCGTCTCTTCTAGGCGAATGCCGCGGCGCTGCGGCTCGACGCTGCCCTTACGGCGTGCATACGTCCACCACTTCGGTCCGCGCGAGACCAGGCGATGCGCTGCCAGCTCCCATGCTCGGTCTGGCCGCCTCAGCTTGACACGTCTCAAAGGTGGCGATATAAGAGCCTCCCGGTCTTCGTTCCTAGGAGGGAACAGATGAGAGCTGCTCGGTTGTTGAGCATCGCAACGCTCGCCCTCGTGGTTGGAGCCTGCGAGCGATCCGGCGATCGCATCACGGGCGCCCCGCGGTTGTCGGCAGCCGCGTCGGCGAAGCAGAGTATCGGGATCAACGTCGTACTGAGGGCGCCGCCGACCGCTGCACAGCTCGCGGAGCTGGGCACGTACGGGAACGTCCACGGCACGTTGCCCGAGATCAACGCGGTGTTGCTCCGGGCGAGCTCCGATCAACTGCCGGCGATTCAGGCGCTGCCGTATGTCGTCGCGGCGAACCCCGACGCCGAGCGCAAAGGAGCGCCGGTCGACGCAGTGTCCGTGAGCAACTTCGCGGGCGGACTGAACACGTGGGACCAGGACGCTATCAACGTGACGGTTTCGCCGTTCACGTCCACTCGCGCCGTCGCCAAGGACGGCCGTGGCGTGTACATCGGTGTGCTCGACACCGGACTGCTCGACTCCTGGCGCCAGTACTTCCCGCAGGAGCGCATCGCTACCCAGTTCGCCAAAGCCTTCAGCGGCGGCGGGCAGGACCAAGGGAGTGTCTCCGAGCCGCCCAACCAATGGGAGCACGATCAGAACTCTCACGGCACCCACGTGACGAGCACGATTTTGGGCTACAGCTTTTTCGGCACCAGCATCAACGGCACCGCGCCAAAGGCCACCGTCATCCCCGTAAAGGTTCTCAACCAAGCCGGCTTCGGCTGGTCCTCGATGATCGCTGCCGGGATCGTGTACGTAGCCAACCTGAAGAGGAGCGGGGCGCTCGGTGCCTCTCCGGTGGTCATCAACGTGAGCCTGGGCGGACCCGTGCTCGACGCCGTGGAGCAAGCGGCCATTGACTTCGCCATCGGCGAGGGTGTGATCATCGTGGCCTCTGCCGGCAACGAGGGCGAGGCAGGCATGGGGTTCCCGGGCGCGTACGCGCCCGTGATTTCGGTCGCGGCCTCCGGATGGGTCGGCGAGTGGCAACCAGGCGGCGACGGCAACCCGATCAACTGGTGGATTGCGGACGATGTGCCCGAGACCGGCGTCGCCGCCAACTTCTACATCACCGACTTCTCGAGTCGCCAAAAGGCAGGGCAAGACCTGGATGTTGCGGCACCAGGCTCGTGGGTCGTCGGGCCGTTCCAGCTTCAGAGCGGGAACATCAGCTACTTCTTCCTAGGCGGAACCTCCATGGCGTCGCCGCACGTCGCGGGCATTGCGGCGCTCATGTTGCAGAAGAACGCCGGCCTGTCGCAGGCCAAAGTAGAGTCCATCCTCGAGCGCAGCGCCATCCCGCTCCCCGCCGGATGCCGCTTCGTCCGGCCGCTGCCGGGAGTCGCGGAACGCGAGATCTGCTGGGGCGACGACGCCAGCGGCGCCGGGCTGGCGACCGCGGACGCGGCGCTGGCCAAGACACGGTAGTAGCTCAACGCCCTGGAACACACGATCGGCCCGCGCGGGACTGGCGGGCCGTTCGCTTTCTTGTCACCTATGCCCGAAGTGAGAGTCGAACTCACGCGGGGTACCCTAGCTCAGCGCCTCCTGCACGATGCGCGCCTGCTCGGCCTGGTGCGCCGCGGGGTACCCCTCCGCCGGGCTCGAGCGCTCCGGCCGCCCGACGTCGCGCACCGTCACACCGGGGCCGACGAGCTCGCGCAGCTGCGGCACCATGAATTTCTGCGGCCCCATGTTGCGCGGCTCTTCCTGCACCCAGACGATCTCCGTGATCTTCGGATACTGCTTGATCAGCTCCGCGACCTCGGGTGCGGGGAAGGGATAGAGCAGCTCGACCCGGCCGATCGCGACGTGGGACGCTTGCGTCCTGCGGGGTGAGAGCACGAGGTCGTAGTACACCTTGCCGCTGCACAGCACGAGCCGCGTCGCGTCGCGCCGCGTTGCGCCTTCGGAGTCGTCGAGCACCGGCCCGAACCCGCCGGACGCGAGCTCTTCGAGTCGCGACGCCGCCTGGGGCAGGCGCAGCAGGCTCTTGGGTGTGAACAGCACCAGCGGGCGCAACTCGCTGTGCCGCGCCTGGCGGCGCAGCAGGTGGAAGTACTGCGCCGGCGTCGTGCAGTTCGCGATGCGGAGGTTGCCGTCGGCGCCGAGCGCGAGAAAGCGCTCGATGCGCGCGCTCGAGTGCTCCGGCCCCTGGCCCTCGTACCCGTGCGGCAGGAGCAGCGTGAGCCGCGAGGTCTGCCCCCACTTCGCGAGCCCCGCGATGAGGAACTGGTCGATGATCACCTCGGCGGCGTTCGTGAAGTCGCCGAACTGCGCCTCCCACAGCACCAGCGCCTCCGGCGCCGCCGCCGCGTACCCGTACTCGAACCCGAGGCAGGCGAACTCGGAGAGCGGGCTGTTGTGCAGCTCGAACGGCGCCCGTGCGCCGGGGAGGTTTTGGATGGGCGCGAAGCGCCGCCCGTCCGTGGCATCGTGCAGCACCAGGTGCCGCTGGCTGAACGTACCGCGCTCGGTGTCCTGTCCCGTGAGCCGGATCGGCGTCCCCTCCACGAGCAGCGAGGCGAATGCGAGCGCCTCGGCGTGCGCCCATTCGATGCCGCCCTCCGTGAGCGCCGGGCGCCGGCGCTCGAGCTGCTTCTGGAGCTTCGGATTCACGGTGAATCCCTGCGGCACAGCCAGCAGCTGCTCGTTCAGGCTCGTGAGCAGCTGGGGCGCCACCGCGGTCTCGGGCTCCGTGATCGCGCCCTGCGCGCCCGAGATCCGCTGCGGCTCCTCCCCCTTCGTCTCCTCCGAGAGGTGGGCCTTCAACGACTGTTGGACCTCGGCGAGGCGCTGGGAGAAGCGCTCCGCTTCGGCGTCGGCCTGCGCCACGTCCACCACGCCTTCTCGCGCGAGCTGCTCGGCGTAGCGCCGCCGGACTGTGGGCGTCCGCTTGATCCGCTCGTACATCAGCGGCTGCGTGTACGCCGGCTCGTCCGCCTCGTTGTGTCCGTGGCGCCGGTAGCCCACCACGTCGATCACCACGTCGCCGTGGAACTTGTCCCGGTACATCAGCGCGAGCCGCGCCGCCGCGAGGCACGCCTCGGGGTCGTCGGCATTCACGTGGATGATCGGCGCGTCGAACCCCTTGGCGAGATCGCTCGCGTAGTCGGTCGAGCGGGCTTCCTTCGGGTCGGTGGTGAAGCCGAGCTGGTTGTTCGCGATGAGATGGAGCGTGCCACCGGTCGTGTAGCCTTTGAGGCGCGCGAGATTGAACGTCTCCGCCACCACGCCCTGGGCCGCGAACGACGCGTCGCCGTGGATCAGCACGGGCAGGGTGACCGTCCCGTCGTGGATCGCCTCCTTGCCGCGGCGGTTCGTCTGGTTCGCGCGCGCGCGGCCCTCGACGACCGGATTCACCGCCTCGAGGTGGCTCGGGTTGGGTGAGAGCGCGACATTGACCGGCTTGCCAGCGGAAGTCTGGTACACGCCGTCGGCTCCGTGATGGTACTTCACGTCCCCCGTGCCACCCTCCGGTGTGAGCGTCTCCTCCACGTGCCGCCCGCCCTCGAACTCGGCGAAGATCGTTTCGTACGGCAGCCCCACGATGTGCGCGAGCACGTTGAGCCGCCCGCGGTGTGCCATGCCGATCACCACGCGGCGGGCCCCGCTCGCGCCGGCGAGCTCGATCGTCTCGTCGAGCATCGGGACGAGCGCGTCCAGCCCCTCGAGCGAGAAGCGCTTCTGGCCGAGGTACGCCTTGTGGAGGAAACGCTCGAGCGTCTCCACGGCCGTGAGGCGGGAGAGCAGCTTCTTTTTCTCCTCCGCCGAAAGCGGCTTGCGGTGCTGGCCGGACTCGATCACCTGGCGCAGCCACAAACGCTCCTGGTGGCTCCCGATGTGCTCCACCTCGTAGGCGATGGTGCCGCAGTAGGTCCTCTGCAGCGCCGGATACGCCTCGGCGAGCGTACGGCCCGGCACGTAGATCCGCAGCATTTCGGCGGGAATGCGGGCCATGATCTCGGGCGAGAGTCCCAGCGGGCTGGGATCGAGCGCCGGGTCCCCGGGCGGGTCCGAGCCGAGCGGGTCGAGCCGCGCCGCCATGTGGCCGAAGTGGCGGAACGCCTTGACCAGCGACATCGCCGCGGGGACATGCTTGAGATCCTCCGCCCCCGCTTCCACCGGGGTACCGGGGAGCGGGGAGCGGGGAGCGGTTCGGGACGGTGCACCGGAGGGTACCGCTCCCTGCTCCCCGCTGCTTTTCACTCCGAGGCTCGCAAAGACCGACTCGTAGAACCGTTCTTCTCCCTGCAACAGAGAGTCCAGTTTGCGGAGAAACATCCCCGACTCTGCGCCCTGGATGACGCGGTGGTCGTAGGTGCTCGTGATGGTCATCACCTTCGCGGGGCCGATTTGACGGATCGCGCCGGTGGCGATGATCGATCCCTGGCCCTTCATAAGGCGCGGCACCGAGGCGACGGTCCCGATCGTGCCGGGATTGGTCAAGGTGATCGTGGCGCCCGCGAAGTCGTCGGGGAGCAGCCGGTTGGTGCGGGCCTTTTCGACGAGCGTCTCGTAGGCCGCGTGGAACTCTGCGAAGCTCATGTTCTCCGCGTGCTTGATCACGGGCACGACGAGCGAGCGGGTGCCGTCCTTCTTCTCCACGTCCACGGCAAGCCCGAGACTCACGCCGTTCGGGTCGAAGCGGAGCGGCTTGCCGTCCACTTCCTGGAAGGCATGGGTCATCACCGGGAACTGCTTCGCCGCCTGGACCATCGCGAACCCGATCAGGTGGGTGAAGGAGATCTTCTTCCCGCTCGCCGCGAGCTGCGCGTTCAGCTCCTTGCGTCGCGCGTCGAGCACGTCCACGGCCACGTCGCGGAACGACGTCGCGGTCGGGACGGACAGCGAGTCCGCCATGTTCTGGACCAGACGGGCTGCCGGACCCGTGATTGGGGTCAGGCCACTCGGGAGAGGGGAGACGGGAGACGTACGTTGCGGTGCAACGGAGGGTACGGCTCCCTGCTCCCTGCTCCCAAGCACTTCCGCGCGATTCGTGGGGATCACCGGAAGGTCTGCTAGCCGTCCGTTATCGAACAGCTGTCGCCATTCTTCGCCTACGGAGGCGGGATCGCGCAGGTACTGCTCGTACATGACCTGCACGAAGGCGGCGTTGTGGGTGCCGAAGACGAACTCGCTCACTCGTGCAATCTAAGGAGAGCATCCAGCGGCGTCTAAGGGGGCGCTATGTGGGCCGTGAGCTTGGGCCGCATGTTGGCCGTCACAGGTAGGGGCGGAGGTTGACCTTGCGCAGCGACCACAGGGTTCCCAGAAGCCGACGCCTACGACCCCCGCCATGACGAAGAGAAACGGGAATCCGCCGGTGATCCCGACCGCTAGCAGGGTGACGATGATGAACAGCCGGAGGATGAGCGCTCCATCCCCAGAAGGTCGGCTAGCTCGGTGATCGCGTAGGCGCCGCGCAACGCCACGGGGATCATGAGGTTGAACTGGCCGGCGCGGACGCCCGCTGGTTTCAGCGCCTGGTCATAGTGCTGCGTCACGAGGCGGGAAGTGCGTCTGAGGATGTAGTTGAGGCAGGCCGTCGCGTCGCGGAGGCGCGGTTTCGGAGGAGGTCGCATCGTGCGAACTGGGGCGCGCCGGGAATCCGGAGCCGAGATTGCCCGGTGTTCCTCCCTACGACACCCGCCGGGTCTTCCTGCGCATGAAGTCCATCAGGATGAACTGCCCGAGGGTCATCGTGTTCGTGAAATACGCTTTGCCGCGGCAGATCGCGCTCACCTTCTTCACGAACTCCACCAGGCTGCGGTCGCGGGCCAGCATGAACGTGTTGATCAGGATCCCGCTGCGGCGGCACAGCGCCACCTCACGATAGGTGGCCTGCAGGATCTGCGGGTCGAGCCCCATCGAGTTGACGTAGATCCGGCCGTCGGGGAGCGTGAGCGCCGACGGCTTCCCGTCCGTGATCATGATGATCTGCCGCATGTCCTTGCGCTGGGACAGGAGCATCCGGCGCGACAGCTTGAGCCCCTCCGCCGTGTTGGTGTGGTAGGGGCCGACCTGGGCGCGCGCCAGCTGCGCGAGCGGGATCTCCTCGGCCGTGTCGTGGAACAGCACCACCCGTAGCGTATCGCCCGGGAACTGTGTGCGGATCAGGTGCGTCAGCGCGAGCGCCACCTTCTTCGCCGGTGTGAAACGGTCCTCGCCGTACAGGATCATCGAGTGGGAGCAGTCGAGCATCAGCACCGTCGCGGATGACGAGCGGTACTCGGCCTGGTGCACCATCAGGTCTTCGTACTCGAGATTGATCGGCACGCCCAGCCCCTCGCGCTCCAGCGCGTTCGTGAGCGTGGCACTGACGTCCAGGTTCAGCGTGTCCCCGTACTCGTACGGCTTGCTCACTGCTTCGGCCTCGATGCCCGTGGCGAGGTGCTCGGTGTCGTGCGCGCCGAAGCTCGACTTCCCGATGCTCCCGAGCAGATACTTGAGGGTGCGGTAGCCCAGGAAATCGATGCCCTTCTCAGTGAGGTTGAACTGCACCTGCTGAGCCGCTTCCTTCGCCATCCCACCGGGCCCGAACAACGGCTGCTGGCCCGCCGGCATCTTCGGCGCCTCGGCGACGTTTAGGTAGCCTTCCTCGATCAGCTTCTGCACGATCTTGTCGAGCAGCTCGGACAGCTGGCGCTGCAGGTCGGCGTCGCGCTCGGCGTCACCGGTCGATTCGCCGCGCAGCACCTGGAGCATTTCGGGAGTGAGCTGGCCCGATTCCATCAGCGCCTGGAGGATCGCCTGGCGCAACGCGTCGAGCGAGCGGTCGGCCTCGTCCTCGCCGAACTCCCCCCAAAAGGGATGGGAGTACGCGCCTCCGGCGAAGCCCGACTGGAGGAGGAAGTCGGCGAGCTGATCGAGCAGGGCCTGGAGGTTGATCGTGTCGGCCAGCTCGGGCAGATAGCGGCTGTACGTCGTGTATTTCATCGGCGCCCTACCGCCAATATCGGGCCCCCATGGGCGTTCGCGCAACGTTCGCGCAATCCAGTCGCGCCCACGGGCAGGTCGATGCACATTGAAGCGCATGGACAACTCACGCGAAGTCGCGACGCTCGCGGGCGGTTGTTTCTGGTGTCTCGAAGCCGTATTCCTCGAGCTGAAGGGGGTGGAGCAGGTGCAGTCGGGCTACGCGGGTGGCCGCGTGCCCGATCCTTCCTATGAGCTCGTCTGTACCGGAACGACGGGGCACGCCGAGGTCGTCCAGGTCACCTTCGACTCGGGCGTAGTCTCGTTCCGAGACTTGCTCGAGATCTTCTTCGTGATTCACGACCCGACCACGCCGAACCGCCAGGGCGCCGACGTGGGCACGCAGTACCGCTCGGCCATCTTCTACCACTCGCCCGAGCAGAAGGCCGAGGCCGAGCGGGTGATCGCCGAGCTCGAGGCCGCGCATGTGTGGGACGATCGCGTCGTGACGGAGCTCGTGCCACTCGAGGCATTCTACCCGGCCGAGGACTACCACCGGGACTACTTCCGGCGCAACCCCAACCAGGGCTACTGCCGCGCGGTGATCGCGCCCAAAGTCGCGAAAGTGCGGAAGCAGTATTTCGAGAAGCTGCGGAAGTGACCGCGCCCCTCGGCGCGCTCGCCCACCGCAACTTCCGGCTGTTCTTCTTCGGGCAGGGCGTGTCGCTCATCGGCACGTGGATGCAGAACGTCGCCCAGGGATGGCTGGTCTACGAGCTGACCAACTCGCCGTTCTACGTGGGCCTGGTGTCCGCGCTCGGCTCGCTCGGTGTTTTGCTCCTCTCGATTTACGCCGGCATCGTGGTGGATCGCACGAACAAGCACCGCCTCGTCCTCGCTATGCAGGCGCTCTCCATGCTACCGGCGTTCGCCCTGGCGGCGCTGGTGTGGACCAATGCGGTCGCCGTGTGGCACGTGGCGGCCCTCGCCGCGTTCCTCGGCGTCGTCAACGCGTTCGACATCCCGGCCCGCCAGGCGTTCATCGTCGAACTCGTCGGCAAGGAAGACCTGATGAGCGCCATCGCGCTGAACTCCGCGGCGTTCAACGCGGCGCGGGTGCTGGGTCCCGCCGTGGCGGGCGCGCTCATCGGAACGCTCGGCGTGGGGATCTGCTTCTTCCTCAACGGGGCGAGCTACTTCGCGGTGATTGCGGGGCTCCTGGCGATGCGGCTCCCGCCGTACGTACCCGCCCCTCGTACGGACTCGGTGTGGGCCGGCCTGCGCGAGGCCGTCGCCTTCATCCGCGGCGACCGCCGGGTGTCCACGCTCGTCCTCCTCATGGCCTCGCTGAGCATCTTTGGGTTTCCGTATCTCGTGATGATGCCGGTGTTCGCGCGCGACGTGCTCGACCAGGGCGCCGCGGGCTACGGCGTGATGATGGCCTCTGTGGGAATGGGCGCGCTGGTGGGCGCGCTCGGCGTGGCCGTGCTGGGGCCACGTATCCGGAAGGGCGTCACGCTCCTCGCCGCGGGCGGCTCCTTCGGCGTGCTGCTCCTTGGGTTCGCGCTCTCGAGAGCTTACCTCGTGTCCGTCGCGCTCCTCGCCCTCACCGGCGGCGCGATGATCGTGAACAACGCGCTCGCGAACACGACGATCCAGACCCTGGTGCCCGACGCGCTGCGCGGGCGGGTGATGGGCTTCTATTCCTTCGTCTTCGTAGGCCTCGCGCCGCTCGGCTCCTTCCAGCTGGGCGCGCTGGCCGAGCGGATCGGGACGCCGGAAGCGGTCGCCCTGGGGGGTGCGCTGAGCGCGCTTGCCGTCGCACTCGCGGCATGGCGCGTGCCGGAGCTACGTCGCACGTCGTAAGGCACCGAGCAGCGCCTTCACGCGCTGCACCAGCCCCTTGGGACGGAGGCCCGCCCCCGACCGATCCAGGGCGTCGAGGGCCGCGAGCACTTCCTCCGCGCTCTGCGGCCGGTCGGCCGGATGCTTCTCGAGACACCGCGTCACCAGCTCGGCCAAAGCGCGTGGCACCTCGGGCCTGCGCTGGACGACCGGCACCGGTCGCTCGGCGCTGTGGGCGGCCAGGACCGCGTGCGGCGACCCACCGCGAAACGGCGGGTTCCCCGTCAGGACTTCGTAGGCGAGCGCCCCGAGGGCGTACACGTCCGCCCGCTGATCGGTTGCCGGACCCCCGGACAGCTGCTCGGGCGCCATGTACGCGGGCGTGCCAAGCGCGAGGCGGGCCGAGGTCAGGGGCCCGGGACCGCTCCCGGCCCCCAGGGCCTGCGCCACGCCGCAGTCGCTGACCAGCGCACGTCCTGCGGCGAGGAAAATGTGCTCGGGCTTGATGTCCCGGTGCACCACGCCGTGGCGGTGCGCGTACGCGAGCGCCTCCGCCACGTCGTGCGTCAGGCGCAGCGCCTCCGGCAGGGGGAGTGCGCCTTCGCGTCTGAGCTTGGCGCGCAACGAGTCGTCGGTGACGAACGGCATCGTGTAATAGAGAAAGTCGCCGGCCTGTCCGGCGCCGAGCAGCGGCACGATGAGGGGATGTTGCAGCGTAGCCAAGAGCTCGACCTGGCGCCGAAAGTGCGGGACATCGACGCCGATCCAGAGGTCGGGCGGGAGCGCTTTGACGACGATCCTTCGCCCGACGGCGGCGTCGCGGGCGACGAACACGCGGGCCATTCCCCCGCCGCCGAGCTCTCGTTCGAACAGGTACGCCGCCCCCAACGCGGTCTGCAGCTGAGATCGTACGTCCTTCACAGACTACTCACCTCTGCCGCCCGGTGCTACAGCAGGCGGCGCAGCTGGAGCGTCACGCGGATCGTATCGGCGTCGCGCTTCAGGACGAGCCGGCGCACCGCTCCCAGGACGTGGAGCGCCTGTCGAACCTCGCTCAGCGGTGCCGCGGCGATGGCGCGTCCGTCGATGAACAGCAACTCGTCGCCGGCCCGGATGCCGGCGTCCGCAGCCGGGCTGTGCGGGACGACGTACTCCACCGTGATGTGCCGGAGATCCGGTCCCTGCGCGGCGAGCCGCAACCCGCTCATGTCGTAGTCGCACCGCGCGCCTGCGCCGGCTCGCTGCTCGATGATGACGCGTCGGCGCAAGTACTCGACCGTCAGGCGCGAGCCCTCAAAGACCGGGTTGCCGACGACGCCGTCGATGTCCGTTCGGGCCAGAAAGCCCTTGCGCTCGCCGCCGAGTCCCGTCGTGGGAAATGGGACCCTCACGCCGCCGAGCCGCAGCTCTTGGAGCCGCACGATGGTCCCACGGAGCTGGCCGGCTAGTCCCGTGCCGATGGGTGCCTCGATGGCCGGCGATACAATCCGAGCAAGCTCGTGTCGTTCCACGAATGGGACGGTGAGGATCAGGCACAGGCCAGACGCTCCGGTGTCGAGCAACAACCGGGCCGGTATCGGGCGTCGACCCCGGACGATGACGTAACCGCGCAGCAGCGGCACGTCGCCGTCCGTCGCGAATGGAACGACGGCGCCAGAGCCTGCGTAGCGGTACCGGGCAGGGTCGTACAACCGCACGCGCCGGTCGTGGTAATCGATCTCGAGCGTGAACCGCCGCAGGACATCGTGGCCGACGAAGCCTCGCTCGGGCCGCCCGCTCACTTCGCTCACTCCGCCCAGGCGGTAAAGCGCCACGTGATGGTCGCGCAGCTCGAGGCCTTCGAGGCGAATCGTGCCGACGTGGGCGGTGGAAACCGTCTCCGCGAGTTGGACCGCGGGCGGTCCGGGCGCCCCCAGCGGCACGGCGCCGATGGTCCAGGCCCACTCCCGATCGAACCCGGTACGGGAGATGCCGGTGTCGAGAATGAGCCAGACGGAATCGCGGTTCACGACACCGCGCACGTAGACCAGCCCTCCGGAAAGATCGAATGGAATGACGGCAGCCGGTGGGGCGCCCTTGTTTCCGAGTGGTGGAACGGCTCCCGGGCCACGCCCGCATCCCAACAGCAGACAGCCGGCGAGCGCGACGGACCAGGCTCCCGCCGCGCGACGGGAGCACGCGTCACTCACTGCCATCCGCGCCGCCTCGCCTCCCCCACGATCACCGCCACGGCCCCGTCGATGCCCACGCGCTCGGTGTTGACCACCAGGCCGTAGTTCGTGACGTCCTGGCGGTGTCGGCCGTAGTAGGTCTTCACGTACTGGTCGCGCTGCCGGTCGGTCTCGTCCACGACTTTCTGGACCCTCCCGGGGTCCACCCCGAGCCGCTCGACCGCGAGCTTCATGCGCCACGGCTTCGAGGCGACGACGTAGACGTGCAGCGCGTCAGGCCGCTGCGCCAGCACCGCCTGCGCGCCCCGGCCGACCAACACGATCCGCCCGTGCGCCGCGGCCTCGGCGATCACCCGCCCGGTCATCTTCACGATCGTCGCCTCGTCCTGCTCGACGGGGGGCACGGTCGCCGTGGCGATGAACATCTCCGGCGACGCCACCGCGAGCGTGCGGGCGAGCCGCTCCAGCAGGCCGGGCGCGCGCTCCTCGCGTTGCGCGACCTCTTCGGCCGGGAGGCCCGCGCGCCGTGCCACCTCGTCGACGAACTCGTTGTCGATCACGGTCCACCCGAGCTGCGCGGCCACGAGGCGGGCGACGTCGGAGCCGCCCGAGGCATACTGCCGCGTGATCGTGATGACCGGCGGAGCCATCAGGGCTGTCGCAGGTTCCGCCGCAGGTCGCCGATGTTGAGCATGGGTAAGCCGCCCTCGGTCGGCACGAAGATGACGAGGTTGCTCGAGGTCTTCATGTCATGCAGCGCTTCGATCCACTGTTTGGTCAGGGCTTCGGGCGAGAGCGTCTGGTTCAGCAGCCGCTGCTGCTCGGCCTGCAGCCGCGCGACCTCGACGCGGTGCCGCTCGGTCTCGATCTGCTGCTCCTGCGCGATCTTGTTGTTGATCGCCTGCACGACCTGGGCGGGCGGCTGCAGGTCGCGCAGGAAGAACGCCGTGACCGTGGCGATGCGGAACTTCCCGCCGCCGGCGCGGGGCGTCGTGACCAACGCCGAGTCCACGAGGGCCTCCATCGTGGTGGCGATCTGGGTCCGCTTGGAGATATCGTTGATCGAGTACTGCACCATCCCGTCGCGCACCCCCTTCCGGATGGCGTTGCGGACAGCCCCTCGGATCTGTTCCTCGTCACCGATCTCGGTGAAGATTTTCGGCGCCTGCTCGGGGTCGATCTGCCACCGCAGGGAGACCTCGACCGTCATCCCCATCTGCTCGCTCGACAGTGCCGCGATCTGCTCGATCTGGTCGGCCCGCGACGGCCACTGCTCCTCGCGCGTCGAGAAGCGCTCGATGGACGACCACGGCGGCACCATCCGGATGCCGGAGATCAGCGCCGTGGGGGCGACGTACCCGAACGCGTGTCGCACCCCGACGGTGCCTGCCTCGATCACCACGACGGTCGAGCCGATCGCGATCAGGGCGCCGACCGCCGCCACCGCCAGGCCGACGAAGCGCAGCAGGTTGGCCACTGGGCCGGGACGCTGCGATCGAACCGCGGTCGCTGCGAGCACGAGGGAGAACGCGATGGCGAGGAGCACGGCGCCGGAAATGAGCTTGCTCATGGGGGCTCCCGAGGGTGTCGGGAGGAAGATACTGCGTGCTCTGACGGGCCGTTACGTGAACAGGTTCGGCCCCCCGCCCGTCTTCCCATACCCGGGCCCCTTCGGCTCCACGCGCGCCCGCACGTAGCCGAGCTCCTCGGAGCGGGAGATCCGCTTTTGCGCGACGAGGCCCTCGAGCACGAGCTCGCACGCCGAGACCATTGTCGCGGGGTCCTTCTTCGCGGCGAGCCCCGCCTGGTCCACGAGGTCGAGCAGGCCGGGTACGACGCTGAAGCCCTTGAGGCACGTTTCCGAGCGCTGGTCCATCGACATCTTGAGCGCGCCCCCCTCGTCGAACCAATGGACGATGTCATCGACGTTGGCGCCGCCGACCCGCGCCTCGAAGGTCTTCCCGGCGGCCCGGCGGATCAGGTCCTTCGCGATCACTTCCGGGCCCTGGAGCTCGCCTTCGTACTCGAGCTCGAGTTTGCCTGTGATGGCGGTGAGCGCTGCGTAGATGTCGGACACCCGCGGCACGACGGTCCTTTCCTTCGTGACGATGCTGCGCCGCTCGGCGTTCGACACCACGTTCTCGAGCACGCTGATCGGCAGTCGTTGGGAGACGCCGCTGCGGCGGTCGACCCGCTTGTCCTCTCGCGCCTCGAACGCGATGCGCTCGATCAGCTCCGAGATGAAGGCGGGGAGCCGGAGCGGCCGGCCGGTGCGCTCGAGCCACGCCTCCTGACGCGAGATCGCGGCGCCCAGCTCCACCGTGTGCGGGTAATGCGTGCCGATCTCCGAGCCGATCCGGTCTTTCAGCGGCGTGATGATCTTGCCGCGCGCGGTGTAGTCCTCCGGGTTCGCGGTGAACACGAGCGCGACGTCGAGATTGAGGCGCACCGGGTAGCCTTTGATCTGAACGTCGCCTTCCTGCATGATGTTGAACAGTCCCACCTGGATCTTTCCGGCGAGGTCGGGCAGCTCGTTGATGGCGAACACCCCGCGGTTGGCGCGAGGGAGCAGCCCGAAGTGCATGGTGAGCTCGTCGGACAAGAGGTGCCCGCCCCGCGCCGCCTTGATCGGGTCGACGTCGCCGATGATGTCGGCGATCGTGACGTCGGGCGTCGCGAGCTTCTCCACGTAGCGTGCGTCGCGCGGCAGCCAGGCGATCGGCGTCCGCTCGCCGTGCTCGGCCAGCAGCTCTCGCCCGTACTTCGAGATCGGCGCGAACGGGTGGTCGTTGACCTCGCTGCCGCCGATGATTGGGATCTCCTCGTCGAGCAACGTCACGAGCGCGCGCAAAATGCGGCTCTTCGCTTGCCCACGGAGGCCGAGCAGGATGAAGCTGTGCCGGGAGAGAATGGCGTTCACGAGCTGCGGAATCACCGTGTCCTCGTACCCCACGATGCCGGGGAACAGGAGCGATCCGTTCTCCAACAGGCAGATCAGGTTCTCGCGAAGTTCGTCCTTGACGGTCCGATGAACACGGGCGGGGCTCGCCCATTCGGTCTGTTTCAGCTCGCCCACTGTGGTCGCCTTGGTCATGGCTCGATAGTTAACCGGCCGCCTCCCGCGGTGTAAAGAGACGCGCCGCGGCGATCCCCCACGCGCGCAACTCGAACGTCGCCCTGCGGTCCTGCGCGACCGGGATCGGCTCGAAGTTCATCTCCACGAGATTCGTGCGGCGGGCCTCACGGAAACCGTACGCCGCCGGCCACACCGGCACGGTGCGCGCCGCGCCCGCAACGTCGAGCAGCTTGACGATCACGCCTTCGGCGTCGTCGGCCGGCTTCGCGGCGACCACGAGCACGCCCCGATCCGCTATGAAAAGCGCGGCATCCTTGGCGAGGAGCGGCCCGGCGCCCGCGTTGACAAAAGGCGCGCTCACGTACAACGGGTCGCACGCCGCCCAGCCGCGTCGCACGGGCTCGGCGGGGTCCCCGGGCCCGAGCAGCGACACGCGGAACCGGCACGCGTACTCACCGCCCTGCCGGGCGGCGTAGTTCGTATGCCAGTAGTTGTTCATCGCGTACGCGAACAGGGTGCCGTCCGGCTCGATCTTGCGGCGCCACTGGCCGCGGAACACGTCGCTCAAGGTGACGAGCGGTGTGTCCGGCCCGCTCCACAGGATGCCCCCCCCGTCCGCGCCCTCGTGCAGCCAGACCCAGTGGGCGTGGCAGTACCAGTCGCGGCAGCTTCCAGGCTGCTGGTCCTGCTCGACCGTCATGCGGCCGAGGGGCACCTCCAGCTGCACCGTCGGCTTCGCGAATGCGAACGGGAACGCGACATAGAGGGCTTCCTTCTCGAGCGTCGGCACCTTGGTGCAACGGTTCTCGATGTCGATCCAGGGCAGCTCATCGTACAGCGTTACGCTGGATGTGACGGCGCTGAAACCGGCGAGCCGCCGCGTGACTACGAGCCGCGCGCCGATTCCGGGCAGGCGCTCGCGTTGGGCGGACACGAGCCGGGCCGTCGCCAGCGTGAGCTCGGCCGGCGCCGACAGCGCCTCCCGCGCCGCGTCGGTCCAGAGGACGGTGCGCGATCCCCCGGTCACGTACACCAGCTCGTTCAGCCCCGACCACGTCGCCGGCTTGACCCGCTCTTCGCCGTCACCGCCTGTTAACGAGCGGATCGCCCCGGTACCGGGGTCGAGCACGACACGGAAGCGCCCAGCCTGCGCATCGAGCGCCTCGCCCTCGTCCCGCGGCGGGTTGGGCGCTCGCTCGCTCTCCCTGAGGGTGAGATATCCCAGGGCGGGAACATCCCGCACGACGACCAGAGCCGAGCCGTCCGGGAGGTCGACGGCCGGAAGGTCGCGGCCGTCGTACGCGAAGCGCCGGCCTCCCCCGGCGGGCGCGTGGAGCACGTCGGTCCGGGGCCAACTCGACGCGTTGAACACCACGCGGCCCGCGCCCGTCGCGCTGGCGCGTCCGATGCGGAGCAGGCCCCCGGCGATGTGCTCACGCAGCGCGGCGACGGCGCCGGCGAGGAAGCGCCGCTTGTACTCCCATTGCGCCACCGTCTGCCGGCCGTCCGGGTCCGAGACGCTCTCGGCCGCGCCCCACGTGTGCTCGCCGAACAGCAGCAGGTCCCGCCAGATCTGCCGCCGTTCGTCCGCGCGCCGGCGGGTCCGCTCCGCGCCCGGCGGATCGCGGGTCTCGGTGCGCTCGTCCCAGAGCGCAATCAGGTCGGCGGCCCGGGCCGCCAGTTGGGCGGCGCGGTAGCGTGCGAGCTCGGCGGCGGTCGACGCGGCGCCGTCCTCGCGGTAAAGCCCGGTGTCGCCGCGCCGCACGGGCAGCTTGGACCCGAAGCGCTGCTCGACGTCGCGGAAGAAGTCCTCGGCCCGGCCCGGCACGATCCGGGGGAAGGCGTAACGGCGCCGGAACTCGTCGAGGTGGTCGATCAGATGCTCGTCGATCAGCGCGTTGTCCCGCTGGGCGCCGTAGAGCAGGGCCACGTCGTACGGATAGCCGGGTGACATCAGCACCGGGTTCGCCAGGAGCCAGTCGGAGAGCCGCCGCGCCATCTCCTCCGGCCCGACGTCGAAGCCGAAGCGCAGCGCGTCGCCGTAGTGGTACGCTCGCCAGTGCAGCACGCGGCTGCCGTCCGGGCCTTCCCACCAGTAGAGCTGCGGATAACTGGCCCATGCACCGGCCAGCTTGTACCGGGCCGCCTCGGACTCCGGAAGGAGGGGGACCGCACGTTCGGGGTTCGTGCCGCTGGCGAGGTAGCGCACGCCGCTCGCCGCGAGCACCATCGGGAACGTGAGCGCTTGTCCGGGGACGTCGCTGATTTGCGCGGTCGCGTAGCCGAACCCGCGTTGACGCGCCAGCAACCCCGCCGGCCAGACGAGGCGCGTGAATGTTTCGTGATCGAGGATCCCGGTCAGCATGTTCGCGAACAGGGCCGAGAACCCCACTTTCGCGTCGCGGATCGCCTGGATGAGCGCGTCCCCCGCCGCGGCGGATCGGTTCTCGACGTAGGAGATCACCTGCAATGCGCACTCTGCGGTCCAGCGGTAGTCGGGGTGAGCCGCGACCCGCGCCAGTGCGGCGTCGAGATTCTTGCGGTGGATCTCGAGGCACCGCTCCTGCAAATCTGAGTAGCCCATGTCGGTGTGGTTACTCGAGAGCCAGTAGAGGGTCCAGCGGCGCGGCGGCACGATGCGCACCTTGCGTCGCGCCACGTGGCGCTTGCCCACTTCGAGATCGATCTGGAACTGGGACGGCTCGGAGAGCGGCACCCACACTTCGCCGGCGAAAGCGGTGCCGTCGCGCGTCGGGAGCAGGCCGGCGGTCCCCACGAGTGCGCCGCGGCGGTCGGTCACGCGTGCGCGGGCGGCGGGGGCATCGAGGCCCGTGACCGTGATGCGAACGAGGTTGTTGCGACCGTCGGGCTGCTGGTACAGGACGGTGGGTTGCGTCTCGATGAGCACGGGCGGTGCGGCGTCCGCACGCTCGCCGGAGCGCCTCAGCGTCGCCACCACCGAACCGACCCACCCGACAAAGCCCCGTCGGTCCGTCATGCCCCCGACGCCTCTTCGATCTCCGGCATCTCGTTCTCCTTCCCCCGTGTCCGGATCTTACGCCGAGTCATACCCTGGTCGTTCCCGCGCCCTTGACTCGCGGAGACCCCACGCTAGGTTTTCCCGCGCACAAAGGGCTCCTCCACAGCTACTTCCATCAGGAGTACGCATGAAGCGTCTGGCACTCGTCCTCGCTCTCGTGGCGATGGGCGCCTGTAAGAAGGCGGAGCAGCAACCGGCCGATCAGTCCGGTCAGATGATGCAGGACACGTCGCACATGATGATGATGAGCGACACGTCGAAGGCGATGATGGGTGACACGTCGAAGATGATGGCCCCCGCCCCGGCGAAGCGGCCGTAAGCCGGTACCGCGCAGCAGGGTCAACGATGCCCGGGACGTGAGCGCCTGGGCGTTTCGTTTTCCGCAAACCAGAGCGCCGTACGGCGGACGGCGTCCCGAGCCGCGAGCGGCGGCCGCCAGCCGAGGTCCGCCCGGGCGCGGTCGTCGACATAGGGGTTGTCGCTGGTGACGAACGACACCGCTGCCCGCGCGAGCCGGGGAGCGAGCCACAGCCCCATGATGAGGTGTGCCAGCCCGACCGGGATCGGGATCGCGCGGAGGCGCGTTCCCAGCACCTCGGCGAACGCCGCGAGGAATTCGCGCTGCGTGAGGGGCGGCGCTGCGTCGCTCGTCACGTTGTAGGTGCGGAAGCCGGCGGCGGGCGCGTCGAGGGTCGCAAGCACGGCCGCGGCGACGTTTCCGGCGTACACGCACGAGAGGTGGTTCGTGCCCGGGCCGATCCGCGGCGCGAAGCCGAGCCGCACAACGCGAACCACCCGCGGCGTGAACTGGCGGTCGCGCTCGCCGTAGATGACGTTCGGCCGGAGCGCGACGGCGGCGAGCGAGCCGTCCGCCGCCGCGTCCCTCACGACGGCCTCCGCCATGCGCTTGCTGCGCGCGTAGAAGTCGTGGTCCGCGATCGGCTGGAAGGGGTACTCCTCTGCGCGCCGCTCGCGCACCCGGGGGTATGCCCCCGACCCGCCGTACACGGCGACCGAGGAGATGTGCACGAGCGGCGCGCCGGTGGCCCGGGCCGCCTCCACGGCGTGCCGGGTCCCGTCGACGTTCACCGCGACATACCGCTCCCAGGTGGCGCGCCGTTGCACCAGCGCCGCAGCGTGAACGACCGCGCGCACGCCCCGCGCTGCGAGCCGCCACGCCGCGCCGTCCGTGACGTCGCCCGGCACCGCCTCGGCCCCGAGGCGCTCGACGGCGGCGCGGCTCGCAGAGCGCACGAGGGCGCGCACCGGCTCGCCACGCGAGCGGAGCGCCTCGATCACGTGACTCCCGACGAGGCCGCTCCCGCCCGTCACGAGGACGGTCATGCTGGCCCAACAAAGGGAACGGAGAAAGGAAGCTCGACCACGCGGGCGTCGCGGCCTGCCGCCCGCACCACGGCGCCGGGCGCCACTTCGCGGCGAATCAACGCGAGGCCGATCCACCGCCCGCCTCCTGCGACACCGCTCTCCGGCACGAACGCGGCGCTGGTGACCCGACCCACGTCCCGGTCGAGGTGTGTCACGCCGCTCCACCCGTCGGCAGGGGCGGCGGGCGGCGCGGCGTCGAAGAGCAGCCCGCGCAGCTGTCGGTTCGCGTGCCCCCGAAAATGCAGCCGGGCGACCGTCTCCTGGCCCGTGTAGCACCCTTTGGTGTAGGAGACCCCGCCGATCTCGTCGTAGCGGACCTCTTGAGGGATGGTCTTCTCGTCCACTTCGGCGCCGAGCCGCGGCCAGCCGGCGAGGATGCGCGCGAGCTCGAGCACGGCGGCGTCGGCCGGGACCGCCCCTGCAGCTGCGAGCCGGGCGGCGAGCACCTCTGCTTCGGGCGCCGGCACGGTGAGCTGGAGCGTGAACGGCGCGCCTTCCGTCGCCCGCGCCACCTCGGTCGCGCCCCCGGGCGCACGCACGACGTTGCCCGGGCC
>JBOHSI010000048.1:0-20545 GCA_050733055.1 Gemmatimonadales bacterium
CACCTCGTGTTGCGCGAGCGGCTGCGGCGCCACGAGCTGCTCGGGCCCACCCTGTACACCTCCGGGCCGTCGTTCAACGGCGGCAGCGCGCCCGATCCCGAGACGGCGCGGCGCATGGTGGTGGAGCAGCGGGCCGCGGGCTACGACTTCCTGAAGATCCATCCCGGGCTGTCACGCGAGACGTTCGACGCGCTGGCGCGCACGGCGGACAGCGTCGGGATCCGGTTCGCCGGCCACGTCCCGGCCGCCGTGGGTCTCGACCGGGCGCTCGCGGCCCGCTACGTGTCGATCGATCACCTGGACGGTTACGTCGAGCGGCTCGCCGGGTGGAGTCCCGGGGGCGCGCCGGCAGGCTTCTTCGGTTTCCTGCTCACCGAGCGCGTCGACACCGCGGGGACGTCCGAGCTGGCGCGGCGCACCCGGGAGGCCGGAGTGTGGAACGTGCCGACCCAGGCGCTGATGGACGGGTTCGTGAGCCCGGAGGACCCCGAGACGATGGGACGGCGACTGGAGCTGCGCTATCTGCCGAAAGCGCTCGTGGCGCAGTGGGTGCAGGCGAAACGCAACGCGCAGGCGCAGCCCGGCTACGACCCCGACCGTGCGCGGCGCTTCATTGCCCTGCGGGGTCGCCTGATCAAGGCGCTGCACGATGCCGGCGCGGGGCTCGTGCTCGGCTCCGACGCGCCGCAGGTGATGAACGTCCCCGGGTTTTCGGCGCACCGTGAGCTCGAGACGCTCGTCGCGGCCGGCCTCACGCCGTATCAGGCCCTCGTCACCGGCACCCGCAACGTCGCCCTGTACTTCGGCACGGCCGACCGTGCAGGCACCGTCGAGCCGGGCAAGATCGCTGACCTCGTGCTCCTGGACGGGAACCCTCTCGCGGACATCGCGAACACGAAGCGGATCCGGGGCGTGATGGCGCGCGGGGTGTGGGTGCCGCGGGAAGAGCTCGACCGGCGGCTCGCCGAGATCGCGGCCGCGTGGGGGAACTGAGCCTACCGCTGCTCCGCCGCCCGCCGGTGCAGCTCCGGCACGGTGCCAATCGTGGCGACATCGGCCGGCCTCTTGTCGGGGCGGTAGCGCTTGACGCGAGCGAAGCGTAGCGCCAGGCCTCCCGGGTACTGCGGGCTTTCCTGGATGTCGTTGAACGCCACCTCACTGGCGTTCATGAGGGATCTGCAGAAGGCATTGAGAGGGACAGCGACCGATGGTAGCTAATGACGCACATGTCATCATCGTCGGCGCGGGCCTGGCCGGCCTCGTCGCGGCGGCCGAGCTCGCCGACGCCGGCAAGCGTGTGATCGTCGTCGACCAGGAGCCAGAGCAGAGCATGGGCGGTCAGGCGTTCTGGTCCTTCGGCGGCTTGTTGCTCGTCGACTCGCCCGAGCAGCGCCGCATGGGCATCCGCGACTCTTACGATCTGGCGCTCGAGGATTGGATGGGAACCGCCGGGTTTGACCGGCAGGAGGATCATTGGCCGCACAAGTGGGCCCTGGCCTATGTCGGCTTCGCCGCTGGCGAGAAACGCTCCTGGTTACATCGTCAGGGCGTCCGCTTCTTCCCCGTTGTCGGCTGGGCCGAGCGCGGTGGCTATGGTGCGATCGGTCATGGGAACTCGGTGCCACGCTTCCATGTCACCTGGGGGACCGGTCCGGGCGTACTCGCACCCTTCGTGCGCCGGGTCCGCGCGGCGGTAAACGCTGGCCTGATCACCTTGAAATTCCGCCATCGGGTCAACGACCTCACGGTGACTGGTGGCGTTGTTGACGGCGTGCGCGGCGACGTCTTGGAGCCAAGCGCCATCAAACGGGGGCAGCCCAGTTCCCGCGTTGCCGTGGGGGAGTTCGCCTTCCACGCCCAGGCCGTGATTGTGACCTCCGGCGGCATTGGTGCGAACCACGACATGGTCCGAACGAATTGGCCTGCGCGCCTGGGCGCGCCACCCAAGCACATGCTCGCGGGAGTGCCCGATCACGTTGATGGGCGCATGCTGGGGATTACCGAGGCAGCCGGCGGACACGTCATCAACCGGGACCGCATGTGGCACTACACCGAGGGCATTCAAAACTGGGACCCGATCTGGAGCGGCCACGGCATCCGCATCCTGCCGGGGCCATCATCCCTGTGGCTGGACGCGCGCGGCCACCGCCTGCCTGTACCGTTGTATCCGGGCTTCGACACGCTGGGCACCCTCAAGCACATCATGTCCACCGGCTACGACTACAGCTGGTTCGTGTTGACGCAGAAGATCATCAAGAAGGAATTCGCCCTCTCCCGCTCGGAGCAGAACCCGGACCTGACGAACAAGGACTTCATCCAAACTCTCGGCCGCGGGATCGGGCGGGCGGCGTCTGGACCCGTGGAGGCGTTCAAGAAGCACGGCGTGGACTTCGTGGTCGAGCGCAACCTTGCAGACCTGGTGCGCGGGATGAACGCGATCACCGAGGAGCCGCTGATCGACCTAGCGGCGTTGGAGCACGAGATCGTGGCTCGCGACCGCGAGATTGACAATCCTTTCAGCAAGGACACCCAGATCACCCACATCCGCGGGGCGCGGCGCTACCTGGGCGACCGGCTCATCCGCACGGCCGCGCCGCACAAGCTGCTCGACGTAAGAGCGGGGCCGCTGATCGCGGTGCGCCTACACATCCTCACGCGCAAGACGCTGGGGGGTCTCGAGACCGATCTTTCGAGCCGCGTACTGGGTGCGAACGGCCAGCCGGTGCCCGGGCTGTATGCCGCCGGTGAAGTTTCGGGCTTTGGTGGTGGCGGCATGCATGGTTACAGCGCACTGGAAGGAACGTTTCTAGGCGGCTGCATATTCTCAGGACGCACCGCCGGTCGCGCGGCGGCCCAGGACGTCGCATAGCGACCGGAGTGGTCGGCGCCCGGGAACCCCGGTCAGCTCTCCCTCCCGTCTACAGCACCTGCGCGAACATGCGTTTGTAGTGGCGGTACCAGTCGCTTTGGAATCTCTCGTCCCGATCGTAGCGACGCTTGGCGCGAAGGAACTCGGGGAATTGCGGGTAACACGCCTCCACCTGCTCCCGCGTCGCAAACCGATGATAGGTCAGGAAGTAGCTCCCACCGTAGCGCCGCCCCAGGTCGATGAGCTGGCGGAACGCCTCCGCCGAACGCTCCATCCCCTCCGGGCTGTGGACGACGTGCAGGTTCAAGATCACGCACGCATAGGGCTGCTTGGCCCAGGCGAGGAAGCTCTCGTCGTCACGCTCGATGAGGCGGATGGTGCCGTAGATGAGATCGGTCCGCCGCGCGCGGAACCGCTCGCGCACGTCCGTGAGGAAGCGGGCCAGCGCATCCCGCGGAGTGTAGATCTCGGTGATCAGCTCCGTGGCCGGCTCCGACGCACCGAGCCGCGGGGCCAGGGCGCGATGGTAGTCGTCGAGGTAGGTACCGAGCTGGTGCGTGTCCGACCAATACACTTGGCCTGAGGTGGCGAGGTAGTAGCGCGAGTAGGCGTGGAACGCGCCCGTGCGATCGGCGTGCGCCAGGTAGATGAGCTCCTTCCAGTCGTCTTCGGACAGCTCCTTCTGTTCCTCCTGTATCGGGGTGCTGGCCGCGACGGGGCGATAACACGAGAAGACCCCCTTCCGCAGGAAGTCGGGGGAATCGGGGTCCGTGTGGTACTGGAAGTCGCCGTAAGTGAACCCCGCGGCGATGCGCCGCTCGAACGCCGGCATGAGATCCTCGATCTCCAGGATCTGCACCTGGCGCTGCACCTTCACCCTGGGCGCGAGGCGCAGCCGGACGGAGGTGATCACGCCGAACAGCCCATACCCGCCGATCGCGAGTCGAAACAGCTCGGCGTCCTCCTCGCGACTGCACGTCCGGGGGGTCCCGTCGGCGTCGACCAGCACGAACGACTCGACGTCTCCGATGAACGGCTCGAACCGCAGGCCGCGGCCGTGGGCGTTCGCCGCCAGCGCACCCCCGATGCTCAAGCGGTCGGCTCCGGTTTGCTTCTGCCGGATGCCCCACGGCCGCGCCGCCCCTTGCTGGGCGTCCAGCAGGTAGCGCATCAGCTCGGGCCACTGGATTCCCGCCTCGACGTCGATCAGACCGCGGGCGGCGTCGAAACCGAGCACCCGGCTCATCGACCCCATGTCGACCAGCGTCGTCCCGGTGCCGAACTGTTGCCCTCCCATGGCGTGCCTGCCGCCCGCGATGCTCAGCGGGCGGCCCTCCTGCTTGGCGGTCCGGACGACCTCCACCAGCGCGTGGAGGGAGGCCGGCTTCACGACCCGGTGCACCCGGGTGGCATTGAGCCGCGAGTGGATGTCGTTGACGACGACGCCGGGCGCGGACCCTTCCCCGGCGCAGCCGTAGGGCGCCAGGGCGATCGCCGCCCCGGCGGTAGCGCCGACGTCGAGGAACTCACGCCGCGTCAGCATGGAGCCTCCGCAAGCCAAGAAAGAGGAGCCACAGGGCCACCGCCTGGATGAGATGGTACAGCGCGTTGTGATTGAAGTACGTGGGGTGCAGCGCGATCCTCGCCTGTTGGACCGCGGCGGCGATGAACATGAGGCCGAGCCCAAGAACGGCGACCAGGATGCGTCGCTCCCGCGCGCGCGCATACGCGACGGACAACACGACCAACAGGAAGACGGCCGCAGGGAGATAGAAGACGACGGCTGCGCGGAAATCCTGCGTGATGAACAGCGTGAGGACGGAATAGCCCGTAAACGCCGTGGCGGCCGCGCTCGTGATGCGCCGCGCCGCGGGCGCGGGGAACAGGACCCTCGCGCCGATTGCCCAGGCGCTGAGCGCCGTGACACCGATCGCGATCAGCGTGATGCGCCAGAGGACCGCGTTCCCCAATGTTCGGGCGTCCAGGAAGAAGCCGTGGACCGTCCCTCCGGCGAGCGAGGCCACGGCGGCCGACCCGAAGAAGAGCGCGTGCTCTCTACGCTGGACCAGATAGGCGAAGAGGGCGCACTCGATCGCAAGCGCGTAATCCGTGAGAGCGACGTCGGGCTCGGTCATCCCGCGGGGGAGGCGGGGGCGGGGGCCGGGGCGGGGGAAGCGCGCGTGTGGTAGCGGCCCACCACAAACAGGAAGGTCGCGAGCACGCAGTGGAAGAAGATCGGAATGGTTCCCCCGAGCCAGCGGCGTTCGGGGTGCAGCGCCATGCTCACCACGTATCGGACCGCCATCCCGCCCCAGTAGAGATAACTGAACCACTGGAGCAAGCGTCCCATGGCCTTCCGCGGCACGACGAAGAATCCGCGGCGCCTCGTGAAATCCGTCGCCACCTTGGCGAGCAGGAGGATGATGAGGATCTGCACGGGAAGCAGGATCGGGTAGGGGATGACCCCCGAGTACCACTGGCTCATCGGCGGCAGGAACGGGACCTCGAACGCGGCGACCAGCGCCTGCCCGAGCACGCGCAGGCAGAACAGAAACAGGAGAGACCAGAGGAGGAGCGCGTACATGGGCGGGGCCGAAATCTACCGACGATAGCGTCCCAGCGTCCTCTTCGTGAGCCCCCCAAGGCAGATCAGTCCCCGAGCCCGAGCCAAGACAGCTACGATAATGTGGTGCCGCAGCCACATTTCGCGGACGTGTAATCCCGAAGCTACATCGCGCGTCACCCGTGTTCTCAAGCGGCGTCAAACTTGCTCAAAACTCAATGATCGTTGCGAACAAGGCTCGCGGCTTCGCGAGCCTTTGTGTCCTAGCCTGCCGCGGCCACGACCGACCGGGATCTCGGGAGAGCGCAGAGCCGAACGTGGACCCAAGAGGCATCTCACAGCGCCGCGGCGCCCGCTACGCGAGGCTAAATCCGGCGTTCACGGGGCCAACCTCCGACCCTCGGGAGGCACAAGTTCTCCGCCCGGCTCGGCCGAGCGTGCGGGGGAAGTTCCTATTTATCGGGGAAGAGAAGTTTTTCATCCGCGGCGTGACGTACGGGACGTTCCGCCCGCGTGAGGACGGCAGCGAGTTCCCCAGCCCCGAGGTTGTGGAACGCGACTTCGCCCTCATGAGGTCGCACGGCGTAAACGCCGTTCGGACCTATACCGTGCCGCCGCGCTGGCTGCTCGACGCGGCCCAACGCCACGGCCTGCGCCTCCTCGTGGGCCTGCCCGTCGAGCGCCACATCGGCTACCTGAACGACAAGAAGGGTACCCCCGATATCGAGGGCGCGGTACGCGCCGGCGTGGGCGCCTGCGCGGGTCACCCCGCGGTCCTTTGTTATGCGATTGGCAACGAGATCTCGGCGCCCATCGCTCGCTGGCACGGCCGCGGGCGCGTGGAACGCTACCTAGCGCGACTGTACCGCGCGGCGAAGGCGGAGGACCCCGAGGGTCTCGTCACCTACGGGAACTACCCCTCCACCGAATACTTGCAGCTGCCCTTCCTGGACTTCGTTTGCTTCAACGTCTTCCTCGAGTCGCCGGCGCGCCTCGAAGCTTATCTGGCCCGGCTCCACAGCCTCGCCGGCGAGCGCCCGCTGGTGATAAGCGAGATGGGGCTGGACAGCCTGCGGCATGGCGAGGAAGCGCAGGCCCACGCCCTCCAGTGGCAGATTCGTACGACCTTCGCGTCGGGCTGCGCCGGGACCTTCCTCTACGCGTGGACCGACGAGTGGTACCGGGCGGGGGCCGAGGTCTACGATTGGCGCTTCGGCCTCACCCGGCGCGATCGCCAGCCGAAGCCCGCCCTCGCGACGGTGCGCTACACGTTTGCCGAGACGCCGTTCCCGCCGAACCCGCCTTGGCCCCGCATCTCCGTGGTGGTCTGCACCTACAACGGGGGGCGGACAATTCGCGACTGCCTGGAGGGTCTGCGGAGACTCGATTACCCGAATTTCGAAGTGATCGTCGTCGACGACGGTTCGACTGACACGAGCGCGGCCATTGCGCAGCAGTACGACGTACGATTGATTCGCACCGCGAACCACGGTCTGAGTCACGCTCGCAACGTCGGCTGGCGAACGGCGAGCGGCGAGATCGTCGCCTACCTGGACGACGATGCCTACCCGGATCCCCACTGGCTTACTTATCTCGCGGCCACATTCCGGAGCACGAGCGATGCCGGTGTGGGCGGGCCGAACATCGCACCCCCGGGCGATGGACTCGTCGCCGACTGCGTCGCCAACGCACCGGGAGGTCCGGTCCACGTCCTGCTGTCCGATCGCGAAGCCGAGCACATTCCGGGTTGCAACATGGCGTTCCGGAGAGCGGCGCTCGAAGCTATCGGTGGGTTCGACGAGCAATTCTGCGTTGCCGGGGACGACGTCGACGTGTGCTGGCGCCTGCGTGACAGAGGCTGGCGTCTGGGCTTCAGCCCAGCTGCCGTGGTCTGGCACCATCGCCGCAACTCGGTCTGCGCGTACTGCAAGCAGCAGATCAGCTACGGCAGAGCCGAGGCGCTGCTCGAACGGAAATGGCCGGACAAGTACAACGGCACCGGCCAGATCAGCTGGGCCGGACGGCTGTATGGGAAGGGGCTGCCGCACGCGCTCGCCTGGCGTCGCGGGCGAATCTATCACGGCATTTGGGGTTTCGCCCCGTTTCAATTCATGTACGAGCCCGCGCCGGGGCTGCTCGAATCGCTGCCGCTCATGCCCGAGTGGTATCTCCTCATCGCCATCCTCGGGGCGCTTTCCGTCTTCGGCCTCGCGTGGGAGCCGTTGCTCCTCGCCCTTCCTCCCCTCGCCCTCGCGACGCTCCTGCCCCTCAGCCAGGCCGCCATGAGCGCCTCGCGCGCGTCGTTTCCGAGTCCCCCTCGGAGCAGCATCGCGCGGCTGGGGTGTCGGATGCTTACGGTGGCGCTCCACCTGCTCCAGCCGCTGGCGCGCTTGTATGGGCGGCTCGAATACGGCCACACGCCGTGGCAGCGGCGTGGAGCGCTTGACGGTTCCCTGCCCTGGCCGATGAGCACCACCCTCTGGAGTGAGCGGTGGCAGGATCCGGGTGATCGGCTCCGAGAGCTGGAAGCCGCGCTCCGCGCCGACGGGGCCTGTGTCCTTCGCGGAACGCACTTCGACCGCTGGGACCTCGAGGTTCGCGGTGGCCAGCTCGGCGCCGGGAGGATGCTCATGGCCGTGGAAGAGCACCGCGCCGGGGCGCAGCTGGTCCGGTTGCGATGGTGGCCCAAGTGCGCGGCCGCGGCGCCGTTGCTAGTCCTCGTGCTCGCCGCACTCTCCGGCGGCGCGGCCGTCGACGGAGCGTGGGCGGTCGGCGCGACGCTGGGCACGACGGCGCTGTGGTGGGCATGGCGCGCATACGCAGAGTGCGCGGCCGCCACGGCCGCCATCCGCCGGGCGGTCCGACGGCAGCAAACCGGAGCGCTCTGATGGGAACGACCGACCACACCGACCTGGCGCTGTACCGGCGTCTCCTTGGCCAGGCGCGGCGCTACTGGCCACACCTGGCAGCGCTGTTCGCGCTCGGTCTGGTGACGACTCCCCTCGCGCTCCTGACCCCGCTTCCTCTGAAGGTCGTGGTGGACTCGGTCCTCGGCTCGCGCCCGCTCCCAGGCGTGCTCGAGACCATGCTGCCGGCGGCCGTGACACGTTCCGGCACCGCGGTGCTCGTCGTCGCCGTGGGGCTTCTGGTGGTTGTCGCCGTGCTCAGCCAGCTCCAGGCGCTCGCGGCCACTTTGCTGCGCACCTACGTTGGCGAGCAGTTGGTCCTGGCGTTCCGGGCCCGCCTCCTCCACCACGTTCAGCGCCTCTCCCTGTCGTATCACGACTCGCGCGGAACCGCGGACTCGATCTACCGTATCCAGCACGACGCACCGGCCATCCAGTACGTCGCAGTCGACGGCGTCATCCCGTTCGTGACGGCGGGCATCACACTTAGTGCGATGCTCTACGTGACGGCGCGAATCGACTGGCAGCTGGCCCTCGTCGCCCTCACGATCTCCCCCCCTCTGTTCCTGCTCTCCCGAGCATACCGCCGCCGCGTGCGCGGCCAGTCGAGGACGGTCAAGAAGCTCGAAAGCTCCGCCCTATCGATCGCTCAGGAAACCTTGGGTGCGCTTCGCGTCGTCAAGGCGTTCGGTCAGGAGCGCCGCGAGGCCGAGCGTTTCGTCGACCGCTCACGCGAGGGCCTGATGGCGCGCCTCAGCCTCGCGTTGCTCGAAGGGCGCTTCGGCATCTCGATCGGGCTCGTGACCGCGCTCGGCACGGCCGCCGTGCTGTTCATCGGAATCGTCCACGTCCGCGCAGGTGGGCTGACCCTGGGCCAGCTCCTGATGGTGATGACCTACCTGGCACAACTGTACGCGCCGCTGAAAACCATCAGCCGCAAGGCGGCCGGGCTGCAGAGCTACCTGGCCAGCGCGGAGCGCGCCTTCGCGGTGCTCGACGAAGCCCCTGACGTCCCGGAGCGATCGAACGCCCGCCCGCTCCCGCGCGCCGCCGGCGCAGTCGGGTTCCGGAACGTCTCGTTCGCTTACGACCCGGGTCGCCCGGTCCTGCACGACGTTTCGTTCCAGGTCGCTCCGGGCATGCGCGTCGCGGTCCGCGGGGCGACGGGAGCGGGCAAGACGACGCTGGTGAGTTTGCTGACCCGGTTCTATGACCCGACGGCCGGCGAGATCCTGCTCGACGGCATCGACGTGCGCGACTACCGCCTGGTTGACTTGCGGAACCAGTTCGCGATCGTCCTGCAGCATCCCGTGCTGTTCTCCACCAGCGTCGCGGAGAACATCGCCTACGGCCGGCCCGGGGCGAGCGCCCGCGACATCGTAACGGCGGCCGAGGCGGCGGGAGCCGACGATTTCATCGTGCACTTGCCCCGGGGGTACGAGACACAGGTGGGCGAGCGCGGACAGAGGCTCTCGGGCGGCGAGCGTCAGCGCATCGCCCTAGCGCGGGCATTCCTCAAGGACGCTCCCCTCCTCATCCTCGACGAGCCGACCAGCTCGGTCGATCTGAGAACCGAAGCCGCGATCCTCGAGGCCCTACAGCGGTTGATGCGCGGCCGCACCGTGTTCCTGATCACGCACCGTCCGAGCACCTCGGCTAATTGCGACCTGTGGCTGCAGCTCGAACAGGGACGCCTGATCCGGACAGGCTCTGCACCGGCGCCGGCGGCCGCGAGTATCGCTCCCGCGCGGGGCACGCCGCGCGGCGCCGGGGGATGGGGTGAGCGATGAGTCGGCCGACGGTGGCGATTCTGCGCGACGGCCTGTGGACGCATCCGGCCGTCCAGGCCTGGATCGAGCTGCGGCCGGCGACCGTCACGCCCGAGAGCATCATGGTGCTGCGCGAGCACCGGGAGTCGGGAGTCTATCGGCTCGTGGGAGTAGGGCCGGCAGGCGCGGCCGTCATCGCCAAACGGTGCCCGTATGCGAGGGCAGCGATCGAACGGGAGGTCTACGAGTGCATCCTCCCGCACCTGCCCGTCACGGCACCACGCTATTACGGGGCCTGGGCGGTAGACGGCCAGTCGTGCTGGCTTTTCCTGGAGGATGTCGGTGAAAAGCGGTATTCGGAGTCGAACATGACGCACGTGGTGGTAACTGCGAAGTGGCTGGCGCAGTTGCACACTTCCGCCGCCAACCATGCCGCTGCCCACGAATTGCCGGATGGAGGGCCGGGCCGCTATCTCGCACACCTGTGCGCGGGGCGGGAGATGATAAGGCGTCGCCTGTCCTGCCCCGCGTTCACACCGCGCGACGTCACCATGCTGGAGTCGATCATCTTGCTCCAAGATCTGCTGGAATCGCAGTGGAGTCGGATCGAGCAGTGCTGTGTGGGCCTGCCGGCCACGCTCGTCCATGGCGATTTTCAGCCGCAGAACGTCTTTGTGCGCGGGCACGGAACCGGCATCACTTGCTATCCCGTCGACTGGGAAATGGCCGGTTGGGGTGTTCCGGCTGCCGACCTGACGCGAATCGACGTCGTCGCATACTGGGCGGCGACGCGGGACCACTGGGAAGGGCTGGATCTCGACACTGTACGGCGGTTGGCGAACGTCGGACAACTCCTGTTCACTCTCGCCGCCATTGACTGGGATAGCGTGAGGCTCCAGTTCGAGTCCCCTCATGCGCTGAGCAGGCCATTAGCTAGCCTGCAGGTGCTGGAGCGCCGCTTGGCCGATGCGGTCCGCACGGCCGGAGTGACAGACCGATGATCTCCCTCACCGATGAGCTGCGGGACGCTCTCGAAGCGAGTGGCCTGCCCGGCGCGGCGGAACTGTGCGAGGTGCTCCCTGACGTGTACGGGGGTTCCCACGTCACGGGTCACATCATCGGCCTCCGGAGGTTGAAATCCTGCGTCTACCGCCTGCAGACCGAGGTCAGCGGCGAGGTGCGCTCGCTGGTGCTCAAACGCTCCGATCCGGGGCCGGCCCGACGCGCGCTGCTGGTGGCCCGGCGTTGGCTCCCCGCGATCGGCCTGGGCGATAGCTGCCCGGAGGTGCTGGGCACCGCCGCCGACCCGCACGGCGAATGGGTATGGCACGTCTACGAAGATCTGGGCGACAGCACCCTGGATGCGGCAAAGGCGGACCGGCATCGGGTGGCGGCGGCAGTGGACTTGATCGCCGAATTACACGTGCGCTCCGCCGGACACTCCGTGCTGCCGGAGTGTCGCCAGCACGGCGGTGATCTGGGAGCGGCCTACTACGCCGCGAACGTGCGCGACGCCATTCACGGGCTGGAATTGCTGCGACCTCCGCGGATCGCGCTCTCCGCAGAGCGACAGACCGTGCGGGACCGCCTGCTCGGCCGGCTGTACGCCCTGCGCGACCAACAGACCCGCCGCGCGCGGTTGCTGGCAGACCACGGCGGTCCCGACGTGCTGCTGCACGGCGATCTCTGGACGATCAACACGTTCGTCGCCTCCGGCCCGAGCGGGCTGCGCGCCCGTCTCATCGATTGGGATCGGGTCGGCGTCGGGCCAGTGAGCTACGACCTCTCGACGTTTCTCTACCGGTTCCCCCCTGGTGAGCGGCCGTGGATCCTGGGCCGCTATCGGCAGGCAGTTGCGCGCGCGGGGTGGCGCTTGCCTGTCGCACGGGACCTGAACGTCCTGTTCGAGACCGCAGAGTGTGCGCGCTATGCGAACCACGCCATCTGGCCTGCGGTGGCCCTGTTCGAGGGCGCCGAGTGGGCATTCGCCGAGCTGGCAGAGGTGGGGCGATGGTTCGAGGCCTTGCAGCCTGTGCTTCCTGAATGAAAGGGGCCGGCTCAGATGAAGTATCTGATCGTCAACGCGGATGACTTCGGCGCGAGCCGCGGCACGAACCGCGGGATCCAGGATGCGCATCGGCAGGGCATCGTGACCAGCACGAGCCTGCTCGTGAACGCGCCGTGGGCCGGAGTAGCGGCGGCGCTGAGCGGAACCGTCCCCGACCTGAGCGTCGGTTTGCACCTCGATTTCGACGGTCTCGGGGAGGCCGAGCTCGAGGCCGAACCGCACCGTCAGCTCTGCCGCTTTCAGGATCTCATGGGCCGCCTACCCACGCACATCGACTCGCACCATAACGCGCACCGCGATCGCCGCGTCCTCGCGCATGTTCTCCACCTGGCCCGCCAGTACGGCCTGCCGGCCCGCGAGCACTCCCCGGTGCGCTTCTGCTCGAAGTTCTACGGCCGGTGGGGCGGGCGGACGCACGCCGAGCAGATCAGCGTGGGCAGCCTCGTGCGCCTGCTGGAAGCCGAAGTGCGGGACGGCGTCACCGAGCTGAGCTGTCATCCAGGATACGCGGATCCGGATCTGCGGTCCGAGTATGCCGACGAGCGGCCGGCCGAAGTTAGTACGCTGTGTGATCCGACGCTGCCGGCGCTGCTCGCGGCCCGCAACATCCGACTCATTGGGTTTCGCGATCTCCCGGGCGTCCTCGCGGGCGCTCCCGCCTAGAGGGGACCGACCAGCGTGGCCACCATCGTCATTTCACCCTACAACGTCGCGAACTACCCCGAGGGAGGGGGCCACTTCTGGGTTTACATGCAGTATGCCCAGGGATTGCTCCGGCTGGGCTGCGAGGTGTACTGGCTGGAACAGTTTCGCCGCGGCGACGACTCCCACCGTGACGCGCGGCTGCTCACCACGTTCTTCCAGCGGATGGCCCGTTTCGGGCTCGACGACAAGGTGTTGCTCTATTCGCTGGACGAACGCCCCGACGGGACGGAGGCCCCGTTCGAGTACATCGGCGTCACGCGGTCCAAGGCGGAAGCGGTCCTGCGACGGGCCGATCTCCTCCTCAACTTCCACTATGCCATCGACCCTCGTCTGCTCGCCTGCCCGAAACGCACCGCCTTGGTGGACATCGATCCCGGCTTGCTGCAGTTCTGGATGAGCGCGGGACAGCTCCATGTGCTCCCGCACGACGTGTACTTGACCATTGGAGAGACGGTCGGCACCCCCGCGGCCCTGTTTCCGGACTGCGGCCTGCAATGGCGTCACATCTGCTCACCGGTTTGCCTCGAGCTCTGGCCCTACCACTATGACCCACGCTGCGACGCGTTTACCACGGTTGCCGGCTGGTGGGCGGGAGAATGGGTCAAGGGAATCGAGAACGGCAAGGAGGTTTTCTATGAGAATACCAAGCGAATGTCCTTCCTGACGTTCGCTGCGCTGCCGCAGGTCACTCCTCAGGTGCTCGAGCTGGCGCTCTATCTGGCCGACGACGACGGGGCCGACCGGCAGCTCCTCGAGAGCCATCGGTGGCGGGTCCGCCATTCCCGGGAAGTGGCGAGTACACCCGAGCGATACCAGGCCTACATCCAGCAGTCACGCGGCGAGCTCAGTTGCGCGAAGCCGTCCTGCATGAAGCTCCAAAACGCGTGGGTGAGCGATCGGACGCTGTGCTACCTGGCGAGCGGGAAGCCCGTGGTGGTGCAGCATACCGGACCGAGCTCGTACCTCCCGAGCGGGGAGGGCATGTTTCGGTTTTCGACTGTCCAGGAAGCCGCGGCCGCGCTCGACGCGGTCAACGCCGACTACGAGCGGCACTGCCGCGCCGCTCGCGAGATCGCCGAAGCGTATTTCGATTCCAAGCGGGTCGCTGGGAGAATCCTGAGCGCGACTCTGTCCGACGTCCCGTGATCCTGTCCGCCGTGGTCTCGGCCATGCTGCTTCAGTCCGCGGCGGCCGAAGCGTCCACCCTGCGCCATGCCAACGGGCTCCTCCCGCTCACCGTGACGGCGGTGGAGGTGAATCGACCGCCGTCGCTCGACGGCCGGCTGGACGATCCGGCCTGGGCGCTGGCCACGCCGATCACCCAGCTGATCCAGAGCGACCCCGACGAAGGAGCGCCCGTCTCCGAGTCCACGGAGGTGGGGGTCCTCTATGCCGCGGACGCCCTCTACGTCGGCGCCCGACTGTTCGACGCGGAGCCGCACAAGATCGTGAGGCGGCTCGGGCGCCGCGACGCGTCCACGCACAGCGACGAGTTCCGCCTGCTGCTGGACAGCTACCACGATCATCGGACGGCCTTTGAGTTCATCGTGAACCCCGCGGGCGCGAAAAAGGATGCCTTACGGGGAGGCGACGGCAGCTCCTCCGACCGGTCCTGGGACCCGGTGTGGGAGGCGGCGACGTCGGTCGACTCGCTCGGGTGGACCGTCGAGCTCCGGATCCCCTTCTCGCAACTCCGGTTCTCGCAGGCACCGGAACAAGTCTGGGGCGTTCGTTTCATGCGTTGGATCGAGCGGAAGAACGAGCTCGCCCTGTTTCCCTTCGTCGCGAAAACCGAGAGCGGGCTTGCCTCACGCTTCGCGCACCTGGTGGGACTCCGCCGCATTGCGGCACCCAAGCGCCTCGAACTCCTCCCGTACGTGGTCGGACGCGGTCGCTACGATCAGCCCGAAGATGCGGACAACCCCTTCGACGACGGGAGCACCTATTTCGGCGGCGCCGGGCTGGACCTGAAGTACGGGCTCAGCTCGAACTTGACGCTCGACGTGACTGTCAACCCGGACTTCGGACAGGTAGAGCTCGACCCGGCATACGTCAACCTCACGGACTTCGAGCAGTTCCTCGACGAGCACAGACCGTTCTTCGTCGAAGGGACGGAGATCGTCGCGTTCGGGGGGGACGGCGGTGGGGTCAATCATTTCAGCGCCACGCCGCTGTTCCTTTACTCCCGGCGCATCGGGCGCCCCCCGCAAGGAGCGCCGACCTCGTCCGGAGATTTTGAGGACGTCCCTACGAGCACGACCATCGTCAGCGCAGCAAAGCTCACTGGTCGAACGGCCGGCGGCTGGTCGGTGGGCATCCTTAACGCGCTGACCGCGCGCGAACAGGCGAGCGTTGCCAACGCCGTGACCGGCACCCGCTACCGGGACGAGGTCGAGCCGCCGACCAATTACTTCGCCAGCCGTCTGAAGCGTGACTCCCACGACGGCAACACCAGCATCGGATTGCTCGCCACGGCCGTGAACCGCAGGCTCCACGCGCCCGCGCTCGATTTCCTGCCGACGGCCGCCTACGCCGCCGGCGTGGATCTCTTCCACCGCTGGGGCAGGAGCACCTACACGCTGGCCGCCAGCCTGGGCGGATCGTCCATACGGGGCGACCCGCTGGCCATCCAGGAGGCGCAGGTCTCCTCCAACCGCTACTTCCAACGTCCCGACGCGAAGCGCTTTCGCTACGCGCCGGGCCGGACCTCCCTCGCCGGCGTCACCGGTGACTTCTATCTCAACAAGGTCGCCGGGAACTGGCGTTGGGGGATCGCAGGGAGCACCACGACGCCCGGGTTCGAAGTGAACGACTTCGGTTTCCAGAAGCGCGTCGACCGGATCTCGGCGGCTGCCTCACTCGGCCGCCGCTGGACCCGACCGGGCAAGCTGTTCCGGCAGGCGAACGCCTATCTCACGTTCGGCCCGAGTTGGAACTACGACGGCGATCCCATCCAGCGCATTGCCGGTGCGTTCGGCTTCGCGCAGTTCCGGAACTTCTGGTCGTTCAACTGGAGTGCGCAGTACCAGGCCGCGGCCATTGACGACCGGCTCACCAGAGGCGGCCCGCTCGCCGACAAACCGGCCGGGTGGTACGCAAGCGGCGAACTCACCACCGACACCCGAAAGCGCATGAGCGGCTATGCATTCGCTTCGCTCGCCGGCAACGAGGCGGGCGGCTGGCTCCTGGACGTGCTCCCACAGGTCACGCTTCGACCCAGCGCGGCGCTGTCGCTCAGTCTCGCGACCGGATATCTCGCAGGTCGCGACGCGGCGCAATACGTCACCCGAGTGCGCGACACCACGGCCGGCACCACGCTGGGCGCGCGCTACGTCTTCGCAGAGCTGCGCCAACACAGCGGCTATGTGACGCTGCGCGCGAATGCCACGTTCTCGCCGGCCCTCAGCTTCGAGCTATACGCCCAGCCGTTCGCGTTCACCGGCGAGTACGGCGGCTTCAAAGAGTTGCGGGCGCGCAAGACATTTTCCTTCAACACGTACGGCCGCGACAACGGCTCGACCGTCGCACCGGGCGACACTGCCGTGTGCGGCGGGGCCGGCCCGACGGAGTGCCTGGGCATCGACCCTGACGGCGATACCGGACCGGCGAAGAAATTCGCGCTCTACAACCCCGATTTCCGCACGCGCGCGCTGAGCATCAAGGCCGTGCTGCGCTGGGAGTACCGCCCGGGCTCGACGATGTTCATCGTGTGGACCCAAAGTCGCTCGGGCTACTTCCCGTTCGAGACCAGCTTCAACCTGCGTCGCGATGTCTGGCGGGAACTGTTCCTCGACCGGCCGACCAACGTGCTCCTCGTGAAGCTCAACTATTGGATGAGCCTGTGAGAACCCGGCGGGCTTTCCGTGAGCCCCCGTGCCAGTGCGACCAGGACCCAGTAAGGCGGCGGGTATCCCTGCTCGCGCGTCAGTCGCGCCGCTTGCTCGCTCACGTGCCCGGCGACGCGGCGCTGATGAATCGCGAAGCTGCGGTTGCGCAGCGCCGCCGCCGGCGCCATCCCTTCCGGAATCGGGCCGCGGCGGCCCACCCGCTCGAGCATCCAGCTGTAGGCCTTGGACACCCGGGCGACCGGCAGGGCGTACCAGGGATAGGACAGCACCATCCCCGCCTCCGCCTGCTCGAGCAGCGCGTCGACGGTCGCGTTGTCGACGTGATCCTTGAGCAGCCACTCCGCATCGCGCCATTCCGCGACCACGACCAGCTGAGGGTCGTACTCCAGGTCGGAGGGCTCCTGCGTCTTGAAGTGCCGCACGCCAAAGGACGCCAGCCAGCGGCGCAGGCCGGCCTGGGAAATCGTGGAGATGCCCATCCAGAGCTCGACCCCGAGCTCGCGGTGGACCGACGACGCCACCTCCGAACAGAACTGTTTCGCCGGGTCGTCGTAGTTCATCTCGAAATCGTAGGGGATGTGACCCGCTCGAGCGCGCTGGAGCGCCAGCGACGCGGCCCGGTGCGGCAGCATCGGGTCCATGGAGAGCTGCGGCAGATCGTGCCGCAGCCGCAGCACCATGATCCGCAGCTTCTTGTCGCGCAAATACTCATCGGCGGTCGCGACCGCCACGCCTTTCTCGATGTGCGCCTGTATCACCGACGCGGCGCCCGAGGCCGCATCGACGTGCACCAGCCCGACGTGGGAGAAATTGCCCGGGTAGTCGTTGCCGCGGGCGATCAGCGCGGAGGTGGGATAGCCGCCGCGCGAGACCAGCATGTCGCCCGAGTGGATGGTCACGCCGTGCACCTGGACGGCGGGCGTCGCCGACGGCTCGTGCGCTCCCAGCACCAGCGTGACGATCCGGTCGGGATGCTGCAGCATGACCTCTTCGACGGCCGCTCGGCCGCCATACAGCGACCGGTAGAGGCGTTCGCGGGCCTGCCGGGTGGTCAGATCCCAGCGGCGCGACTGCCGTTTGATCGCGTCGCGCAGGCGGCTGTACAACCGGACGTAGTCTCCCACGAGGCTCGGACACGAGGCCACGTAGGGGGCGAGCGCAAAGAAGCGGGATTCCAGCGAATCGAGCCCCGGATCGCCGGGGCCGACGACGCGGGAGACGAGCGCGTCGGTGGTGGCGCCGAGCGCCGCGGTGCGCCGCGTGGTGAGCGCGCCGGAGCCCCCGCACGCGGTACCCCGAGCCCGTACGTACGTCGTTTCGAGCGCTTGCCAGAGAGAGTCCTCATTCCTCGCAAAGCCGCCGCCCTGCTCCGGCGCGTCCGGCACCGACGGCTCCGCTTCCGGAAGGGACAAGAGCACCAGCATGCCCGCCAGCGCCACTGTGAGTTCGCCACGAAGCGGCACCTTGCCCACTGGAGCTCCCGTGGGCTAGCTTGGTTCAGGATGAACGCCACCGCTCGTCGCGCGACGTGCTGTTGTTGTCCTCTCCATTCCCGCAGAGAGGGTGTGCGATGACGGTGTAGGCGCGAGGGTAGCGTTCCAGTAGGCGCCAGTTCCCCGGATCGGCCGCGACACTCTCCGAGCGTCGCGGCCGATTTCCTTTTTCATACAGGAGGTCATATGAGCGTTGTCGATGACGTGCAACAAGCGAACCGCCGGTTTGTGGAAGGCTTTCGGCTGGGCCATCTGCCCATGCCCCCCGCCAGGAAGCTCGCCATCGTCGCCTGCATGGATGCGCGGCTCACGGTCGAGCCGGCGCTCGGCCTGAAGACGGGAGACGCCCACGTCATCCGCAACGCGGGCGGCATCGTGACCGAGGACGTGATCCGGTCGCTGCTGATCTCCCACTACCTGCTCGGCACCGAGGAGTGGATGATCATCAATCACACCGACTGCGGGATGCTCACCTTCAAGGACGAGGAGCTGGTCGCCAAGCTGCGCGCCGAATGGGACACCACGGCGGTGACACCGGCTCACTTCCACGCGTTCAGCGATCTGGAGGAGAACGTGCGGCAGCAGATCCAGAAGGTGCGGTCGCACCCGTGGGTGCCGAACGACATCCCGGTACGGGGGTTCATCTACGATGTCCGGAGCGGCACGTTGAACGAGATTGCGGAGGTTGGCAGCCCGGCGGCGCGCTGAGACCAGGCGATCCAGGAGGCGGTGACGGGTCGCCGCCTCCTACTTCCGCCGCTTCGCGCCGAGCAACGAATGCCTCACGATGCTGTCCGGCACCGTGTCGCCGTGCGGCACCGTGAATACCGTTTTGCGCGTCAACCCGAAATCGAGCTCCACGACCAGGTGACTGCGGTCCCGCGCCGTGCGCCAGCTGCGGGACGACTTCAGCTCACCACCGGTCGCCGTCAGTGCGGCGGTGACCACCTCGTCCGGTGGATCGCTCACGCCGACGAGCTGCCTGCAGGTGGAGCAGCGTCGCGACTGGCGAGGCGGCTCGGGCCGCCCGAGATCCGTGGTGCAGACGTGCCGGCCGCAGTACCCGCATGGCGCTCGATGGCGTGCGCACGCGTCCTTGCCGCAGATCGGACATTGCTTCACACCGGTGAGCGAGAACGCCTGGCCGTCCACATGGCACTGCTTGCGGTGCGGCGGGCAGCCGTATGAGCCCTTCACGTCGAGCAGCGGCTCGAGGTGGGTGACGCAGTGGCGCTCCCTGTCCTCCAGGCACTCGGCCGAGTGGTCGGCGCAGACCGATTTCCCGCACGAAGCGCACGGCCCGACCTCATCCGACGCGAACAGCGCGGCCGGCTCCTCGGCGCAGGCGGCCCGGTGCCGCGCACAGACCAAGCGCCGCGAGTCGTCGGTGCGGCGCAGGTGTCGCGAGCAGTGCACCTGTTGATCCACGACGCACACGGCCTGATGCGCCGTGCAGACCGATTTTTCGCAGCTGGCGCACTGCGTCACCTCGTCCACACCCACCGGCTCGTTGGTGCCGCCCTCACAGTACCGCAGACACGCCGCGCACAGCCGGCGGCTTCCCCTGGGCGCGTCGGCGCCGCTCTGCTGCGCGTGCGGGTTACAGATAACCCGACCGCAGCTGCCGCAGGGCGCGAGGCACGCCGAGCAGGCGGTGTGCCCCCCCTCCTCGGCGCAGGTACCCTCGTGGGCCGTGCAGTGCTGCAGCCGGCACGACGGGCAGACCCGCGCGTGCTCCTCACACGCCGGCTGCTCGTCCACGCGACACCGGACGATGCCGTGGTCCGCGCAGAAATCCTCGGCGCACACCGAGCAGCGATACGAGCAGGCCTCACAGCTACAGTGGGCCTGCTTGCAGACGACGAGGGTCGTCGGCGGGCGGCCGCATTGTGGACACGCCGTGATCCAGGCTGCCGCACCACTCAGGGGCCGCTGCGCGCTGAATGCCGCCCGACGCCCGCGGGCCGACTCGAGCTGCCACTCCGCCCGCTGCATCACGACGCCGGCCTCGATGAGCTGCAGGGGGTGCACGACCGCCCGCACTTGATTGCGCCGCACCTCCTCGGTGCGGCGCCGCTCGCGCAGCGCCTCGACCGTTCCCATGGACTCCGGATCGCCCTGCTCCTGCAGGATCGACTCGAAATACCGGTCCAGCCTGGCGAGCTCGGCGGCAAGCCCTTGCTCGGCCGCGGCGCGGCGCGCGGAGACCCGTTCGGCCGACTTGTCGCGCAGGCTGCCGAGCAGCAGCCGCAGCAGGTCCGCGGGCTCGCGCGCAGGGACCGCCGCCGTGTCCGCCGCAGCCGACCGATCCGCGGGTCCGACCC
>JBOHSI010000049.1:0-11350 GCA_050733055.1 Gemmatimonadales bacterium
GCAGGGGTCCTGGCTCGCGGCGCTGGAGCTCGCGCTCCCGACGCGGCGCGGCCGCGACGCCGTGCGGCGGCTGCAGCGGATCGTCTCTCAACCCGGTGGTCCCGAGCGGGCGCTCGCGGCCGCCCAAGCCGTGGAGGACGTGTGGGAGGAGCTTCGCCCGCAGACGACGCGCGCCGCATCCTAGCGGCGCTGCAACGCGTGGTCCTGGGGCAGGAGGTCGCGACGCGTGACGTGCTGGTGTGCCTGCTCGCGCGCGGCCACGTGCTGCTCGAGGGCGTGCCCGGGACCGCGAAGACCCTGCTCGTGCGCACGCTCGCGCTCGCGCTCGACGTGAAGTTCCAGCGCCTCCAGTTCACCCCGGACCTCATGCCCGCCGACATCACCGGCGTCTCGATCCTCACCGGGTCGCACGAGTTCACGTTCAAGCCGGGCCCGCTGTTCGCGGATCTCGTCCTCGCGGACGAGATCAACCGGGCGCCGGCCAAGACCCAGGCCGCGCTGCTCGAGGCGATGCAGGAGCGCACCGTCACCGTGGACGGCGTCGGGCACCCGCTTTCCGCGGTGTTCACCGTCTTCGCCACCCAGAACCCCATCGAGTTCGAGGGGACCTACCCGCTGCCCGAGGCGGAGCTCGACCGCTTCATGGCGAAGGTGCTGATCGGCTACCCGGACGCGTCGCACGAGCAAGGCATCCTCGCGCGCTACGTCGAGGGGTTCGAAGCGGACCGCCCAGCGACCTACGGCGTGACGCCGGTTACGGACGCGGACGGGCTCGAGCGGCTGCGCCGTGCCGTCGAGGCGGTGCGCGTGGAGCCTCAGATTACGGCGTACATCACCGCGATCATCCGCGCGACCCGAGTGGCCGTGTCGCTCACGCTCGGCGCGAGCCCGCGTGCAGGCGTCTCACTGCTCAAGGCGGCCCGTTCGGCGGCGCTGCTTGACGGGCGCGACTTCGTGATTCCGGACGACGTGAAGCGGCTCGCCCCGACCGTGTTGCGTCACCGCGTGAGCGTGGCCCCGGAGCTCGAGCTCGAAGGCGTGACCGCGGACGCGGCGCTCAAAACGGTCCTCGACAAGACGGACGTGCCGACGGCGTGATCCTGTGCACCCGGCGCGCGCTATGGGTGGGCGCGGCCCTCGCCCTCTGCGGTGTCCTGGGCTTCTGGGTTCCCTGGGCGCTCGATGCAATGCTCCTCGCCGACGTCGCCCTGCTGGGGGCGGTATGGCTCGACGCCCTCCGCGCCATTCCCCCGGGATCGTGGCAGCTGCGCGTCGTGCGCGACGCACTGCCTGCCCTCTCCGTCGGCCGCACGGGGGAAGTGGGCTACCGCTGGATCAACGTCGCCCGACGCGCGGCGCGGTTGCGGGTGCGCGAGGTCCGGCCCGATCTCCTGGGCGGCACCCAGCCGCCGCGGCGGATCCGGATCCCGGCGCGGGGCGAGGCCCACGAGACCCTCGCCGTGCGGCCCGTGCGGCGCGGGCGCGAGACGGCCGGGGCGCTGGTCGTCGACTCGATCGGGCCGTTCGGCCTGGGGGTGCGGCGGGGGACGGTCCCGCTCCCGTGGGAGGCCATGGTGTTCCCGCCGCTCGTCACCATCCGGCTGCGCGCTTCCGTGACCCGGGCGCTGCGGCGCCGCGAGCAGGGGATCAAGCCGATCCGCCAGCTCGGCGAGGGGCGGCTGTTCGAGAGCCTGCGGGAGTGGGTGCCGGGTGACGATCTGCGCCACATCGACTGGAAGGCCACCGCCAAGCGGCGCAAGGTGATCACCAGGCAGTACGAGGCCGAGCGGCGCCAGCAGGTGCTGCTCGTGCTCGACACCGGCCGGCTGCTGACGGCGGAGATCGCTGGCGTGTCGCGACTCGACCACGTGGTGCAAGCGGCCCTGGAGCTCGCCTACGCCGCGGCGCAGCACGACGACAACGTGGGCGTGATGGCGTTCGCGGACGGGGTGCAGCACTTCGTGGCGCCGCAGCGCGGGCGGCTGGGGCTCAAGCGCGTGCTCGACGTGCTCGCGGTCGTGGAGCCGAAGCTCGTCGAGCCCGACTACCCGGGCGCGTTCCGGTACCTCGCCGCGAAGAACCGCAAGCGCGCGCTCACGGTCCTGTTCACCGACGTGATCGATCGGTTCGCCTCCGACGCGCTCGTGGCGCACGTCGCGTCCCTCCGGCCGCGGCACCTTCCCCTCGCCGTGACCCTCCGGAACCCCGAGCTCGACGCGGTGGCGACGCTGCGTCCCCTCGCGGCACGCGACGCGTTCCGCAAGGCGGCCGCCGAGGAGCTGCTGCGAGCGCGCGAGGAGGCGCTGGGCCACATGCGGCGCGCCGGGGTCCTGGTGTTGGACGTGCCGCCAGAGCGGGCGGCGCACGCGGTCGTGGCCAAATACCTGGAATTGAAGCGCCGCGGGCGGCTGTGACGGACGTCGTCGTGGCCCGGCCGTACGGCGCATTATAGATTGGGCCCAACCTCGCCGGACATTTGGGCATGCCACGTAGCGGCGCCGCCGCCCTGGCTGTGCTGTTGACCTCCTTGACTCTCGACACCTGCGTCTTCCCCACCGAGCGGGACGACGCGGTGCACGTCAGCATCGAGCCGCTGCCGGTCCTGATCCGCGGCACCGACATTTTCGCGACCGCGCGCGCCTGGCAGATCCTCGCCGCCGGTGACTCGCAGCAGCTCGCCAACGTCAGCTTCGTCTGGTCGAGCAACGACCCGCTGACCGCCACCGTCGACGGGGACGGGCACATCGTCGGCATCAAGTCCGGGACGACGATGATCCGTGCTCGGGCGGCGAACTTCGATAAGCGGTCGGTCGCCGGCGCGATCGCCCTGCGCGTGTCGGCTCCGCTCGAGATCGACAGCGTCCGGCCGCAGACGGTGCTCTACGGGCAGACCGTGACCGTGTACGGCGTGGGTGTGGACTCGCTGTTCCAATTGAGCCTGGGCGAGGGGGTGCTGATTCCTTATTTCTTTACAAACACGCGCAATGCCGCGGGGTACGCGCAGAACACGCTCTGGGTCCCGCCCCCAGCCCGCACCGACTCGCTGTTTTTCATCGGCAACGGCGTGTTCGGCTTCTCCAAGGACACGGTCCGGGTGATTCGGCGGGACTTCTACGAGCCGAACGAGGTCTCACCGGACTTGATCGACCTCGAGACGTCCCGGCCGTTTCCGGGCACCTTCCTGAACTTCCTCTTGTTCCTCAATCCGGCGCTGGCGTTCGAGCAACTGCCGCGCGACGTCGTGCAGGGCGCGGACTGGTACCGGCTCAGCCAGACTACGCAGCGCGACCTGACCATCGTCGTGAACTCGGACGTCCCGGGGACGTTCCAGACGTTCCTGACGGACTCGCTGGGGTTCCGACTGTCCGACTCGACTTACTTCATTGGGCAAGACTCTTGGACCTTCGGCCCCCAGTCTCACGCGTGCCACGGGGCCGCCTTCGACCCCAAGGAAGCGCCGGCGGAGTCCACCGTCGTGGCTCTGAAGGACTTCCCGGCGGGCGCGCTCGACGCGATCGCGGTGTACACGCAGCCGGGCCGCTATGCGCTGAGCGTCGCGGAGGGGTATGCCGTCACGGGCAAGGGAATCGTCCGCGACTCGCACGAAGAGGACGACTATTGCAACGCGGCCGATGCAAAGCCCGAGGTCCTGCCGTTCCGGGATACGCTGACGATCGACAACCCCCACGACGTCGACTGGTTCCGGTTCAGCTTCCCAGGGGGCTTGCAGAGCCTGCGTGTCCGCACCGAGGCGCTGTCGTCCGCGGCGGCGGATTCGAACGACATCGACCTCTACGTCCTGAACGTTCCCAGCCCCGGCGATCCGACGGTGAACCCCGTGGCAACCTCGGCACGCGCGGGCTCGAGCGAGGACGTGCAGCTCGTCACGCTCCCGGCTGGGGATTACTACGCCGTCGTGGTGGACTTCGCCGGGATCCCGACCCGTTATTCGCTCTGCATCGGGCTCGGCACCTCCTGCAACAGCTCGTTCCCCGCGCCGCCGGCCGCGGACCTCCAGGCGAGCGTGACCCGGCGCGCACGGCTCGAGGCGACGAGGCCGCCGCGCGGCCCGCGCATGGCGCCGTTGGGTTCGGGCCGGCCCCGATGACCAACGGCGTCCTCGAGTGCTACCGCTGCCGCACGCCGGTCCCCGAGAACAGCCGGTACTGCTCGTCGTGCGGCGCCGACGTCTCGGGCGGGGGTGCCGCGCCCACGACGAGCAACACCGAGCTGCTCCAGGAGCGGCTGCAGCGGCTCATCGAAGGCAAGTACCGGATCGAGCGGCTGCTGGGCAAGGGCGGGATGGGCGCGGTGTTCCTGGCGCACGATCTCACCCTCGAGCGCGAGGTCGCCATCAAGGTGCTGCCGCCCGACGTCGCCCAGGACGACCAGATCGTGCGCCGGTTCCAGCAGGAGGCGAAGATCGCCGCCAAGCTCGACCACCCCAACATCATCCCGATCTACCGCGTCGAGAGCGAGGGCGGGCTCAACTACTTCGTGATGAAGTACATCTCGGGCACCTCGCTCGAGGACCTGCTCGAGCGCAAGGAACCGATCCCCGTGCCGGAGATCCAGCGCATCCTGTGGGAGGCGGCCCGCGCGCTCGGCCACGCGCACCAGCGCGGGGTGGTGCACCGCGACGTGAAGCCCGCGAACATCATGTTCGACCACGACGGCCGCGTGATGCTCACCGACTTCGGCATCTCAAAGGCGCTGCAGGCGGCGACCGGCTTCACGGCGACGGGCATGATCATCGGCACGCCGCACTACATGGCGCCCGAGCAGGCGAAGGGGCAGACGGTGGACGGGCGGGCCGACCAGTACTCGCTCGGCGTCGTGGGCTACCGCATGATCGCGGGGGAGCTGCCGTTCGCCGGCGACTCGGTCCACACGATCCTGTACAAGCACATCTTCGAGGAGGCCCCGCGTGCCGCCGCCCGCCGGGCCGACGCGCCCGAGCACCTGTCGGCCGCGGTCGCCCGCACCATGGCGAAAGAGCCCGACCACCGCTTCCCCACCATGGAAGAGTTCGCCACCGCCGCGTGGCCGGAGCAGCCGGTGGCCGTGCCGGCCAAAGGTCGGCCCGGCATCCGGGCCCAGCACCGGATCACGGCGGACTCACCCACCGAGATCACGGGGGCGCCCACCACGCCGCTCCCCGCCGCGAAGCTGCCCGGCGCACGGACGGCGCCAAAGCCCGCGCCCCAGCGATCGCGCGCGGGGCTCGTGGTCGGCGTCGTGGTCGTGACGGTCGCCGCAGTCGGTGGCTACCTCGTGCTCGGGCGGGGCGGGAGCGGTGAAGGTCGCGACTCGCGCGCCGTTGTGCCCGCAGCGCTCGCGGTGGACACGGTGTTGGTGCGTGATACGGTGCGGGTCCCCGTGGCCCTGGCACCCGTAGAACCCCCACGGCGCACCGATCGGCCTAGGCCGCGCGAGACCAAGCCTGCCGTTACGCCGCCCGCCCCGGTGGTAGCGGTGCAGGGGTTCCTCACGATCGCTGCCGAGCCGTTCGGGCAGGTCTACATCGACGGCGTGGACGTGGGCCAGACGCCGGTCGTCGAGTACGCGGTGAAGCCCGGTCGCCATACCATCAGAATCGAGCGCCCGGGTTTCAAGACCGTGACGGAGACCGTGCTGGTGGACGCAAACAACACAGTGCGTAAGCGCTACACCCTGCTCCCGGAGTGACTCGCATGCGACGGCCCCTTCGCGCACTCGCACTCACGCTCCTCGTGGGCCTCGCCCAGCCCGCCGCCGCGCAGGTCGGGCAGAACGCCGCCCTGCGCCGCGCCGAGCAGGCGTACGACAACCTCGACTACCGTCAGGCGCTCGTGCTTGGACGGGCCTCGTTGCGCGAACGGCTCACCGGACCGGAGCGGGCCCGCGCCTACGAGTTGCTGGGCTTCTGTTACAGCGCGATGGACTCGATCCTCAAGGCGGTGGACGCGTTCAAGCAGGTGGTGCTCATCGAGCCCGAACGCCAGCTCGACCCGAACAAGGTGTCCCCCAAGGTGTACAGCGCGTTCGACGTCGCCTTGCGCCAGGTGCTCCTGGTGCGCCAGCTCCGCGTCGACAGCACCAGGTTCGTGGGCGGGCAGGGCGCGGTGCCGATCCGGTTCATGGTCACTCAGCCGGCCCGCGTGGTCACGCGGGTGATCGGATCTCAGGCGAGCTACCTGGTGGACTCGAGCGCGTGGAACGGGCAGGTGAACCTGAGCTGGCCCGCCCGGCTTCTGAGCGGCGATCCCGTGCCGGCGGGGGCGTACACCGTCGTGGTGGACGCGCGGCTCGGCCAGAACACCTTCTCCGCGTCGCAACCGATCCGCGTGGCCCACGGTGGCGTGGATACGCTCCCCCACCTCACCAGCCTCCCGGGCTATCAGGAGCTTCCCGAGTCCGAGGTGCCGCCGCAGAGCTGGCGCCCCATGGGGCTCGCTTTCCTTTATACAGGGGGGGCGCTGCTGGGGACGGCGGGCTTGAAGGGCTCGAACCTCGGCTCGAGCTCGGCGCGGGAGCTCGGTATCGTGGGTGCCGCCACGCTCGTGACCGGGTTCGTGATGACGCTACGCAAGCCGGCGCCGCGGCCCGCGCAAGGCAACATCCTCTACAACAGACTGCTGCGCGAGCAGATCGCGCGGCGCAATCAAGAGATCGCGGAGGAGAACGTGCAGCGGCGGCAGCAGGTGCAGCTCACCGTCGTGCCGCTGCCCAAGACGGGAGCGCCGCGGTGAGCCGCGCAGCGGTCGCCCTGCTCCCGCTCGCGCTCCTCGCGGCGCCCGCGGGGGGGGCGGTGCAGCACGTCACTATCGGGCCCCAGTTCGCCGTCGTCGATTACCGCGAGGTCTCGTCCGGCCTGCGTTACTCGGGCAGCGGCGGGGGCGGAGTCGCGACATTGACCTACCGCAGGTTCAGCCTCGCGGCCGCGGTCGTGCGCCTCTCGCTTGATCCCACGGCGGGCAGCACCGCCGGCACAGGGTTCACGGCGACGCAGGTCGACGCCTGGCTCGCCTACGATGTCTCTTCCTACGCGAGCCTCGAAGTCGGCCTGATTCGACGCACCGCTGATCCCGAGTTCGACGCTCAGTCGCTTGGCGCGGTGCGGGTCGGCGCGCGGTCGTCGTACGCGCTCGGGCCGGGCGCGACGGTGCTGTTGCGGGCGAACTACCTCGCGGCCCCCCAGTTCTCGGGCGGTGGCCGGGCGTCGCTCTCGCTGGACGTGGGGCTGGGCCTCGACGTGCGGCTCCTGGGTCGGCTTCACGCGCTCGCCGACTACGCGGCCCAGCGCCTGGACCGGAAGACCGATCCCGGCGGCCAGGGGGAAATCGACGCGCCGATCCGACAGAGCCTGGCGAGAGTGGGGCTGGGGATCGGCTTCTAGACCGAGACGCCCGGACGGTTGTCGCTTAGGTCCTGAGGTACCGCTCGTCCCAGGCGATTGCGAACGACTGGTCGCATCGCGGGCACTGCTTCTCGCCGGATGGGCGGCCTACTGGCGCGCGGGCCGCGCAGCTCGGGCACACGATGTAGAAATAGCCCCATCCCTCGGGAAGCATTCCCGCATCGCCGGGGCGCGGGACGATCGTCCAGCGGTTGGGGCGGGTGTCGGTAGTCTCGAGGTGGGACCGGGCGACGCGTACGACCGCGTTGTCCACGTCGAGGACGGCCTCGTCCGGTCCGAGACTGACCACCCGGTACCACGCACCGCGGCGGAGCGCGCATTGTACGTCCTGCCGGAGGCGCGCCCAACGCTGTGCCGAGGCCTGAGGTGGGGACACTGCTTCCTCACTGATGCGCCAGCCGCGACTCGAACGCGGGACCTTCGGCTCCGGAGGCCGACGCTCTATCCAGCTGAGCTACTGGCGCTCGTTGTGAAGCAATGACTTACATCAATCAACCGCAATTCTGCACCGGTAGTGTCAAAAACAGTGTCAAACGGCGCCCCGGAGCACCGCCAATCGGCCCTTCAGTTTATCCTGGAACGCCTCGATCCGGTACTCTACCTCCTCGGCGCGGTGCCGCACCTGGCCGAGGTGGCCGTACACCCGGCGCACCATGGCTTCGCCGCCGTGACCCAACTCTTTCGCTACGCTGAACAGGCTGACCGGCGCGCCCTGGTCGAGAGTTTGCAGCCGAGCCGCGCAGTAGGTGTGCCGGAACATCCTCGACCGGATCTCCCCCGGCTGCCAGCCGGCCCGCACCGCGACCGCATCGAGCAGTTTGCGGAAATCCGTCAGCATCGTCTCTTCGCCGGTGCGGTATGAAGGGAAGAGCAGCCGGCTGGGCGGACGATCCGCGTCGAACACGTAGCCCCGCAGGATCGCCTCCAGCTGCGGCCATAGCGGCACGGCCCGCAGCGACGTGGCCGTCTTGAGCCGCCGCCACTGGTTGGGCCGAAAGGTGATCGTCTTCCGATCAAAGGACACGTCGCCGACCTCGAGGCCCAGCACTTCGCGCGCTCGGCCACCCGTGAGGAGGAAGGTGGCCAGCAGCGGGTACGCGAACGGCATGGCGAGATCGCGTCGGGCGGGGCGGTGAGTACGAGCGGCCTCGAGCAGCAGCGCCGCTTCGTGAACTTCCAGCCAGCGCGCCTCCTGGGGCTTCGCCCTTGGCTTCTCCATCAGGGCTGCCACGGGGTTGTACCCGGGCGGTACGAACCCCTCGGCCTGAGCGCGGCGGAACAGGTTGCTCAGGCAGTTCAGGTGATGGCGGACGCTGCGTCGCCAGTACCTCCCCCGGCACGATGAGCGCTTCTCGTCTCCCGCCGACATCGGCGTAATCGCGGAGGTCGGCATACGCACGTCGTGCTCCGCCCTGTTGCCGCCAGAAGACTCGGTTTCGCTTCCGTCTGGTCATGGTATTCCCCCTCTCTTTGGTTTCTCGCCTGGCTTCGGCTTGGCAGGCGGCTCCTGCCACAGCGTCGCGAAGGCGTCCTGCTGCTTCAGCCACTGCACGATCTTCTGAAAGACCGGGCGCACGCCCTCGACCGCGAGCCCCACGATGGTGTCGTTGTGGCGGTTGGCGATATCACTGTGCGCCTTGATCTGCGTCCAGGCAAAGTCGAAGTCCACCCGGTTGACCTTCTCACTCGCGCGCAGCTCCGCCTCGATGACGGCGTACAACTGGTCTGCCGGGTTGTGCGCCGGCCGGACGCGGAGCTCCGGCGGTTCCCCTAGCAGCAGCCAGTTGAGGTTGACGTTCGCCTCGCGCGCAAGCCGGAGCAGGATGGGCACCTCCGGCACGCTCGGGTTCTTGCGCCGGGACCAGCCGAGCCGAGTGGTCCGCGGGACGTGGAATTGGGCCTCGAACGCCGGCCAGCTTCCGTAGCGCTGGTGCACGAAGTGGTTGAGGCGCCGGGAAATTGCCTCGGCGTCCTTGGTTGCGGGCCGCGTTCGGGCCACGGGCCCTCCTGTCGGTTGAACGTTATTAAGAGACGGTAAAACGTCTATCCAATCTAACTGGCGGCGCGTGGAACTGCCACCCGAGATTGCACGCTAGTATGAACCGGCTCGAGCAACTGCGGACCGCCGTGGCAGCGCTTCCGCCAAGCACCCTGGTGACTCTCCCACGCGAGGCCCTCCTCGAACTCTTCGGAGGCGCGGGAGGAGAGGGACCTGCTGCGTCCGCGGGAGACGTACGGCCCGACGCATCCGTGGACCTGACGGTCTCCGACCTCGCGCAGGCGTTCGGACGCTCCCCGAGCACCATCCGGCAGTGGCTCCAATCGGAGCAGTTGGACGGCTACAAGCTGTTCGGGCGGGAGTGGCGCGTGACGCCCAATGCGGTTGCGGCGTTCCAGGAACGGCAGCGCCTCGGGCGCGCTCACCCGCCGCGCACCGAACGCCGCACTCCGTCCTTAAGCGACTGGCGGAGCATCAGGTGATTCGAGCTTCGGGCCGACCTTCGGCTGACCAGCGGTATTCTAGCGGGATTTCTAGCGCCGTTCTAGCAGCATTCTACCGGCCATTCCACCAGGACTTCCGCCGGGATTTCCTAGGATTTTGAGCTCACAACAGGAGCAAACAATGAGAGCCAAGCCCCGATCCCCCGACGTCCGAACCCTTGTAAAGCAGATTCCTGCTGAGGCTCGGGATCTCCCGGACATCGTGCTCCTCCACCTGCGTCCCCACGCCCGGGTGGTCGCGCTCTGGCGTCACGATGACAAGCACCCAGGGCGTTGGGTCTACCTGGAGCGGATCTCCGCTCGGGAGTTCTCGCTCGACGAGGTGATCCGACGGTACGGCGGCGGAGAGTATCGCGCCAAGATCTTGGGGCAGTGGGATCCAGCACGGCGATGCGAAGAGTATCTGATGCAGCTCACGTTCGCGATCGACCGCTGCATTCCGCCGACAGCAGCGGTGGTGGCGAAGATCGACCGAAGTGAGCCCAGCGGGCGGCGGTGGTGGCGCTGCCGCAGGCCGTGCCCCGCACCGGGGCGCTGCGCTTCGAGCAGCAGTCCGCCCGTTGCCCACGTAGGAACGGGCCGCGTGTGGCAGGCGCTACTCCGCGACCGCTCGCGTTTTTCGGGTAGCTGAAGCCATCCCCTTCACCATTAGACTGTCCCGTGTGGATCCCCGGTTGTCGGCCGATTCGCCGGCGCCGTCGTCGCTGCTGGCGCAGCTGCGGCGTGCCATTCGCGTGCGCCATTACAGCAGGCGGACGGAGGAGGCGTACGTTGGCTGGGTGAGGCGATTCGTGCGCTTCTCGGGCCTGCGCCACCCGCGCGAGCTGGGCGAGCGCGACGTGACGCGGTTCTTGTCGAGTCTGGCGGTGGATCGCCAGGTCAGTGCGTCCACCCAGAACCAGGCATTGTCGGCCATCGTCTTCCTGTATCGCGATGTGTTGGACATGCCCGTCGGTTGGCTGGCGGCCCTGGTGCGGGCGAAGCGGCCGGCGCGGGTGCCGGTGGTGCTCACGCGCGACGAGGTGCGGCGGGTGCTCAGCCGCTTGCGTGGCCGCGGCGCGCCGGCGCTCGTGGCGGGGGTGTTGTATGGCACGGGGATGCGGTTGCTCGAGGCGCTGCGCCTGCGCGCCAAGGATGTCGATTTCGCCGCCAACGAGATCACCGTGCGGGGCGGAAAGGGCGATCGGGACCGGGTCACGATGTTGCCGGAGCGGCTGAAGGGTCCGCTGTTGCACCACCTTGCCGAGGTGCGGACGCAGCACGAGCGAGATGTGGCCGAGGGGACGGGGTGGGTGGAGCTGCCCGGGGCGCTAGGCGCGAAGTACCCCCAGGCGGGCCGAGAATGGGGGTGGCAGTGGGTATTTCCGGCGACCCGGATGTATGACGATCCGCGGACCGGCCAACGGCGCCGTCACCACTTGCATGAGACGGTCGTGCAGCGCGCCTTTC
>JBOHSI010000050.1:0-7104 GCA_050733055.1 Gemmatimonadales bacterium
GAGGTGCTCCACGCCGATCGACGGCGCGCCCCGGGACAGCATCATCGCGCGCTCGAGCACGTTCCGCATCTCGCGGACGTTGCCGGGCCACCCTGCCGACAGCAAGCGGTCCAGGGCCTCGGGCGAGCATACGCCCGGGCAGCCGGGCAGCTCCACCCGCAAGGCCGCGAGAATGCGCGTGAGCAATGCCAGCCGATCGTCGCGTGAGCGGTCGCGTACCGGGGGAAGATGGATCGGCAGGACCCTGAGCCGATAGTACAAGTCCTCCCGGAACCGGCCGGCCTTGACGTCCGCCGGAAGATCGCGGTTCGTCGCCGCGATGAGCCGCACATCCACGGACAGCTCGCGGGTTCCGCCGAGCCGATGGAACCTCTTCTCATCGAGCAACGTCAACAGCTTGGGCTGCTGCTCGATCGCCAGCTCGCCGATCTCGTCGAGGAACACCGTGCCGCCCTCAGCGATCTCGAACAGTCCCGGCTTGCGCTCCTTCGCGCCGGTGAAAGCCCCCTTCTCATGGCCGAACAGCTCGGGGTCCAAGAACGTGGCGGACAGGCTCCCGCAATTCACTTCGACGAACGGGCCCGCCGCCCGCAGGCTCAACCGATGGATGAGGCGCGCGACCCAGCCCTTCCCCGTGCCGCTTTCGCCGGTGAGCAACACCGTCGTCTTGTCGCTCTTCGCGAGCAGCTCCACCTGGGCCGCGAGCTCCTGCATGTCAGGCGAGACGCCGAGCGAGTCGAGGCCCTCCGCCAGGTGGTCGCGGGCTCGCAGCAACGCATTCTGGCGCGTGAGCCGGATTTTTTTCGCGACCCGCGCCGTGGCCGCCGCGAGATGATTCATGTCGACGGGCTTCGTCAGGAAGTTCTCGGCACCGAGCTGCATCGCCCGCACTGCGGTTCCGATGTCGCCCTGGGCCGTGAGCAGGATGACGGACGCATCGACGCTGCGCAGGCGCTCCACGATGTCGAGCCCATCCGCGCCGCGGAGGTGGAGGTCGAGAATCACGACGTCCGGCCGGACGCGTTGGTAGGTCTCGAGGCACGATTCGCCGGTGGTCTCGCGCGCCACGTCGTAGCCTACGCGCTCGAAGTAGTCGCCGACCACGCGCAACACGTCGGCGTCGTCGTCGATGATGAGCAGGGTTTCAGCCATGACGCTCCACGATCACCGGCAGAGCGCCCGGCAGGACGCGCGCCTCAAGGGGCGCGTCGCCTTCCGGCTCGCCGTCGAGCTGCACCGGGCGCGGCGGACCCTCGAGTACCTCGACCCGTACGGTGCGGCCCCGACCGAACCACACCCGCCGCGAGCCATTGCGGGGCCGGCGCAGCAGCTCCAGGAACGCGGACACGCTCCCGAGCGTGCCGTCGGCCGTGAGGGCCACCACGTCGAGCCAGCCGTCGTCGGGGGCGATGTCCTCGCGCAGCCGCAGAAACGGCGGGACCAGCTCGCCACAGTTCGCGACCAGGACGGTCGCAGCAGGGAGCTCCCGCGCCTCGCCGTCCACCGTCACGCGGTGCAAGGGGCTCGTCACGTCGGGGAGCGCGGCCAAGGCATGCGCGACGTAGGCGGCCATCTTCCAGCGCCGCTTCTCGACCTCACCCGTCGCCGCCATGAGCCGGGCGTCGAATCCGGTCCCACAGCACACGGCGAAGTAGTGTGTCCCGTCGGGGCGCTCGACGGCGCCCAGATCGATGGCGAGGGGTTTCCCCTTGAGAATTGCCCGCGCCGCCGCCGCCGGACGCCGGGGCAGTCGCAGGTTCCCGGCGAGGACGTTGCCCGTCCCGCCTGGCACGAGTCCGAGCGGGATGCCGCTCCCCACCATCCCGGCGGCGACCTGCATGGCCGTGCCGTCACCGCCGTAGCAGACGAGCACGTCGATCCCCCGGGCGCGGCCCTCCGCGGCGAAGCGTCGCGCGTCGCCGGCCCGCGCGGTGGCGAGGACCTCCACCGACCACCCGCCGCCCCGCAAGGTGTCGCGGATCGCCGTCACCGCGCGCGCATCGGTGCGCCCGGCCGCCGGATTCGTGATCAGCAGCGCCCGCGTCATCTAGTAGCGCTTCTCCCAGAACAGGTCGAGACCGACTTGCCGCGACACATCGGTCGGCGTCTCGCTCCCGGTGCATGTCTGGACCGGCTCGAAGCTCGCTTCCGTTCGCCACTCCGGGCTGATCCGGAATTGGACCGAAAGCCCGAGCATGTTGGGCAGCGCAAATTCCCGCCCCTCGCAGAACCCCGCGTTGAGCACGAGGAACGTCTTGGGCCCGAGTTGACGCCCCACGGCGAGCTGCCAGCCGAGCACGGCATTCCCCCGCGGCCCGCTCGCGGCGCGGATTGCCGGGCGGATCTCCAGGTAGTCTACCGGCACGCCGCCGGAGACGATGGTCTGCTCGATCTCGCCCGATAACACGGCCAGGGCGCTCTGGAGCAGCGCGCTGCGATCGGCGATGCCACCCTGCTCGCCCGCCAAGTCCACGCTGCTCTTGCCGAATAGGACGTACGAAATCACCTCGGTCTGTGCCAGATCGAGCCCCTGCGCCTGCAGGGTCACCCGCGGCACCAGCAACGTCCCGGTGATGTGCGCGACGACCGTGATGTCCTCCGGACTCCGCTGGGTCGGCGTCGGCACGGGATGGACCACGTGCTTCGCCTCGATGTCGAGCGCCGCGTCCTGGTCCGGCGTGCCGAAATACCGCACCGTCCCCTGCGTCACGACGAACTCGCGGGTGATCGGGCCGATCCTCAGGCGGTAGGTGCCGCGCACTGCTTGCAGCGTGCCGCTCACGAGATAGAGGTTCCGCTGCTTGGTCAGGTGCACCGTGCCGGCGAGCTGGATGTTCGCCTCATTGGAGCGCAGCCAGACGTCACTCCCCATTTCGAGCTCGAGCTCATCGATGCGCAGGCTGTCGAGAAACACGTTCTGAAATTCGCGGCCCAGACGCTGCTGCGCGATGATCGACGCGAGCGTCGTGTCCATCAGCTCGTCGAGATCGACGATCCGCTTCTGTACCAGATCCGCGAAGTACAACACGCCGGACGGGGCCTTCGCGCGCCCCGTGAGGGTGGCCCCGAGGACGGGGCCCCTGAGCGTCAATTGCCCGCTCGCGGTCATGCTCACCGTGTTCCGCAGGTCGAGCGCCTTGAACTGATCGGCCGCGATCCGCAGGTCGAGCACCGGACGGGTCAGCTGCTCCAGCCGTACCACCCCGCTCGCGTCCGCGCGCCCCTTGCCGCTCCGCGCCGAGAGCGAACGGATCGCGATCGTATCCCCCGAGAGCACGAGCCGGCCCGCGATGCCCTCGTAGCGGACGTTGAGGGCGGGAATCGTCGCCGCCGCGCCCCCGATTTCGAGCGCGCCGCGCAGCCGCGGCTTTTCCCAGGTGCCCGCGATACCGAGGTCCGCCGAGAACACGCCAACCACGCGCTGCAGCGCGGGCGTGACCGCTTCCAGCACGGACAGATCCACGCTGTCGGCCGTCGCCCGCACGGACAGCGTGTCGGGGAGCTGGCGCCGGGCTACCGGGACGAGGGAGAGGTCGAGGGGGAGGTGCGCTTGCAGGTTCAGGATCTGCTGACCCGAGCGCCACAGGTGGACGCCGGCGTCGAGACGCCGGGCACGATACCCGAACGTCCCGTCCATGAACGGTGCCCGGAACGCGCCGAACGACGCGTTGGTGAGCGAGAACGCGCCTCGCGCTGCGGGGTCGGTGCGCGTGCCGGAGAGCGCCGCGGTGGCGGTGATCGTGCCGCCCACGCCCAGCGTGTCGCGCTCGAGCAACGCGTACAGGCCCGCCAGCGGGAAACCTTCGAGCTGGACGTGGGCGTTGGCCCGCTCGCGCGTCGGCAGGTCGCCTTCGAGCACCAGGCTGCCGGAGCCGTATGCGCTGTGCAGGACCAGGCGGCTCACACGTACGGCCGAATCGTCGACAGTCAACGCGGTCGGCCGCTCCAGCACCCAGACGTCGCCAGGGAGCTGCAAGGCGAGCGAGTCGAGGCCGATCGTGATCACGCCGGAGCGTGAGTCGGCGCGCCGAGCGAACCAGCCGCCCGCGAGAAATCCCGCGCCCTCACCAACCCGCGCGCGCGAGAACCAGGCAAGCGAGTCCCGCGAGCCCTGGGCCGCCAGCACCGCCGCCCCGAACCCAAGGACGTCACGGGTCACCGAGTCGACCGTCGCGTCCACCTGGAACGCCGGCACGGGGCCGGGGCGATACGCGCCGCTAACGCGCCCCCCGAGCACGTCCCAGTCCCGCCACTTCAGGCGCGTGACGCTGGCGCGCGTCTCGAGTCCCAGGGAGTCGAGCGAACCCTCGAGCGTGAGTAACACGCGAGCCGAGCCCGCGAGCGGGCCCTCGATTCCGCTGCCGGGGTCGCCGGCCGCGCCCCCCCCACCCCTACCCCCACCCCGGTCCGCACGCCCCGCGAGCCAGCTCACCAACGAATCCAGCGAATTCAGGCTGTCGGCGTCGAAATCGAGCGCCAGCACGCCGCGGGTTCCGCGGCTCCAGCCGAGCGAGCCGGAGCCGGAGGTGATCAACCCGGGCTGCGCCACGCGCAGCGAGTCGACGTACAGCCGGCGGTCGGCGAACCGCACCCGCGCGACGCCCGAGTCGAGCGGCGTGCCGGCGAAGAGCGACGGCGCCAGCGTGGCCTCGAGCGCTCCCACCGGGGGTGTCGCACTGTCTCCCGCAACGCCGCCGCGCACGGTGAAGGTGAGGCGCGATGGGGGCCCCCGGTGAAGCCAACTCGCGAGGTCCAGGTCCCGCGCGCGCAGGGTGAAGTCCCGCGCTCCGTAGCTCGGGAGCCCGAGCAACAGCACCCCGTCCCCCGTCACGGTGCCGCCCGCCGAGCGGAGCTCGGCGTGCGTCTCAAGCGCGGCAAGCGTACCGCTCAGCTTCACCGGCCCCGCAACGGCGCCGCGGAGCGGCAGGGCCGGGAAGCTCCCCTCGAGCCCGTCGAACGACAGCGAGTCGGCCGCAACGTCGGCGTCGATTCCGAGCGTGTCGGTCCGGCTATCGAGCCGCATCGAGCCCGTGACCCGGCTCGGTGGCCGCTCCCCATCGCGGTGCTCCAGCGTGCCGGCGAAGTGCGCGTTCTTGAGTGGACCGCTCAGGGTACCGGCGGCGTATAGCTGCCCGCGCAGCGTGACCGCCGGGACCAGCCGCTGCACCGTGCCGAGGTCCACCGCGGCCGCTTCGATGGTGAAGGGCTGAAACAGCATGCCCTCCGTCGCGAGCAGATCGACTTCCCCTTGCCCGCGAATACGCGTTTCCGGCCATCCCGGAACGAGCGAGTCGCGGAACACCCAGTCGACGTCCAGCGTCAGCGAACGCAGCCGGCCGGCGGCCCCGCTGTGGCCGCTCAACCGTCCCGCGAATGGGAGCGTGTCGAGGAAGCCGCGAGCGAACTCCAGGTCGAAGTCCTGGGCGGTGAGGTCCGCGTCGCGCAACTCCACGATCCCGGAATCCGCCACGGTGAGCGCCGTGAGACGGCCGGTCACCCTCCCGCCGGCGTCGTCCAAACGGAGGGGATCGAGCCCGACCTCGAGCAGGCGTCCTCCGTGCGAGCGAAGCCGCACCCCGCCGGCGAGCACCGCGGCGCCGGGGCGCCCCGCGAACTGCGCGTCGATGAAGCGGAAGTCGCGCAGCGTGGCCGAGTCGGCGCGGAGCGTGAGATCGAAGAGCAGGGTATCGCGCGGCCAACTGACCCGTCCGCGCGCCGCCTGCAGCGCCGAGCCGGGGAGGCGCACGCGCCGCAGGTTGACGTCCAGCGTATCGCCGAGGACGCGTAGCCGGCCCCCCACGTCGACGAGCCGAACGGCGGGATCGCTGCTCTCCACCGCCAGCCGCGCGATGTCTATGCGGATCCCGCGCTCGCGGGGCGAGGAGATCTGCACGACGGGGAGGCGCGCGTCGAGGTGCTCGAACCGCCGGATCCGCAAGCGGCCGTCCGGGCCACCATCGGCGATCTCGAGGGCGGTGTCGCCTGGCTCGGGCGTCCGTGCCTGGAGCCGCAGCGTGACGCTCCCGTCCTCGATCCGCACGTTCCGGAATGCGATGAGCGTCGCGGGCCTGCGGGAGCCGGTGTCGGGGGCGGGGCCGCGCAGCCGCAGCAGCTCCTCGATGTTGAGCCGGCCGCTCGGGTGTTGGACGATATTGATCACCGGCTGCCGTAGGGCGAACTCGAACAGCGCCACCCGGCCGGCCGCGAAGTCCAGTGGGTTGTAGGCGAGGTCCGCGCGCGGCAGCCAGGCGACGAGCGTGGTGTCGGCGTCGAACAGCCGCACCTGCGAGAGCGTGATTCCGGTGAGCAGGGACCCGCTCACATCACCGATCTCGACGGATCCCGTGAATACGCGGCTGAGCGAGCTTTCCGCGACGCGGGCCAACAGCCGGCGCCCGGCCCCGGTACCGACCAGCGAACTCAGCGCGCCCAGGAAGCAGGCGAGCAGCCCGACGATGGACCACAGCGCGGCACCGAGCGAGCGTCGTACCATCAGAACGCCTGGCCTACCGAGAACTGGACCACGACACGCCGCCAAAAGCCAGGCGGCAGGCCGGGCTCGAACGACACGTTCTCGATTAGGGTGAGGTCGTTGTTGTCCTCGAAGTACACCGGCCCCGGCTCGGCCGGATGCCCGTTGTACGCCGCGTCGAGCCGCACCGGCCCTAGGGGCGTGGCGAAACGCACGCCCGCGCCTGGCGTGACCCGCAGGCCGCTCACGGTGGTGAGCTGATCGCCACGTTCCCACACCTGCCCCGCGTCCACGAACACCGCAACGCGCATCCTCTCGGGGAACAGCGGCGTGGCGAACCGCAGCTCGGCGTTCGCAACAAACAGGGAGTTGCCACCCGTCGGCGAGGCGCTCACGCGGCCGGGCACCAACATGGTGTCCGCGCCTTGGATCACCAACGTGTCCGTGACGTAGACCCGTGGACCGAGCTCGTTGCGCTTGTACCCCCGCACGGAGTTGGGCCCGCCGCCGTAGAAGCGCTGGTCCGGGGGAACGAAGCGGACGCTCTGCCCGGCGGCCGCGATGCGCCGCCCGGGCAGGATCACCCCACCCCGCACCCGCCAGGCGAACACGCCGCGGCGGCCGATCGGATG
>JBOHSI010000051.1:0-4023 GCA_050733055.1 Gemmatimonadales bacterium
GCAAGGCGCAAGCCCTCGCGTCCCGGTTCGAGGTCAAGGACACGTTCGACGACATCGAGGAAGTGCTGCGCTACGGCCGCGCCGACGCCGTCGTGATCTGCACGCCGAACCACCTGCACGAAATCCACGTCGTTTCCGCGCTCGCCGCCGGGTGCCACGTGCTGTGCGAGCGCCCTTTGGCGCTGACCCCCGCGGGGGTCGAGCGCGTGCTCCAGGCCAGCGAGAAGTACGGCAAGCGGATCATGGTCGGGATGAACCACCGCTTTCGCTCCGACGTCCAGGCCGTGCGCGGCTTCCTCGCGGGCGGGGACATCGGCCCCCTGCAGGCGATCCGGAGCGGCTGGTACACCTTCCAGCCCAGCCGGCAAATGCTGGGGTGGCGGCTGCGTCGCCCGGAGGCGGGTGGGGGGGCGTTTATCGACCTCGGGCTTCAGCTGCTGGATCTCGGGCTATGGCTCGCGGGTTGGCCCGCCCCGCGGCGCGTGTCGGCGCACATGATGGCTCCGGGCAAGGACGCGGTCGAGGATCTGGCCACGGCGCTCGTGGTGTGCGAGAACGGCGTCTCGCTGTCGATGGATGTCAGCCGGCGCCACATGGGAGAGTCTGAGCGGTTCTGGTTCGACCTCGTGGGCACCAAGGGCGCGGCGAGCATCCAGCCGCTGCGGCTGTTCAAGGAGGCGCACGGCACCGTGACGGATGTCACGCCGACCGGGGCGAGCGGGCGCGAGACGCCCTTCGCGCAGTCGTATCGCGCCGAGTGGACGTACTTCTTCGCGGTCATCAGAGGGGACCTGAATGCGCCGCCGCCGCGCGATCAGCTTGCCCTGCACCGGGTACTCGAAGCCGTGTACCGCTCGGCCGACGAAGGGCGCGACGTGCTGCTGTGACCGCTCCGTCCCGGCGGACGGTTGGACTGATCGCGCTGGGCGCGGGCCTCCTCGTCGCGAGCTACCCGCCGTTCCACCTTCCCATCCTCAGTTTCTTCGCCGCCGCGCCGGCGGTCGTGCTGTTGCGTCAGGCGGCGCGGGAACGGGACTTCCGGCGCGCGCTGCGGTGGGGGTTTTGGTACGGGTTCGTCGCTCACGGGCTCGTGCTCTACTGGCTGGTCGTCGCCCTGTGGCATTTCACGCCCCTCTCCGCGCTCGGTTACCTCGCCACCATCGTCATCTTCGGCCTGTGGCACGCGGCGCTCTTCGGGTTTGCGGTGCGGGTGCGCGAACGCCTTCCGTCCATGCCCCTCTGGGTGGTGTTCCCCGTTGCCTGGACGGCGCTGGAGTGGATCATCGGTCACCAGGGCGACATCCGGTTCCCGTGGCTGGGCCTCGGGACGTCTCTCGCCGACGCGCCGGTGCTTGTCCAGTGGGCGGAACTGGCGGGCGCTCGCGGAGTCACGCTCTGGCTGGTGTGGTGCAACGTGATGCTCGTCGACGCTTTCCTCGACAGGAGCGATGCGTCGTACGTGGTGCGTCGTGTCGGTATCGTGGCGGTCACGGTGCTCCTGGCTCTGACCCACGGCGTCTGGAGGATGAAAACGCTTCCGCTGCGGGAGCTCGGGACCGTAGGGTTGATTCAACCAAATGAGGGCTTCCGTGAGAAGTGGGATCCCGCACACGCCGACAGCGTGGTGGGCAAGCTCATCGGGATGTCGCGGCGGACGCTTGCAGGATCGCGCCTCGATCTGCTCGTCTGGCCTGAAGCGGCCATCCCCGACTTCCTGTGGCGCAATCCCGCCTGGGAGGCTGCCGTCTCCGGGCTCGCCCGGGAGAGCGGCACACCGATTCTCACCGGGACTCTCCATGCCGTCCCCGAGTGGCGTGGCCCGAGCGACCCCTACTACAACGCGGCGCTGTTCGTGGAGGCCACGGGAGAGTGGCGGCGCTGGCCGGTGTACGCGAAGCACTACCTCGTCCCGGTCGTGGAGCGGGTACCCTTCGTGCCGGTCAGGCTGTTCCGCGCGGTCCCCGGGCTGGCGCGCTGGTCCGGAGGGTTCTCGTCGGGGCGCGACCTGCCCGTGTACGCGTCAGGGATCGGTCGGTTCGGGGTCCTGATTTGCTACGAGTCGGCATTCGAGGACCTGGCGGGGAAGTATCGGCGCGCCGGCGCCGACTTTCTCGTCAACATCACGAACGACGCCTGGTTCGGCCGCACGGCCGGCCCGTATCAGCATGCCTCCCACCTCGTCCTGCGGGCGATCGAGACGCGGATCGGCATTGCCCGCGCGGCGAACTCCGGCATCTCGGAGTTCGTGGACCCGCTCGGCAGGACGCAGGATGCGACGGGCCTGGAGGAGCAAGCAATCGTCGTTGGCCGGGTCCGCAGCAGCGATGTCGTCACCCTGTACGTGCGGCTCGGCGACTGGGTGGGGAGGCTGGCGGTGCTTGCCACCCTGGGGCTGGCCGGCGGGTTGGCAGTGCAGGCCTGGAAGCGGAGGGTGGTGGAGGGGTGAGCTACCGGGTGGGCGTCGACGTCGGCGGCACGTTCACTGACCTCGTCGCGCTGGGGCGGGACGGGGAGATCGAGGTGCGGAAGGTGGTGACGACGCCGGAAGATCCGGCCGTCGGGTTGTTCCGGGCGCTCACGCCTTCTCGCCCGATCGACCTCCTGGTGCACGGCACGACCATTGCGACGAACGCGCTGCTCGAGCGTCGGGGCGCGCGCGTGGTGCTCGTGACCACTCGGGGCTTCGCAGACCTGCTGTGGTTGCGACGCCAGGACCGCGCGTCGCTGTACGACCTCGCGCGCGACCATCCGCCGCCGCTGGTGGCGCGGGGCGACGTCGTGAGCGTGGCCGAGCGGATGGGACCGGCCGGCGTGCTCGAGCCGCTCACCGAGGAGGAGGTGGTGCGCGTCGTTGCGGCGGTCCGGGCGCTCGGGCCCCAGTCGGTCGCCGTCGCCTTCCTCTTCGCGTTCCGGCACAACGAGCACGAGCGCCGCGTCGCGGCGGCGCTTCGGGCGGCGCTCCCGGGGCTCCCCGTCGCTACGAGCCACGAAGTGCTCCCCGTGTTCCGCGAGTTCGAGCGCACGAGCACCACTACCGTCGAAGCGTACCTGCGACCGAACGTCTCGGCCTACCTCGCGCGGCTCGAGCGCGACGCAGGCTCGCGTGGTATCGCGACGCTCCGCATCATGACGTCCGCGGGCGGGACCATCGCTCCGCGCGACGCCGCGGGCCGCGCGGCGTCGCTCGCGCTCTCGGGTCCCGCCGGCGGTGTCGTGGGCGCCCGACTCGCGGGGGTTGCGGTCGGGTGCTCCGACCTCCTGACGCTCGATATGGGCGGCACCAGCGCGGACGCGAGCCTCGTGACGGGTGGGACGGCCGTGAGCGACGGAGGGAGCGCGGTGGCGGGCGTCGCGCTCGCGCTGCCGGCGATCCTGATCGAGACGGTGAGCGCGGGCGGCGGCAGCATCGCACGGGTGGACGAAGGCGGGGCGCTGAAGGTCGGTCCCGACTCTGCCGGCGCGGTGCCTGGCCCGGCCTGCTATGGCCGTGGCGGCGACCGGCCGACCGTCACTGATGCGTGCCTCGTACTCGGCTGGCTGGATCCGGAGATCCCGCTGGCCGACGAGGTGCACCTCGACCCCGTGGCGGCGCACCACGTCCTGGAGTCGCTCGGCTCTTCCGCGGGCGCCGAGCCCGCCCGACTCGCCGCCGGGATCGTCACGGTCGCGATGGCGGTGATGGCACGGGCGCTGAAGCGAGTGAGCGTGGCGCGCGGGCTCGATCCGCGCCGCATGGCGCTGCTCCCGTTCGGTGGCGCGGGACCGTTGTTCGGGTGCGCCCTCGCCGACGCGCTCGGCATGCGCACGATCGTGATTCCACCCCATCCGGGGGTGCTCTCGGCCGTGGGACTCGCCGCGGCGGCCGAGCGAACGGACCTGCTGGCCTCGTGGCATCGCCCGCTCGACGAGTTGAGCGCGACGGACATCGGGGATGCGTTCCGCCCGCTCCTCACGGAGGCGGCGAGGCAGGTCCCCGGATGCGCGTTGCTGAGGCATGCCGATTGCCGGTTCGCGGGGCAGGGC
>JBOHSI010000052.1:0-4895 GCA_050733055.1 Gemmatimonadales bacterium
GCATCGAGCCGCTCCAAGTACTCGCCCGCCTCGAGGGCGAAGAAGTCGGACATGCCGAGGGGCGTCGCGGGGCCGGTCATGGCGGCTTCAAACTACAATGGCCATTAGCCATTGGCCATGAGCCAACGGCTAACGGCTCATCGCGCCTCATCAACGAGCTTTCGCATCCTGCTGACCGCCTCTTCGAGTCCCCAGAACAGGGCATTGCTGACGATCGAGTGCCCGATGTTCAGCTCCTCGATCTCGGAGATGGCGGCGACGGGCTGGACGTTGTCGTACGTGAGGCCGTGGCCCGCGTGCACCGCGAGGCCGAGGGCCCTCGCGTGCTTGGCGGCGCGCTGGAGCGCGCGGAGCGCGGCGTCGCCGGCGCGCCAGGTGTGGGCGTAGCGGCCGGTGTGCAACTCGATGGCGGAGACGCCCAGCTCGGCCGCGCGGTCGATGGTCCTCCGGTCCGGGTCGATGAACAGGCTCACCCGGATGCCGGCGTCCGTGAGGCGCCGCACGACCGCCCCGAGCTTGCGGTCGGGGCTCCGGAGCGCCAGACCGCCCTCGGTCGTGATCTCCTGACGTCGCTCGGGGACGAGCGTCGCCTGGAACGGCTTCAGACGGCACGCGAACCGCACGATCTCTGCGTGGGTTCCGAGCTCGAGGTTGAGCACCGTGCGGATCGACGCTCTCAGCCTGCGCACATCCGCGTCCTGGATGTGGCGCCGGTCCTCGCGCAGATGCACCGTGATGCCGTCCGCGCCCCCGCGTTCGGCCGCGTCGGCGGCGCGCACCGGGTCGGGCTCATCGGTCTTGCGTGCCTCGCGCAGCGTCGCGACGTGATCAATGTTGACGTAGAGCCGCATGCCGTCTTACCTTCGGTTCACTCCGTTCACCCCAGGGAAACATCCGTGAGACCACGATTGGTGCCGTTCCACCCTGCTTCCCGGGTTGCCTCATCGTGGGTCAAACAGGTTGGACCGGCACTCGCCGTGCTCGTCGCGCTGGGCGGCTTCGCGTGCGGCGGGGGGAACCCGGGGACGCCCGCGCCGCAGCCGCTGAGCGAGACGCTCGCGCAGTTCATGGCGGCGGTGAAGGCGAACGACCTCCGGCGGCTGGGCACGCTGTGGGGCTCGCAGCGTGGGCCCGCGGCCGCCTGGATGAAGTCGGACGAGCTCAACCAGCGGCTCACCGTCATTCAAAAGTACCTGAACCACCAGAGGTACCGAGTCGTCGAGGGCCCGCTGGCGGTGTCGGGCAAGGACGAGATGCGGACCTACCGCGTCGAGCTGCAACGGCCCAGCGGCTGCAGTGTCGTCCTGCCGATCGATCTCGTGCGCGCGAAGACCGGCAGCTGGCTCGTCCTCGACGTGCACCTCGACGTCGCCGGCAACCCGGCCACCCCGTGCCGGCCGTGACGCTCCGGGGAACGCTCGGCGGCGGTCCGGCGTTAGGCTATTCGGTCAGCTCGAGCAGGATGCCCGCCGTTGCCTTGGGATGAATAAACGCGATACGCCGGCCCCCGGCACCGCGGCGCGGCACGTCGTCGACCAGCCGATACCCCGCCGCCCGGCAGCGCTGCAGCGCCCGGTCGAGATCGGGCACGCGGTAGCAGAGATGATGGATCCCGGGGCCGCGCCTGGCGAGGAACTTCGCCACCGGACCTGCGGGGTCGCGTGGCTCGAGCAGCTCGACCTCGACGTCGCCCAGTGTCAAGCCGACGATCGTCGCGCCGTCGGCGGACTCGGGGCGTCCCGGCTCGAGGCCCAGGACGTCCCGGTAGAACGCCAGCGCGTCCGCGATGCTGGGCACGGCGACGCCGACATGGGCGAGGCGGGCGGTCGGGGCGGTCCGGTTCGTCATCTCGCCCGTCAACATAATGGTTGCACGAGAGGGAGTGGAGGGTCATGACCGAAGTACGTTCCGTGGCGGTTACCGACGCCACGTTCGTTGAGGAGGTCGAGCAGCACCGAGGGCTGGCCATCGTGGACTTCTGGGCGGCGTGGTGCGGCCCGTGCCACATGGTGGCTCCCATCCTGGACCAGCTCGCGGGGAAGTACCAGGGCAAGCTCAAAGTGGCCAAGGTGGACGTCGACGCCAACCAGCGGACGGCGATGCGCTTTAACGTGCGTTCGATTCCGAGTATTCTATTCTTCAAGGACGGGCGGCACGTGGACACGCTGGTGGGCGCCTATCCCAAGCCGGTGTTCGAGCAGAAGATCGAGCAGCATCTGTCGTAGCGCCCTCCCCGGAGGACCATGCGCGCGAGCACCGCTCGCCTGATGAACTCGCCGGTTCGCCTCGCGGACCTGACCTTTCCGCAGGGGAACCGACTGGTTCATCGGACCCGCCTGGCCTTCATTCACCTGGACAACCTGCTGGCGTTTGCCAAGCGCGACCGTGACGGCCGCGTGGACGGCTACATCACCGCCCACCTGCCGGACGAATGCCTCCTCCTGTTGTTCCGCAAGGGGGAGGCGGTGAACGCCGCCTCGCTGCACACCAGCGGGCGGCAGGTCATCACGATCACGGAGGCCCTGAAGCGGATGCGCGCCGAGGTCGAGCGTGGGGACTTGGCCTACGGCACCGCGCCGATGGAGCAGCTCGCCTGGATGTATCAGTCGTGCGCCGTCCCGGGGGAGCCGCGCGTCGTGGATCCGGCCAACCCCGCCGCGCTGTTCCCGGCGCTGCAGCAGGCGCACGCGACCGGCGTGCTCGAGTTGATCTCGAACGGGCGCGTATCCTACGTGCGGTTCGAGCAGGGCCGGTTCACGGGTGGGTACTACTGTGACAAACCGGACGCGATGCCCGTGGCGAAATACCTCGAGTCGCAGTTCCGGCCGGGCCCCGACGGCGCGGAACCGGCGCTTGCCGCGACGATGTTCCCGGCCGTGGCGGACCTGCCGCAGCAGGCGCCGAACGCACTGATCAATACCTACCGCGAGCTGTACTGGCGCATCGTGGACGAGGTCGAGAAGGAGTTCCCCGGTGAGGCCAGGAGACGCGCGCAGAAGGTGAGCACGGGCGTGCGGGACGCCCACCAGGCGATCGCGATCCTCTCCGTGGCGCGGGGCGCGGAAACGCCGGATGCGGTGGTCCAGCCGGAAGAGCTGTCGAACGCGCTCACCGATTGGTCGCGGCAGCTGCTCGAGGGCGTGGAGGTGTTGATGCCCGGCATCGCGCCCAAGATCCTCCGCGAAGCGACCCGGGAGCACCGCTACGTGCTGCAGTCGGCCGGATTCTACGGACGGCTGCCGTGGCAGGTGACGTGGTGACATGCCCGGCACGCTCTACGTCGTCGCGACGCCACTCGGCAATCTCGACGACCTGTCGCCGCGAGCCGCCGCCACGCTGCGGGAAGTAACCGCCGTCGCGGCGGAAGACACCCGCCACACCAAAGTCCTGCTCGTGCACGTCGACTCGCGCGCCGAGCTGCTGAGTTTCCACGCGCACTCCGGCGACGCCGCGCTGCGCCGCATCCTGCACTTGCTCGGCACGGGGAAGGACGTCGCGCTCGTGACCGACGCGGGCACGCCTGCCGTGAGCGACCCCGGAGCCGTCCTCGTCGCCGCGGCGCGCGAGCGCGACGTCCCGGTGGTCACCGTGCCCGGGCCCACCGCGGTGGCCGCAGCCCTCTCCGTCTCGGGCTTCCCCGCCGATCGCTACCAGTTCCTCGGATTCCTGCCACGCAAGGGCGGCGAGCGCCGCCGGCTGCTGGACCTGGTGGCGAAAAGTGAATGGACCGTGGTGTTGTTCGAGGCACCACTGCGCGTCGCGGAGCTGCTCGAGGATCTCGCCGCCGCCTGCGACGGCGAGCGGCCCGCCGCGGTGGCTCGCGAGCTGACGAAGGTGTTCGAGGAAACACGCGCGGGGACCCTGGCGGAGCTCGCGGGTTACTACGCGGAGGCGCCCCCGCGCGGCGAGGTGACGGTCGTGGTCGCGGGCACCGGCAAGCCCGCGCGCGGGGAGCGGCCCCCCGACCCCGAGGAGCGCGCCCGCGCCCTGCTCGCCCAAGGGATGACGCGCAAGGACGTGGCCGACCGCCTCGCGGCGGAAACGGGCATCACGAGAAACACTGCCTACCGGTTGGTGAACGACCTGTGAACGCAACGGCGGTGGTGGTGCGGTCAGGCGGTCTGGCGCTCGGTTTCATGGTCTTGCTGACTGCCGCTCCGCATGGCCGCCCCAGCGCCGCCGTTCTGACCATCGCTCGCCTGCAGTACGACGGCGGCGGCGACTGGTACGCCGGTCCGTCCAAGCTGCCCAACCTCCTCGCTGCGATCCGGCAGCGCACCGCGCTCCCTGTCGCCGAGCGCGAGCGCGAGCGCGTGGTGACGCTCACGAGTCCGGACTTGTGGGACATCCCCTACCTCTATATGACGGGCCACGGCAACGTCCGCTTTTCGGATGCGGAGGTTGCGGCGCTGCGGCGCTGGCTCGAGCAGGGGGGGTTCCTGCACGCCGACGACGACTACGGGCTGGACAAGTCGTTCCGCCGCGAGATCGCCCGTGTCTTTCCGGACCACCCCCTCGTTGAGGTGCCGTTGACGCATCCCATCTATCACGTGCCGTACGACTTTCCGAAGGGAATCCCGAAGATCCACGAGCACGACGGCCTCCCGGCCCAAGGGTTCGGCATCTTTTTGGGTGACCGGCTGGTTGTGTACTATTCGTATCAGGCGGATCTCGGAGACGGGTGGGAGGATCCCGAGGTCCATGGTGACCCCCCGGAGCTGCACGAGGCGGCGCTGCGCATGGGCGTGAACCTCTTTACCTACGCCGTGAGTGCGACGTGGTGACGGCGACAGCGGCCCGGTTGCGGCAGCTCGGGCTGCCGCACGCGCGCGCGCGCGCCGGGGCGGTCGTGCTGGCGGGCGCTGGCGTCGCTTGCGCGATCGCCGCGGTGGGAC
>JBOHSI010000053.1:0-7823 GCA_050733055.1 Gemmatimonadales bacterium
CGTGGTTGGCGTGGAACAGCTGATAGCGCCGCTCCATCTCGCGGACCGCCCACTTGAGCGCCGTGGCCGCCTTCTGGTTGTTCGTGACGACGGGATGCCGCAGGTGGGGGAGCGCGTTGTACATCGACAGCTCCACCATTTTCGGGTCGATCATCAGCAGCCGCAGCTCCTGCGGCGGGTAACGGTACAAGAGGCTTGTGATGATGGTATTGATGCACACGGACTTCCCCGAGCCCGTGGCGCCGGCGATGAGCAGGTGCGGCATCTTCGCCAGGTCCGCGACGACCGAATCGCCCTCGAGGTTCCTGCCGAGCGCGACGGGCAGCACGCGGCTGGTGCGATGGTACTCGTCCCCCTCGATCAGTTCCCGGATGTGCACCATGCGTGGCATCGGGTTCGGCACCTCGATGCCGACTGCGGCCTTCCCGGGGATCGGCGCCACGATGCGCAGTGACTGCGCCCGCATCGCGAGCGCCAAGTCGTCGGCGAGCGCCGCGATGCGCCCCACCTTGACCCCCGGTCCCGGGGCCACCTCGTACTGGGTCACCACCGGCCCGACGGTACGCCCGGCGATCGAGCCCTCCACCCGGAAGGTCTGGAGCGTCTCGATCAGCTTATGCCCCATCTGCTCGATCTGGGCAAGCCCCGCCTCACCGTCCTCCGGCGGCGCAGGGTTCAGGAGATCGATCGGGGGAATCAGCACGCCCTCGGGCACCCGAACCGAAGGGGGCTTGGGCTCGCGCCCGGACTTCGGTCTGCGCTCCTTCGAGGCGGCGGGCGCGGATAGCCGTTCCGCCGGTTCCTTGGAAGGAGCGGGGAGCGGGGAGCGGTTCCTGCCTGTGCGGACCACTCTTTCGGCTTGGGCCGTGAGGTCCCGCTCCCCGCTCCCCGCTCCCCGGCTTCTCAGCAGTGCCAGCGGATGCCACCCGACGGTGAGGATCCCCAGCGCCGAGAGCGCGAACAGCCCAATGAGCGCGCCGCCCGCGGTACCGATCGCCTGGTGCACGCTGTAGGCGAGGGCGCCTGGAAGCACACCGGCGAGCTTCTGGGTCGCGTTCCAGGCCGCGTAGTCGGTGGGGAAGCTGGCGCCGGTGAGGGTGCCGATCCCGTACGGGAGCAGCACCACGAGCCCGGCGCCGAGCGCGGCCGCCCGGGCCGCGGACAAGCTACCCAGCCGCCCGAAGGCGGCGAGCGCCCAGCCAACGCCGAGCACGGGGAACAGCACCGCACCGAGCCCGAACAGCCGCCAGAGCAGCGTGCCAACCCGGTCGCCCCAGGCACCGGTGATCGGCAGCCGCAGCAGGGTAAGTCCGAGGAACAGGCCGACCACGAGGGCACCGATGCCGATGAGCTCCTGGCGCGCCTTTCGGTTCATGTGATGCGACGGTTCGCGTAGGTGGGAACCACGCCGAAGCGGTCCGCCTGCGCGGCGAAGCTCACGTCCGCCGCCAGGTCCACCTCGGCCAGCTGGCGCGCGGCCTCCGATCCCTCGAGCGCCTGGGTCCAGCCGGCAAACTGCTCCGTGAGGCCGACGGCCACGTGCGCGGCGTCGTTCAGCTGGAGCTTGCGAATGCCCTTCCGCGCCGCCTTGATCACGCGGCCCGCCGTGTACGCGTCCTCGAGCGCGAATTGCTTCTCCCGCCCGGCGCAGATGATCACCAGGTCGCCGCGCTGCACCAGCGCCGCCCGGACGCGCGCCGCCAGGGCTTTGAAGTTGACGGGCGCGCCCACGAGCACCGGCTCCCCCCCCTGCGCCGCCACGAGGGCCGGGGTGCCGTTCGTGGTGGCGAGGACGATCGTCTGGCCCGCCACCGCCTCCGGCGTCATCTCGCGCGGGGAGTTGCCGAGGGCGAAGCCCTCGATCTTTAGGCTCTTCCGTTCGCCCGCGAGCAGCACGCCATCCTTCTCCAGGTTCGACGCCAGCCGAACCGCCTCCTCCGAGGTCGCGGCAGGAATAACGGCCTTCGCGCCGTTCGCCAGCGCCGTGATCACGGTGGTCGTGGCTCGGAGCGCATCGATAACGACGACACCCCGGCCGGCGAGGTCTCCCGCGACGACGCCGAGCGGTGTGAAATAGACGTCGATCTTCATGTCGGCTGCTGCAGGAGTTGCGGCTCGCGTTCGAGGAACTTGGTGTCCACGCGCCCCGCCAGGAAGTCCGGGTGACGCATGACCCGGCCGAGGAACGGGATGGTCGTGGTCACGCCCTCAATGATAAACGAATCGAGGGCCTGGCGCATGCGGGCGAGCGCCTCGGTACGGGTGTTGCCGTGCACGATGACCTTCGCGAGCAGCGAATCGTAGTAGGGCGGCACGGTGTAGCCCGCATAGATGTGGGTATCCACGCGCACACCGGGCCCGCCGGGAGGGTGATAGGCGGTGATGGTGCCCGGGCTGGGTTGGAAGTTGCGCGCCGGGTCTTCGGCGTTCACGCGGCACTCGATCGCGTGGCCGCGCAGCCGCTGCCCGTTCATCACGAACGAGAGCGGCTCGCCCGCGGCGACGCGGATCTGCTCCTTCACCAAGTCGAAGTTCGTGCACATCTCGGTCACCGGGTGCTCGACCTGAATGCGCGTGTTCATCTCCATGAAGTAGAAGGAGCCGTCTTCGTCGAGGAGAAACTCGATCGTCCCCGCACCGACGTAGCCGATCGCCTCGGCAAGCCGCACGGCCGCCTCACCCAGGTCCTGCCGCAGCGTCTGGTCTACTGCCGGGCTCGGGGCCTCCTCGATCAGCTTCTGGTGACGCCGCTGCACCGAGCAGTCGCGCTCGCACAAGTGCATGACGCGGCCGTGGGTGTCGCCCATGATCTGGATCTCGACGTGCCGCGGCCGGGCGAGATATTTCTCGAGGTACACCTCGTCCGACCCGAACGCCGCGAGAGCCTCCTGCCGGGCCAGCCCGAACGGCTGCGCGAACGACTCCTCGTCCTGGGCCACCCGCATGCCCTTCCCGCCCCCGCCGGCCGTCGCCTTGATGATCACGGGGAAGCCGATCTTGTGGGCGATCTTCAGCGCGTCCTCCACCTCCTCCACCGGCCCCGGCGAGCCCGGCACTGTCGGGACTTTGAGCTTCTGAGCCAACTTGCGCGCCGCCGCCTTGTCGCCCATCTGGCGAATCTGCTCGCCGGTCGGGCCGATGAACGTGATCGTCGAACGCTGCACGATGTCGGCGAACTCGGCGTTCTCGGCGAGAAACCCGTAGCCCGGGTGGATGGCGTCCGCGCCCGTGATCTCGGCCGCCGCAATGATGCTGGGACTGTTGAGGTAGCTGTCACGGGAGGGCGCACGGCCGATGCACACGTCGTCGTCGGCGAACCGCGTGTGCAGGCACTCGCGGTCGGCCTCAGAGTAGACGGCGACCGTCTCGATGCCGAGCTCCTTGCATGCGCGAATCACCCGCAGGGCGATCTCCCCGCGGTTCGCGACGAGCACCTTCTTGAACATCAGGGCGCGATGTCGCCGTGCAGACCGGCCGCTGCGGTCGTGCCACCACCGAACGCCCGGCTCTCACCCGAGTCCACCCCCGACACCTTGAGCGTGAACTCGCTGGGGTTGGTGGCGTAGAAGATCGCGCTCTCGTAGCTGATCACGCCCTCCCGATACCACTGGAACAGCGACTGGTCGAAGCTCTGCATCCCGTACTGCACGGACCCTTGGGCGATGAGATCGGGAATGTTGAGCTGCTTGCTCAAGTCGCGGATGTTGTCCTGGACCGCGGCGGTATTCATCAGCACCTCGGCCGCCGGCACCCGGCCCTGCCCATCCTTCCGGGGAACGAGCCGGAGTGAGACCACCGCCGCGAGCGCCGTGGACAGCAGGTGACGAATTTCGTCGTGTTGGTGCGGCGGGAAGAACGAGATCACACGGTTGATCGTCTGCGTGCCATCGGTCGTGTGCAGCGTCGAAAACACGAGGTGTCCGGTGTCCGCCGCCTTGAGCGCGACGTCCAGCGTCTCCATGTCGCGGATCTCGCCGATCAGGATGACGTCCGGCGCCTGCCGCAGCACGTGGCGCAGTGCCGCGTTGAACGACAGGGTGTCGTTCCCCACCTCGCGCTGCGAGATGTTCGACAGGCTGTCGCGGTGCAAAAACTCGATCGGGTCTTCGATGGTGATGATGTTGACCCGCCGGTTCAGGTTGATGTGGTTGATCATCGCCGCCAGCGCGGTCGACTTCCCCGACCCCGTCACCCCGGTGACGAGCACCAGCCCGCGCGGCTTGAGCCCGATCTCCTCGAGCACAGGCGGCAGGTTCAAGTCGTGGATCGTCTTCACCTCGTAGGGAATCGACCGGAACGCGAAGGCGACCGTCCCCCGCTGCTGGTACACGTTCGTCCGGAACCGGCCCACGCCCGGCACGCCAATCGCGAAGTCCGCTTCCTTGTGCTCGGCAAACTCCTTCACCTGGCGCGGCGTCATGATCTGCTCGGCGAGGGACTTGAGCTCCTCCGGCTTAAGCGGCGCGGTCTCGAGCGAGACCAGCTCGCCGTTCACCCGGATCGTCGCCGGCCGACCCACCTTCAGCAGGAGGTCCGAGGCGTTGCGCTGGACCATGTGCGTGATGGCCTGCTTGAAGTTGAAGGCCGAGCCGGCGCCATGAGGCGCTTCAGGCATGGGGGTCCACCCGAAAGAGAGGCTGTCCGAACTCGACCGGCTGGGCGTTTTCGACACACAGCTCGCGGATAACGCCCGAGACCTCGGACTCGATCTCATTCATGATCTTCATCGCTTCGATGATGCACACGACCTGCCCGGGCGACACGCGGCTCCCTGTCTTGACGTAGGGCTCCGCCCCCGGCTCCGGCGCAGTGTAGAACGTGCCGACCATCGGGGACTTGATCTCGAGCAGGTGGGTCGGAGCGGCGGCCGCCTCCCGTTTTCCGGCTCCCGCGTCCGCCGACGCGCCGGTCGCGAGGGGGGAGGCGGGAGATGGGACGGGTGGCTGCGCCACGATCACGTGCTGGCCGCCGGCGTTCGCGAAGTGTCCCGCCTTCGAGACTCGGACCGATGACCAGAAGCCGAACAACCCCCGGCGGACCTCGATCGCGCCGAGCTCCGGGGCGTCCTTTAGGATCTGCACCAACCGCGCGATGATGTCCAGGTTCATAGGCTAGGGAATCTACACGAGTTCCAAGAGTTCGGTGCGGCCGTCCGACAAGAGCCTCGGCCCGCCAGGCGCCAGATGCACGTCGTCTTCGATACGGACGCCACCCTCACCCGCGAGATACACCCCGGGCTCGATCGTTACGACCGCGTTCGCGGGAAGGGGCTCCGCGTTCGTCTTCGACAGCCGCGGCGCCTCGTGCACTTCGAGCCCCAGCCCGTGGCCCAACGAATGCCCGAAGGCATCGCCGAATCCGCGCGCCGCGATCAGCTCCCGCGCCAGCGCGTCCGCGTCCCGCCCACTCATCCCCGCCCGTACACACCCGCGCGCGCGCCGCTGCGCTTCCTCCACGAGCGCGTACAGCGCCCGCTGCCGCTCGCTGGCGCGCGCGCCGATCACGACCGTGCGCGTGATGTCGGCGCAGTACCCGTCCACCTGCGCGCCGAAGTCCAGCAGGAGCCACTCACCCGCCGCCACCGGCCGCGAGCTGGAGCGCGCGTGGGGCAGCGCCGTACGCGGCCCGGACGCGACGATCGTGGGGAACGGGTGCCCCTCGCTGCCCAGCCGTCGCAGCGCTCCCTCGAGGGCCCCGGTGATCTCGAGCTCCGTCATCCCGGGCCGCACCCGCGCAAGCGTCCGGCCCAGCGCCTCGCCCGCCAGCGCGCCGGCGGCGCGGATCGCCGCGACCTCGCCCGCGTCCTTCGACACCCGCAGCCGCTCCACGAGGTCCTTCGTAGGCTTCCAACGCCACGCCTTGCCCGCATCGGTGAAACGCTCGGCCTCATGGACCGTCAGCGCGTGCGCCTCGTACCCCAACCAGGAGAGCCGACCGAGTGTGCCCAGCTCCTTGAAGAAGCGGTCCCACAGACTCGTGCTGTCCACCGCGACCCGCGCTACCGCGCCCGCCTCCGCCTGGGCCTGCTCGTCGTAACGAAAGTCGGTCACGAGCAGCACGTCGGCGCGCGTGACCGCCACGAGCGCTGCTGACCCGCTGAACCCCGTCAGGTACCGGATGTTGGCGGGGGAGGTGACGAGCAGCCCGTCCAGCTCCTCGGCTTCGAGCGCCCGGACGAGCGCCTCCTGCCGCGCGCGCCGCGGATCAGCGAGCATCACGGGACGCGAGGTAGCCGACCAGGCCCTCGAGTCCCAGCCGATAACTCTCGGCACCGAACCCGGTCACCACGCCCACCGCGGCGTCCGCCAGCACCGAACGGCGCCGCTCGGGCTCGCGCGCGAAGATGTTCGAGACGTGCACCTCGACGAACGGCACCCGCACCGCCAGCAATGCGTCCCGCACGGCGATGCTGGTATGGGTGAAGGCGGCTGCGTTGATCACCACCCCGTCCGCCCGGTCCTTGAGTCCCTGGATCGCATCCACCAACTCGCCCTCGTGGTTCGTCTGGGTCCACGAGAGCTCCACGCCGAGCGCGCGAGCCCGCTCGCGGGTGCGCACTTCGATCTCCGCGAGCGTCGCCCGACCGTACACCTCGGGCTCACGCTGGCCCAGCAGATTCAGGTTAGGACCGTTCAGCACGGCGATGTGCACTAGGACTTGAGGCCCTTCAGCCACGCCTGGAACTGATCGGGGTCGCCCTCATCCTCCGCCGGCGGCCGACCCCTGGAACCCGACACACGCGGCGCCGGCGTCACACCCGGCCCCCCCCCCGGCGCGTCGACTCTCGCCGCCGGCGGGCTGAAAAATTGGTCGAACGAGAATCCGCCCGTCGCGGGCGTGGGTTCGGCCGCCACGGGCGTGGACGAGGCCGGGGGTGGGGGTGGGGCTCGGGGTGGGAGTGGGAACGCGGGCGAGGGTAGGCCCGACTCCACAGCCGAGAGCGACCCGCCAGCAGCCTCGCCTTCCTCACCGAACACTTGATCCAGCGAGATCGTGTCCTCGGCCGGACGCGTCGCCTCACCCGGCGCGTCGATCTCGGGCTGCGCTTCGTGCTCGAACGACGCGACCGCAAAGGCGCCATCCAGCGGCGACACGGCGACCGGGGGTGGCTCGAGCGCCTGGGACCGCCCCGACAGGATGCGCTTCAGGAACGCCGGGAGCGACTCGCCCACCGGCCCTCCCGCCTGGCGCTTGCCCCCGGGCGTCAGTGCATCGACCCGCGCCCGCAGCCGCGCGTCTTGGGGACGCTGCACGAGCAGCGCATGGTACACGCGCAGCGCGTCCTCCGGGTGCCCCTGCTTGAGATAGAGCTCGGCCATCGTCTCGGTGAGCACCGGCTCCGCGCGCGAGAGCGCAGCCGTATCCGCCGCCCCGTCGTCGTCCGAGAACGCAACCGCGGCGGGCATTGGGGGCGCGGCGGACCCGACGCCCCACGAAACCGCGCCTGCCCCCTGCTCTGCGGCGGGGGAGGGCGTCGTTTCCGCGACCTCGTCGGGCATGATGAGCGGCAGGTCTACCCCGGGCAGGGCTTGCTCGGGCTCGGGCGGAAAACCGAGCGCGCTCTCGAACTGCGTGTGCGCGAGACCCTCGATCACTAGGTCCTGCGGCTTCAGCTGGACCTCTTCCTGGACCTCAAGGCCCTCCGCCTTCGCCGTGCCGTGCGCCGCGGCGTTGAAATCGAGCGTTCCGTCGAAGACCTCGATGTCGCCGGCGCGCGGCGCGGGCGCCGTGAGTTCCTGCACCACCGGCTCTTCCGAGGCGTGCTCCACCACGATTTCCGGCATCGGGATGGGAGGGGTCGCCGCGGCGGGGCGCAGGGGGGC
>JBOHSI010000054.1:0-35131 GCA_050733055.1 Gemmatimonadales bacterium
CCAGGGCAGGGGAGGAAAGGAGCTGCGGCACCGGGTGCCCGTCACGCGGGTGCGCTACGCGCCGGCGCGCTGGGAGACGCTCGCGTACAGCGGGACGATGGCGGCGGCCGTGCGCTCGCCCCGAGGCGTCTTCGCCGCCGCGTCGCTCGTCCTTCGCCAAACGAGTGCGGTCACCCGGGTAGGCCGGGGTGGGGCCATCGACATGGTGCACGCGCACTGGTGGGTGCCGGGGGGCATCAGCGCCTGGCTCGCGCGCCGCCCGTACGTCGTCACGCTCCACGGCACGGACGTCGCGCTGCTCGAGCATTCCCGCGCCGCGCGGCTCCTCGCCGGCCGCGTGCTGCGCGGGGCCGCAGCCGTTACGGCTGTCTCGTCGTATCTGGCCGGTTCGGCGGCGCGGGCGACGGCGCTCGAGCCGGGGCGCATCGTGGTCCAGCCGATGCCCGTGGACACGCGGGCCTTCACTCGCACGAGCAAGGGGGGAGGCGGCGTCGTGACGGTGGGGCGGCTCACCAAGCAAAAACGCATCGATCTCCTGCTCGACGCCATGGCGGAGTTGAAACGCCGGGGGCGCGCGTTGCCGCTGACCGTCGTCGGCGACGGAGAGGAGCGGCATGCCCTCGAGCGCCGCGCCGTGGAGCTCGGCATCGCGGCACAAACGCGCTTCATCGGCGCCGTCACTCCGGACCAGATTCCGGACGCAGTGGACGATGCCGATGTGTTTGCGTTTCCAGCGGTGGGGGAGGGGCTCGGCCTCGCCGCCGCAGAAGCGCTGCTGCTCGGCGTTCCCGTGGTCGCAGCGCTCGACGGCGGGGGCGTCACGGACATCGTCCCCGCCAACGGAGCTGGCCGGCTCGTTTCACCCGGAGACTCCTGGGCGCTCGCCCACGCTATCGACGAACTCGCCCGCGATCCCGAGAGTCGGCGTCTCGCCGCGGAACTGGGCGCCGACCTGCGGCGCCGGCTCGAGCCCTCCGCTGTCGCGGAGCGGTTCGAGGCCATCTACGCGCAGGCGCTCGACCGCGCGCGATCCCGCAATGCGTAGATGGCTGTGGGGCGTGCAGATCGCCGTCGCGGGCGTGGTCGCCGTCTTGGTCTGGCGTGCCATCGCCCGCAACTGGGACGAGTTCCGCTCGCTCCATGTGGCGCTCGCGCTCAGGCCCGGATGGATCGCCCTCTCGACCCTTGCGGTGCTCGCCACGTATGCGGTGCAGATCGCGTCGTGGCGCCGGATCCTCGCTGGGTGGGACCAGCATCTCTCGTACAGCCGCGCCGCCCGCATCTGGCTGCTCGTGAACCTCGGCCGCTACGTGCCCGGAAAGGTGTGGACCGTGGCGGGGCTCATCGTCCTGGCCCAGCGGGCAGGGGTCGACGCTTGGGCGGCGGGTGCGTCGGCGTTCGCGGTCCAGGCCGTAGGGCTCGGGACGGCCGTTGCCGTGGTGGCCGCGGCGACCCCTGGGGCTGAGTCGCCCCTCCGCCTGGCGGCCGCGGCGAGCGTCGCCGTAGCCACTATCGCGTTCCTCGCCTGGGAGCGCGGCGCGCGCTGGCTCGCCGGACTGGCCGGCGGGGGCGAGGGCTTCAAGCCGCTCCCCCTCACGGCCGTCGCCGAGAGCGCCGTACTCACGCTGGCCAGCTGGGTGACGTACGGCCTCGCGTTCTGGCTGCTGGCCCGCGGGCTGGGGCTGCAGAGCTCGCTGCCGCTGCCCACGGCCGCGGGGGTGTTCGCGCTGGGCTACCTTCTGGGCCTGCTCGCGCTGTTCGTTCCCGGAGGCGTGGGCGTGCGGGAAATCGTGTTCATCGGGCTCCTCGCGCCGGCGCTCGGAAGCGGCGGCGCGATCGCCCTGAGTGTCGCCTCCCGCGTGCTCCTGACGCTGTGCGAAGCCGCCGCGCCGCTCGGCATGCTGCTGATCAGCGGACGAACGAAGGAGGACCTGGGTGTACGAACCTAAGCGGCCGACCCTCGTCGCCGCGGGACTGATGGCCCTGTGGGTGGCAGTCCTGGCGTCTCCGATGCTCGAGGGGAAATGGCTCGCGGCATCGTGGAGCGACCAGTACGCGGCGGGCTTCGCGTTCCGGCAGTGGGGCGCCGAGTGGTGGCAGCGGCTTGGCCACGTGCCCCTCTGGAACCCGGAGCTGTTCGGTGGGCTGCCGTTCGTCGCCGCGGGGCACGGCGACATCTTCTACCCGACGTCCTTCCTGCGCCTCGTGCTGCCCGTCGCCACAGTCGTGAACCTCGGCTTCGTCGTGCACTATGTCCTCGCCGGGCTATTCACCTATTGGTTGCTGCGGCGGCTGAACGTGTCCTGGACAGGCGCCGTGATCGGCGGGCTCGCATACGAGCTGTCCGGGTTGCTCGCCTCTTACCCATCTCCGGGACACGACGGAAAGCTGTTCGCCTCGGCGGCGCTACCGCTCGCCTGCCTCGCCCTCGTGATAGCGCTGCGAGACAAGCGGCCGGAAGGATATGGATTGCTGGCGATCGCGATCGCGCTCAGCTTGCTCGGCCACTTCCAGATCGCCTATTACCTGCTGATCGCCGTCGGCCTGTTCGCACTGTATCTGACGCTGGAAGAGAATACCTCGGATGCGCCCGCGCGACGGGTCGCGCGCTTAGGGATCGCGCTCGCCGCAGTGCTCCTCGGGTTCGGCCTCGCGGCGATCCAACTGCTGCCGTTTTTTGCATACATCCCGTTTTCGCCGCGCGCTGCGGGATACTACGGGTTCGCGGGCTCGGCATCGTACGCGATTCCGTGGAGCCACGTTCCCGAGTTCTTCCTCAAGCACTTCGTCGGGTCGCGTGAGACCTACTGGGGCGCGAATCCGCTGAAGCTGCTCTCCGAGTACCTGGGGCTCCCGGTAGTGGCGCTCGCCGTACTCGGCGCCGCCGTGAAAGAGCGGCGCAGGCTCGTGGTGTGGGTCGGCGGCATCGGCCTGCTGTTCCTCCTCATTAGCCTCGGGGCGAGCACGCCGTTTTACAGACTGTGGTGGACGGTCATGCCGCTCGTGAGCAAGACTCGCGCCCCGGGGATGGCGTTCTTCGTCGTCGCATTCGTCGTGGCGCTCCTGGCCGGGCTGGGCGCGCAGCGCCTGGAGCGCAAGGAGGGACGGAAGGCCGTCGTCCCGTGGCTGATCCTCGCCGGCGTGATCGCGCTGCTCGCGGTGAGCGGCGTGTTCGGGGCGATTGCCGAGACCCTCGCAGGGTCACGCGCGGCCGCGGCGCGCGACAACATCTCCGCCATCATGTGGGGGTCGTTCGGGAGTGCGCTCGCGCTGGGGTTGACGGGCGCGCTCGCGTGGGCGACCCTGCGCGATCGCCTGACACCGCGGCTGTTCGCGCTCGCGCTAGCGCTCGTCATCGGCGGCGACCTGTGGCTGAACGCCACCCGCTTCTGGACGTATTCGCCGAATCCGACGAGCGACGTCTTCCGTCCCGATCCGCTCACGGACCGGATGCGCGCGACCCCGTTGCCGTATCGCGTACTGGACCTCGGCGTGTACCCGTCCGACGGGGTCACGCTCATGGCCTTCGACATCCCACAGGTCCTGGGCCATCACGGCAACGAGCTGCGGTATTACGACGAGCTGTTGGGCGGCAAGAACGAGTGGAACAACCTCCGCTTCGTTCACCTCTGGGACCTGCTCGCCGTACGCTATGCGCTCACGCCGTCGGGCGCCCGCAACGTCGACAGCATCCCAGGCTACCGGCGGGTGCTGGACTCCGTGCCCACTTCGGCGGGTGGGCAGGCAAACCTGTACGAGCGCATCGACGCGCAGCCGTACGCGCGCGTGGTGCCGGGCGGGTTCAAGGCTGCCGATTCCAGCGTGGTGATTCCGACGCTGCTCGACCCGCGCATCGACTACAGCCGCGTGGTGCTGTTCACCCCCGACCAGCCAGTCACGCCGATTCCCATCCGCGAGATGCCAGCGCCGAGTCCCTCGCGGGCCAGCGTGACGGCGTGGGTGCCGGGGCGTATGACCATCGGGCTCGACCCCGCGCCGCCGCAGCCGAGCTACGTCCTGGTTTCGGAAAACTGGTACCCCGACTGGCACGCTACAGTAGACGGAGCGCCGGGATCCGTGCTGCGCGGCGACTACACGCTCATCACCGTACCAGTGTCTGCGGGGGCGAAGCGGGTCGAACTCACATTCCGTTCTCACCACTACGAAACCGGTCGAGCGATCTCGCTCGGTTCACTCGCGCTCGTCGCAGGCCTGGTGGTGAGCTTCCTCGTGAGGCGCAGGCGGAATGCGTGAGCGGGCGCTCGTCATCATTCCGACGTATAACGAGGCCGCAAACCTGCCGAGCCTCGTGCCCCAAATCCTCGCTCAGGATCCCCGGCTTGAGATTCTCGTGGTGGACGACAACTCCCCCGACGGCACCGGGAAGCTCGCCGAGGCGATGGCACAGCAGGAGCCCCGGCTGCAGCTGCTCCATCGGGAGGGGAAGCTCGGCCTGGGCACTGCCTACATTGCCGGGTTCCGGTGGGCCCTGGAGCGGGAATATGACTACGTCTTCGAGATGGACGCCGACCTCTCGCACGATCCGGCGCACTTAAAGGAGTTTCTCAAGGCCATCGAGGCTGCGGACCTCGTGCTCGGGTCGCGCTACCTGGAGGGTAAAGTAACCGTCGTCAACTGGCCGATGCCCCGTCTCTTGTTATCCTACTGTGCTAACGTCTATGCCAGGTGGCTGACGGGCCTGCGCGTCTGGGACCTGACGGGGGGGTTCAAGTGCTTTCGCAGGCGGGTGCTCGAAGCGATTGACCTGTCGCAGGTGCGCTCCAACGGTTACGCTTTTCAGATCGAAATGAGTGTGCGGGCATGGCGCAAAGGATTCACCCTGAAGGAAATCCCCATCGTGTTCGTCGACCGAACCGAGGGACTCAGCAAGATGAACCGGGCCATCGTGCGCGAAGCAGTGTGGATGGTGCCGCGCCTCAGGCTGATGGCGTGGTTCGGCCGCATCTAGCCGGACTGCCGATCTACAAGATGACGGGGTCGGGCAACGACTTCGTCATGGTGGACGGCCGACACACCTCGCCCGCGGACTGGTCCGAGGCCGACATTCGAGCGCTCTGCGCCCGCGGCACCGGTGTCGGCGCGGACGGGCTCGTGTTCGTCGGCCCCGGCTCGGCGCCGGGCGCCGTTCGCATGACCTACTTCAACTCGGACGGGTCCCGCGCCGCGATGTGCGGCAACGCGGCCCTGTGCAGCACGCGGCTGGCCGTGCGGTTGGGGCTGGCCAGCCCCCAGGGCATGAGTCTCGAGACCGACGCCGGCACCTACGCCAGCCGCTGCTCGGGCCCGGGCGAGCGCGCCGAGATCCAGCTTGGTCCCGTGCACGCGCCGGCGCCGGTCGCCGGCCTTGCCACTACGGATGGCGAGCAGCGCGCGGGCCTCGGTACGGTCGGCGTGCCGCACCTCGTGGTCCTCGTGGACGACGTGAACCGGCTGGACCTCGCGCGCCGCGGCAGGACGCTGCGGTTCGAGCCCGCCCTTGGACCGGCCGGCGCCAACGTCAACTTCATCTCGCCGGCAGGGTCCGCGTCCCAGTGGCAGATGCGCACCTACGAACGGGGGGTTGAGGGGGAGACCTTGGCATGCGGAACGGGGGCCGTCGCCGCTGCCTGTGCGCTCGCCGAATGGGGCCTGGGCAAGCTTCCGGTGACGATTTGGACCCAGCGGGGCCGCCTGGACGTCAGCGCACGGCACAGCTCCGATGCAACCTACGAGGACGTTTGGCTAGCGGGGGAGGCTCGCGTTGTGATCCGTGGTGTGATCAACTGATCCGGTTGTCCACATATGCACGGGCTTTAACTTAACATAACATATCTTATACGAAGTTACGCAGCGGGAGAACTCAGTTCGGGTCGGTCCCCTTCGTCAGCTCGCCGATCCGCACTTTCGCCTCCACCACGCTGCCCCCCGAGTCTCGCTGCGCGGTAATCGCGCGATAGGCGCCGAGCGCCTTCGCCGTGTCGCCCGCCGCCAGCCACGCCCGCCCTTCATCCGACAGGAACTGTAACCGCAGGAAAGGAAACTGGGCCGCGTCGGCGGCGCTATGGTAGGCTTCGGCGGCATCCTTTGGGCGCGCCATGTTCTCGTAGGCCCCTCCGAGCAACCCATAGGCTTGGGCGCGGTAGGTCTTCCCCGCGTCGGGGGCAAACTTGGTCAACACCTGGATCGCGAGCTGATTCTGTCCCTGCCCGAGACGCACTTGGCCAAGGAGGATAGTGCCTTGCTGGGCGGCGCGCGTCCCCGAGTAGTTTTCCACGAGCTGCGCCAGCTCGCTCGCCGCCAGAGGATAATTCTTGGACTCAACCGCGAGGCGCGCTTGATCGAGCCGGGCGCTGCCGGTGCGTTCGGCCGTCCGCGTGGACAAGAGGTTCCACACGAACAGCGCCGCGCCGATGACGGAGAAGATCGCGATGTAGCTCGTCGCCTGCCGGTGGCCCTTGACCCACTGGACGAACCACGCCAGTACGCCTGGGTCATGAGCAGCAGTACGCGCCCCAGCTGGCGTTACCGAAGTTGCCATGCCGTTGCTGGCCTCATTTCGTAGTCCAGAAGTCTCCCAGCTCGTGCCCTCAGCCCCCCAGTGCCCCTGGGGTGACTCGAACACCCGGCCAACGGTTTAGGAAACCGCTGCTCTATCCACCTGAGCTACAGGGGCTAAGCGCCGGAATCTAGTGGGGTTACGTGTAGTGCAGCAAGGCCTCAACGCGCTCGCTGGCAAGTCGTGCGCGACCATTCAGGAAGTCAAGCTCGACCAGGAACGTAAACCCGACCACCTCAGCCCGGTGCGTCCGCACCAGCTTCCCAGCGGCTTCGGCCGTTCCCCCCGTCGCTAGAACGTCGTCCACAATGAGCACCCGGTCCTTCACGCTTACAGCGTCGGAGTGCATCTCAAGCGCGTCGCTGCCGTACTCGAGGGCGTACTCGACCCGTCCCCGCTCCGAGGGGAGTTTCCCAGGCTTCCGAATCGGAACGAGCCCGGCATCGAGCGCCAAGGCGATCGGGGCACCCAACAGGAATCCGCGCGATTCGATCGACACGACGCGCGAAACCTGGGCGCCGCGGAACGGCTGCGCCATCAGCTCCACGGCCCGCCGGAACGTGGTCGGGTCGAGCAGCAACGGCGTGATGTCCTTGAACATAATGCCAGGCTTCGGGAAGTCGGGGACGTCCCGGATGCGCTCGTAGATGTCCGCGATCGAGACTGTCTGGCTCAGGAGTCGCTCCCGCAACTAGTTGATCTCGAAACGCCTCGGCAGGGCGACGTCAGGTGAAACATCGAGCTTCTCCACACGATCCACCTGCGCCATTGCCGGCCCCCGCGAAAGCGACTGCTCGAGGTGTTGCAGCGCGTTCTCGGGACCTTCAGCAATCACTTCAACCGAGCCGTCGGGAAGGTTCTTCGCGCGGCCCCGGAGACCCAGCCGCTCCGCTTCGCGCCACACGAACCACCTGAACCCCACACCCTGCACGATGCCCCGGACGACCCACCGGCGGGCGGTCACGAAACGCGTCGGGGGATGCTGTCGGTGAGCCGGCTGCCGAAGTCCTCAAGCATCGAAGCCATGCTCTCCGACGAGCGGGACGAACCGGGCCCCGCCAAGCGGGGTCTCCCTGAGACCGCCCTCGGCGCGTTCGACGAGTGTCAGCGTTTGCGCACCACGCGCGCCCAGCGGGATCAGCAAACGGCCACGGGGCGCGAGCTGCTCGATGAGCGGTGGCGGGATCTCGGGCCCCCCGGCCGCCACGAGGATCGCGTCATATGGCGCGTAGGCGCTCCACCCCAGCGTGCCGTCGCCGAGCAGGACGGACACGTTCGCCGCGCCGGCGTCGCGCAACGCTCGCTGGGCCGCCAGCGCGAGGCTCTCCACGCGCTCGACGCTGAACACAGTGGACGCAAGCGCCCCGAGCAGCGCCGTCTGGTACCCGGAGCCCGTGCCGATCTCGAGCACGCGCTCCCTCCCCCTCAGCCGCAGCGCCTCGAGATAGCGCGCCTGGGTGAAAGGCTGCGAGATGGTCTGGCCATTCCCGATCGGCAGGGCTGCGTCCTCGTAGGCGCGGTGGCGCAGCGCCTCGGGCACGAACAGGTGCCGGGGGGTCTCGGCGAACGCCTTGAGCACCGCGAGGTCCCGGATGCCCTTGGCGTGCAGAGCCTCGACCAGCCGTGCGCGGTACCCGGCGTACGTGTCTCCGACCCCGCTCAGTCTCCCGGAACCCATTCCCGCACCACTTCGATCAGCCTGTAGTTCGTCATATCCATGTGCAACGGCGTCACCGAGATGTAGCCGTCGCTCGTGGCGCGGAAGTCGGAGTCTGCGTCCCCCGTCCACGTGATGCGCCCGCCGCCGATCCAGTAGATCTCCTTGCCCCACGGGTCCTTCATCAGCGCGATCTCCTCGCTGAACACCCGGCTGCCGAGGTGCGTCACTTTCACGCCCTTCACGTCGCCGCCCGGGATCGCGGGCAGGTTGATGTTGAGCAGTGTCTCTTTGGGGAAATCCCGCACTCCGACGATGCTCTTGAGGAGCGACCGCAGCCCGTCTACGTGCGTCGGCAACAGGTCGAGTTCCGAGCCCGCGTATGAGATGGCGATACTCGGGATCCCGGCGACGAGCCCTTCCATCGCCGCGGCGACGGTACCCGAGTAGAAGACATCCTCGCCCATGTTCTGGCCGTGATTGATCCCGGAGATGACGAAATCAGGCTTGGTAGGCATGAGCATGCCGATCGCCAGGAGAACGCAGTCGGTGGGCGTGCCATCCACCTGGAACGCGCCGTCGGGGCGGCGGGTGGCGTGCAGCGGCCGGTGCAGCGTGAGTGAGTGCGACGTACCACTCTGCTCGCGGTCGGGTGCCACCACGGTCACCTGACCGAGAGACGCGCACACTTCCCCCAGCACCCCGAGACCGCGGGCCAAGATCCCGTCGTCGTTCGAGATCAGGATGTTCATCGTGCTCCGAAGATCATCTGCCGGCCGTAGCGCGTGAAGACCCAGGCCACGCGCCAGGTGTCGCCCCAATGTCGGAAGTGGCTCTGTCGCCCTTCATAGACCGTGGGGACCGGGATGGAGCGAACCGTGAGCCCCTGCGTGAGCGCCGCCAGCAGGAACGCCGTCTCGAAGTCGTAGCGCTCCTCGCGGGGTCGGATCGTTTCGGCCGCCCGGCGCGATAGCGCCCGGAACCCCGTCTGGGCATCCGGCACCGCCCGGCCGCCGATCCGCGACGTCAGGGCCGCCGAGACCCAGTTGCTGCAGCGCCGGCTGAGCGGCATTGCCCCGGTGCGCGCCCGCGCACCCAGCACCAGATCCGCCTCCCCACCTCGCACGGGCGCGACGAGCCGTGGGATGTCCTCCGGGGGGTGCTGCCCGTCGGCGTCCAGCGTCACGATGACCTGCGCGCCCTCCGCGAGCGCCCGGGCGAAGCCGGTGCGCAGGGCCGCGCCTTTGCCGAGGTTGCGCGAGTGGACGGCCACGACCACCCCCCGCCCCCGTGCCTGCTCCGCCGTCCCGTCGTTCGACCCGTCGTCAACAACGTACACGGTCGCCCCCGGAACGGCACGGCGCGCCCGGGCGACGACGGTGGCGACGGTGGCGGCGGCCCGGTAGGCGGGTATGACGACGGCGACCCGCGAGGGTCCGTCAACGTGCCCCGGCATTGGGCGACGCGGTGCCCTCGAGAATGGCGAGAATCGACTTGAGCTCCGCGCGCAGATCTTTCACGGTCTGAGTGGCGAGCGCGCGGCGCGCCTCGGGCTTCAGGTCGCCGGAGCGCCGGTATTGCTCGATCTTCTGGCGCGCCCCCTCGATCGTGTACTTGTCGGTGTACAGCAGGTGCTTCACCAGCATGATTAGCTCGATCTCGCGGCGCTGGTACACGCGGTTCCCCGAGCGGTTCTTCGCGGGGTTCAGGAAGCGGAACTGGCTCTCCCAGTAGCGCAGCACGTGGGGCTTCAGGTCGGTCAGCTGGCAGACCTCACCGATGGAGAAGAACTCCTGAACGGGATGGGGATGCGGGACGCTCATCGTGCCTCCGCCCCCCACTGCTCCGCTTTGAGCTCGCGCTCCATCAGGTCCGCGACCGCCTGGCGGGGCGACTTGCCCTCAAAGAGCACCTCGGTCACCTGCTGGGCGATCGGCAGCTCCACCCCGTGCCGCCGCGCCAGAGTCACGGCCGCACGGGCGGTGTTCACTCCTTCGGCCACGGTGGCGCGGCCGGCGAGCGTCTCGGCGAGCGCCTTCCCCTGTCCCAGCTCCACGCCGAGCGAGCGGTTGCGCGACAGCGGCCCGGTCGCTGTAAGGACCAGGTCCCCCATGCCGGCGAGCCCCGCGAAGGTGGCGGGCTCGGCGCCGAGCGCCACGCCCAGCCGCGAAATCTCGGCGAGCCCGCGGGTGATCAGCGCGGCCCGCGTGTTGTGGCCCAGGCCCAGTCCCTCCAGGATGCCCGCCGCGAGGGCGATTACGTTCTTGAGCGCCCCACCCAGCTCCACCCCGAGCACGTCAGTGTGGGAGTACACCCGGAAGTAGGTTGTCACGAACACCCGTTGCACCCGCTGTGCCACGGCGTGGTCCCGGGCCGCTGCCACGACGGCCGTCGGCTGGCGCTGGTAAACCTCGCGCGCGAACGACGGGCCGGACAGCACGGCGATCGGCGTGCCTGGAGGGAGGACCTCACCGAGGACGCACGACATGGTTTGGAGCCGTTCCGGCTCCAGCCCCTTGGAGACGCTGACCACCATGGCCTCGCGAGTGAGCGCGTGACGCACGCGCATCATCACGGCTCGGACCACGTGCGACGGCGCCGACGACACCACAACCTCCGCCCCGCGGACCGTCTCGCCCAGATCGCCGCTCGCCCGCAGCGCTGGGCCAAGCGGCGCTCCCGGGAGGAATACATGGTTCACGTGCTCGCGGTTGATGCTCTCGACCACGTCCGGCTCCCGCGCCCAGACCGTGACCGACTCGAACGCACCTTTGCGGGCGAGCAGGTCCGCCAGCGCCGTACCCCAGGCGCCACCGCCGATGACGGCGATCCGCGTCACCGATCTTCGCGGCTCAAGCCGCGGCTCGGCGCCGCCGCTGAAACGGCGAGCCCGTTCGTCGGGAGTTGCCGGGACGCGAGTCTACCGGCGGACCTCATGCGGCCACTCCCCTGCGGGTTCTGAATCGATTCTCGGTCCCCTCCTTGAGCCGCCGGATGTTCGCCCGGTGCGAATAGGCGATGAGCAACGCCAGCGCCACGGCCGCCCAGAGCGTGTACGGTTGGGACGGCTCCGTCAGTCGCACCCAGAGCGGAAACAGCACGGCGACGACGAGGGAGGCCACCGACACGTAGCCGGACAACCAAAGCGTGACGAGCCAAATCGAAATCGAGATCGCGACTGCGAGCGGCGCGAGCGCGAGGAACACGCCCGCGGCTGTCGCCACCCCCTTGCCACCCCTGAAGCGCACATAGGGCGAGAACATGTGACCGAGCACCGCGGCGACGCCGAGTGCCACGGTGAACCACGCAGGACCGTTCGACCACGGTGCCAGGATCTTGACGGGGATGACCCCCTTAGCGATGTCGATCAGCGCGACCGGGATCGCGTACTTCCACCCGAGCACGCGGTACACGTTCGTGGCGCCGAGGTTCTTCGAACCGTGCGCGCGCAGGTCGATGCCGCGGCCAAGCCGTCCCGCGATGTAGCTCGTCGGCGTCGCGCCGATCAAGTACGCGAGCAGGACCATGATGACGAGCCCGGCGTCAGTCATCGGTGGGCGGCTTGCTCCCGCTTGCGGCGGAACTTGATGTTTACGGGCGAGCCGGCGAACCGCCACGCCGCGCGGAAGCCGTTCAGGAGGTAGCGTGTGTACGACTCGGGAATTGCCTCGGGGCGGTTCGACACGATGGCGAAGCGGGGCGGCGCGGTGCCGATCTGGGACGCGTAGAGCAGCCGCACTGACTCGCCGACCGGTTGGGGCGGCTGCTGGCGATCCACGAGGGCCTCGAGCACCTCGTTCACCTCGTGTGTGGGGATCCGCTTCTCGCGCTCCCCGGCGACCTCGAGGATCAGCTCCAGCAGCCCGGTGACCCGCTGGCCGGTCTTCGCCGACACATACGTGAACGGGACGAACGCGAGGAACGGCGCGCGGGCCACGAGCTCCCGCTCCCCTCGGACCGCGGTGTTCGCATCCTTCTCTTCGATCAGATCCCATTTGTTGACCGCGATGATGAGCGCTGCTCCCTGCGCCCACGCGGAGTTCGCGATTTTCAGGTCTTGCGCGTGCAGCCCGCCCTTGGCGTCCACCACGAGCACACACACGTCGGCGCGCTCAATGGCGCGTGCGGTGCGGAGCGTCGCATAGAACTCGATGTCGTCCTCGACCTTGCTGCGCTTGCGCAGGCCGGCGGTGTCGATAAACACCAGGGTGCGACCCTTGTAGCGGAGCGGCGTGTCGATGGCATCGCGCGTGGTGCCCGGCTCGTCCGTCACGACCAGCCGGTCCCTGCCGAGCAGGCGGTTTACGAGGCTCGATTTGCCGACGTTGGGCCGCCCCACGACGGCCACGTGGATCGCCGCCTCTTCCGCCGCAGCCCCTGCGGCGGGCAACAGCTCGACGATGCGGTCCAGCAGGTCGCCCGAGCTCTTCCCCACTGCCGCCGAGACGGGGAACGGATCGCCCAGCCCCAACTCGTAGAACACGAGATGCCGCGCGTCCTCGGGCAGCCGGTCTGCCTTGTTGGCCACGAGAATCACGGGCCGCTCGGCCTTGCGCAGGAACTCGGCGATCGCGAGGTCGGCCGCATGCACCCCTGCCTCCACGTCAACCAGGAACAGCACGACGTCGCTCTCGGCGACCGCCATCTCGACCTGCGCGCGGATCGCCCGGCTGAGCTGGTCCTTGGCGTGGGGAATCAGCCCACCCGTATCCACGAGCCAGAACCGCCGCCCGTTCCATTCCACCGCGCCAAAGTGGCGATCCCGGGTCACCCCCGGGCGCTCATCCACGATCGCCTGGCGGCCACCGATGAAGCGGTTGAACAATGTCGATTTGCCGACGTTGGGGCGGCCGATGATGGCTACCGTCGGAGCGCTCTTCATGCGGGGACGGCCTCCTCCGCCAGCGCGTCCGCGAAGTCGTGCGATAGGCGGATCGGCAGCCGGAGCCCATCGGCCAGGGCGTGCGCCTCCACGCCGTCCACGAACAGCCCGTCGTCATTCACGGCCTCCCCCGGGAGCAGCGCGAAATCCAAGCCGCGCCGGTCGCGTAGGGCGGCCTCGATCGCCGCGCCGGGCAGCAGCCCCGCCGTCGTGACGGACGGCCCGAACAGCGTGTTCTCAACCACCACGAGCTCGAAACGCGCTCTGGTCGCCCCCGCCACCTCGTCGAGCACTTGCGGCATCAGAGCCCCCATGGCGGCGCCGGTCACCACGCCGACTCGCTTGCCCTCGAGGTCCGGAAGTCGGTCCCGCGCCGCCGCGATCCGGGTCTGAAGGTAGCGCACCGAGCCCACGCCGTTCTCGCGCTGCTCGAACTCACCATACCACGCGGCGGGCGGCAGTGCGACGCCCGCGTGCAGATAGAGATCGTCCGCGCCGAAGCACCACGGAAAGCCCCACTCGGCGAGGGCGCGGGTCGCAAGCCGGTCCACCGTCGCCAGCGCCGCCCGGCACTCCTGGCGCGTGAGCTCGCGCACGAGGTGGCGTTTCGAGAACTCGGTGAGCGCCACCGGAACCACGGACACCGACAGGATCGCCCTGCCCAGCCCGTACAGGTCAGTGAGTGTGCGCACCAGCGCCGGGCCATCGTTCACGCCGGGAACGAGCACTACCTGGGTGTGGAACGCGATGCCCTGCGCCGCGAGAGTCCGCAGCTGGGAAACGATCTCGGGCGCCTCGGGGTTGCGAAGCAGCCAGCGCCGGATGATCGGGTCGGATGCGTGCACCGAGACATACAGCGGCGACAGCCGGTACTCCACGATCCGCTCCAGGTCCCGTGCCTTTAAATTGGTGAGCGTGGCGAAGTTGCCGTAGCGGAATGAGAGCCGATAGTCGTCATCGCGGATGTAGAGCGGCGCTCGGAGCCCGTCGGGGTTGCCGTCCACGAAGCAGAAGTCGCAGTGGTTCCCGCACCGCCTGATGCGCGGCGGCTCGAGGGTGACGCCCATCGGGAGTCCCTCCGGGCGCTCGATGTCGTACTCGATCTCCTCCCCCGACGGGAGTCTCGCCGACAGGACGAACCGGTCGTCCGCCGTGAGGAACTCCCAGTCGAGGAAGTCCTCGAGGGCACGCCCGTTCACCGCCACCAGCTGGGTTCCCGGGACGAGACCTATCATTGCGCCGAGCGATCCCGGCGCCACCGCCTGCACACGAACCACCGCGCCTACCTGGACTTCAAGGACTTTGTGAGGCCTAACGTCGCAACCTCAACGCAGGCTGGCACTTCCGTCGAGCTGTATAATATCGCTCCGGAACCGCGGTAGCGCCAGCCGGCGATCCCGTTACGCTGTGTCGAGAGGCGACACGGCGGGGATGTCCCGAGTCGCACTCGCGACCACCTGGCCGCGGGGTCGGGGAACTCAACGGCGAGGCGGAAAGGCTTGGAGGGAGCGGGCTTGAGATTCGTGGCCAGCAGTGTGATCGCCCGCGCGATTGCTCGAGCTGCTGTCGCGCTAGGTCGGGTCTTCGGCGGCGTTCTTGAGGCGCGGGATCCCGCCGTTGAGCCGGCAGGAGGCTATCAGGCAAAGACGCAGCCAGGGCCGCGGCATGCATGAGAGCGGGCGACGGGATTCGAACCCGTGACGTCCAGCTTGGGAAGCTGGCATTCTACCCCTGAATTACGCCCGCATGACGGAGCGGAGTGTCGCGCGACGGTCCGCCCCGGCCCGCTAAAGCTACGACTTCCGGTACCTCCAGGCAACGATCCCTGCGCCGGTCACCTTGATCTCAAACGCCTGGTTGCTGCTCGCGTCGAGCGCGGGGACGTCCTGTTTCTGCGACGCCACCACATCGCCCTTGGGGCTCAGGAACTCGAAGGTGATCGCCGTTGGCGAGCTGGGCTGGGACTTGACGTTCGTCAACAGGCCGTCGAGCTTCGCGCCGTTCTCGTCCGGAGTGAAGCCGCCCACCGTTACCTCGACTGCAATCGCCTCGGCGACCTGGAGATAGTACAGCGTCGAATCCTTATTCCCCTTCACCTGCCACGCCCCGGCGAGCTTGGCGAGCGTCGTACGGTTCAGCGGATCCACGGCGTAGAGCCGCTGCGCCAACGGCAGCACCTTCGCCGAGTCGCCGAGCAGGTAGTAGATGCCCCCGAGGTTATACAGCGCCTGGCGCTCGTGCGGGTTCTTCGCGAGGCCAGCCGCGTAGGCCCGCGCCACCAGGTGATACTGAGGCGCGATCGTCGCCAGGTGATGTTTGATGACGGAGTCCGTCGCCGCCTGGCACTTGATCGCCACTTGCCGCACCGTAAGCGTCCGGTTCTTCGCCCGCGTGTCCGTCCGGCACCGGCTGCCGACCGGTGCGGTGTCGGGCTCCGCGGGAACCGCGTTGAGCATCGCCTGGGCCGCGGCGAACAGCTCACCCGCCTCGGCAGAGTCGGCATGGTCGAGAATCCTCGCGTACAGCGCCTGCGCCTCGCTGACGTTGTCCTGCAGCGAGTACACGGCGGCGAGCCCGGCCATCGCCTGCGCGTCGCTGGGGTAGACGGCGAGGTAGTCCTTGTACCCAGCCGCCGCCTCATCCCAGCGCTGCGCCGCGTGATACACGCGTCCCACGTTGAACAGCGCGTCGCGCTTTTGCTGTACGTACTGCGTATCGCGGGCCGCGGGCACGGCGAGCTTGAAGTACTTCGCCGCCGAGTCCGGGCGAGTTGCAAAGACAATTGAATCTCTGCGGTATTTCACTGAGTCTGTCTGCCGGAGCGAGGAGTCAGGGGCTTCACGACTGGCGAACAGGGTTGCGAGGTAGACGAACCCGGTAGGCTCGCCATCGTAGATGGCGTTGGCTTGCCGGAAGCTGGCGATGGCGGAGTCGGTGTTTCCGGCCTGCCACGCCTTCACACCCTCGTTGAACAGCGGCACCCAGAAGACGCGTCGCCAGCCCGCGATGTCTTCCTGACAGTGCGGAGCGAGCGCGGCGGCCTTCCTCAACGCCGTGTCGGCGCCGGCGAGGTCGCCGCGCATGGCGTAAAAGCGACCGAGGTAGTACCAGGCGGTCGGATTCTTTTCCTGCCCTCCCGTGGTGACGGCCTGCGTGAGCACCCGGTGCGCATCCTTCAAATCCCGTTGCCGCTTGTCCTCGAACTTCGTTTCGGAAGCGCTCTTTAGATACTGCACCCCGCTGTTCACGAGCTGGTGTCCGGGTTTGAGCTCGCACTTGGCTGCCGCCCACTGCTGCGCCGCCAGCGGGGCGGCACCGACCCCGACTATCAGAGACACACCCACGACAACAGCTTGCTGGACGGTCATTCTGACCCCTTGGATTTGGCGACGAGCGCCTCTGCGTCGCGCTCCACGACGCGCGCGATCTCCAGCGGCGGCCGACCCAGGGCCCGCGCCGCCGCGAGGACGTCGTCGTACTCAGGTTTCAACCGGACGCTGCCCGCATCGGGATGCTCCAACACCTTGACTCGAACGGATACCTCCGGAGACAGCTGGACGGTCACGAGGCGGCGCGGCAGCGTCGCCCGCTCGGCCACCCAGCGGCGGACACCCGCCGTGGTGCTGTGGCGGAACAGCGCCGCGGTCACCTGCTCCGCCAGTTCCTCGGGCGCCAGCACTTCGACGCGGAAGCCCGAGCGCCCCTTCTTCATTTGCACCGGCCAGGTCTGCACGTCCAGCGCGCCTGCCGCGGTCAGCGCCTGCCGCAGCGGCTCCACGTACTCCGGACTCATGTCGTCGACGTCGGTCGCGATCAGGGCCACGCGCCCCGCTTCCGCGACCCGCTCGGCGACGAGGATACGCAGCGCGTTCGGGTAGCGCTTCGGGTCGCGCTGCCCTGCACCCCAGCCGCTGCGGACCATGCGCCAGCGGACCGGCGGCGGGCCGTCCGAGAGCACCCGCACCAGCGCAGCGCCGGTGGGCGTGGTCGCCTCGCTTTCCACGGGGCCGCCGGACGCTATTTCCAGCCCCTCGAGGAGGATCGCCGTCGCGGGCGCCGGCACGGGCAGCTTGCCGTGCTCGGCCTCAACCCACCCCTGCCCCACCGCCACTGGCCAGTTGTAGACGGCCTCGAGGCCGAGCTGCTCGAACCCTTCGATCGCCCCCACGACATCGAGCACCGCGTCCACCGCCCCCACCTCGTGGAGGTGAACGCTTTCGGGCGGCACGTTGTGCACCCGGCCCTCGGCTTCGCCGATCAACCGGAAGGCGCGCGCGGCGCGCTCCTTCACCCAATCGGAGACCGGCGCACGCTCCACGAGCTCGACCAGCTCGCCCACATGGCGACCGTGTGGCTGCGGTGGGATGGTGAACTCGACCTGCGTGCAGCCGACGCCGCAGCGGGAGACTCCGCGCGTCCTCACCGCAACGCCGTCCAGGCCCAGGCGCCTGGGCAGGCCCTCAAGCCACGATGCTGGCGCGCCGAGAGACAGCAGCGCCCCCAGGGTCATGTCCCCCGAGATACCGGCGGCGGGATCGAGAATCGCGATGCGCATGGCCTAGAAGTCACCGAATATAAACGGCTTAGCCCCGGTAGAGCCACCCGGCGCCGGTGTTGAAGAAAACCACGCGTTCCTCGGGCCGGATCGCCCCGCGCGCCTTGAGCTCCATGACCGCCGCCAGCGCCGCTCCGCCCTCCGGGCATGCGTCGATGCCCGCGAGCGTTTGGAGGTCCCTAGCGGCTGCCCGGAGCTGGGCGTCGGTGACGGCGACCGCGCCCCCGTGGCTCTCCCGCAGGGCCCGCAGCATCAGGCGGTCCCCGAGCGGCGCCGGCACCCGCAGCCCCGAGGCGATCGTCTCCGGCTCGGGCCACGGCGTGCACGCGTCGGCACCCGCCACGAAGGCCTGCACAACGGGGGCGCAGCCGGTGGACTGCACGCTATACAGGCGCGGCAAGGGCCCGCGCACCCACCCCGCGTCCGCGAGCTCACCGAACGCCTTCCACATCCCGATCAGACCGGTGCCTCCGCCGGTGGGATACACGATCACATCAGGCAGGGTCCAGCCGAGCTGCTCAGCGAGCTCCAATCCCAGCGTCTTCTTGCCTTCAATGCGGTACGGCTCGCGCAGAGTGGACATGTCGACGGCGTTGGTCTCCGCGGCGTACGCCCGCGCCGCCCTCCCGCAGTCGCCGATGTGGCCCTCCACGAGCTGGAGTTCGGCGCCGAAGCCCTGGATCTGCGCCAGGATAGTGGGCGGCGTGCTCACGGGCGCGTAGACACGGGCCACGACGCCCGCGCTCGCGGCGTACGCCGCGAGCGCAGTGCCGGCGTTCCCGGCAGTGGGCACGACGAAGCGGCGCGCGCCCGCGCGCACCGCCCGCGTCACCGCAGCTGAGAGCCCGCGCGCCTTGAAGGAGCCAGTCGGGTTCGCGCCCTCTTCCTTGACCCGGAGGTCGTGGAACCCGCACTGTGTCGCGATCCGTTCGACCGCGAGGAGCGGCGTGCCGCCCTCGCCCAGCGTCACGGGCGACTCGCCATCGGCGAGGGGCAACCACTCGCGATAGCGCCACATGGTCCAGCGTCGCTCGCGCAACAGCGACTTCGCTTCCGGCCGGGGGGCGGAGCCGTAACGCACGAGATAGGGCTGTCCGCATGCGCACAGCGCCGGCAATCCAGCCGCGCTGCGGGTCTTGCCGCACCCGGAGCACTCGAGGGACCAAGCGACGGTCACGCGCCCTGCTTCAACCGGTCGAGAATCCGCTCGGCGAGTCTCGTCGAGAATCCTGGAATGGCGGCGATCTCGGCCGGCGTCGCCGTCTTCACCCCTGCGAGCGACCCGAACCGCTCGAGCAACGCCCGCCGGCGGCCCGGCCCGATCCCTGGAACGGCGAGGAGTTCCGAGGTGATCGTGCGCTGGGCGCGGCGCTTGCGACTGTAACTCACGGCGAACCGGTGCGCCTCGTCGCGGGCTCGCTGCAGCAGCTTGAGCGACGGGCTCCGACGCGACAGGCGCAGCGGGTCGGGGCGGGCCGGCAGAAAGATGTCCTCCTCCTTCTTCGCAAGGCCGACGATGGGCAGCGTGTCCTGCCCCAGGGTACGGGCGGCGTGGAGCGCGGCACCGAGCTGTCCTTTGCCGCCGTCGATCACCATCAAGTCGGGGAGCTGCTTGTCCTCCGTGATCCGGCGCGAGAGGTAGCGCGTCACCACTTCGTGCACCGCCGCGAAGTCGTCCTGCTGCGCCGGGGAGCTCTTGATCCTGAACCGACGGTATTCGGCTTTTTTGGGGCGCCCGGCCTCGAACCACACCAGCGAGCCGACGGTATCCCGGCCCTGGTTCGTGGAGATGTCGATGCACACGAACGAGCGCGGCACTGCGGCGAGGCCCAGGTCCCGCCCCAGCGCGAACACCGGGTCGGCTGCGCGCTCGTCGATATCGAAGCTCTCGATCTTGAGGCTGTCGAGCAGGTGGCGAGCATTCTGGTCGGCGAGCTCGGCGAGCTTGGCGAACGTGCCGCGCTGCGGGACGTGCCACTCGACGCCAGGTCCGAGCTGCGCGAGTGACTCCAGATCCTCCGGCGCGAACGGCAGGAGCACCCGAGGGGCGCGCGCGTCGAGCGGCAGGTAGCAGCGCACCAGGAACGCCGCGAGCACCGCCCCCTCGCTCTCGTGCTCCACGTTCTCGAGAAAGCGGTGATCCCGGGCGATCAGCTTACCGTCGCGCACCCGCAGCACCACGCCGCAGGCGTCGTCCCCGTCGCGGGCGAAGCCGACGGCATCCGCATCCCCGCCCCCCACGCGCTCCATCGTCTGCGGTCGCTCGATCTGGTCCAGCCAGGTGAGAGCGTCCCGGAGCTGCGCGGCGCGCTCGAAGTCGAGGCGCTGCGCCGCGTCCTGCATCCGCTCCCGCAGCCGGGTCCGCACGTCCACCGTCTTGCCCTCGAGAAAGAGCAGGACGTCGTCGATCATGCGACGGTAGTCGTCCTGGCTCTGGGAGCCGACGCACGGCGCCTTGCAGCGCTCGATGTGGTAGTCGAGGCAGGGCCGGTCCGGAGCCTCCACCGGCAGGTTCCAGTGGCACGACCGGACCGTGAAGATACGGCGGACGATGTTGAGCGTCTGCCGCAGCGTGGCAACGTCGGTATAGGGCCCGAAGTAGCGCGCTCCGGGGATGTTCACTCGCCGCACGACGAGAATCCGCGGGAACGGCTCCGCCAGCGTCACGGCGAGGCGCGGATAGCTCTTGTCGTCCGTGAGCCGGATGTTGAAGCGGGGCTTGTGCTCCTTGATCAAATTGTTCTCGAGCAGCAGCGCCTGCGCCTCGTTGGGCACGATGATCGTCTCGAGGTCGGCGAGCTGTCGCACCAGGGCGGCGCGCTCCGGCGTGGACTCGGCCTCGGGCCCGAAGTAGCTCGGCACCCGCGAGCGCAGGCTCTTCGCCTTCCCTACGTACAGGATCTCGCCCGCGGCGCTCTTCCAGAGGTACACGCCGGGCTTGTCGGGGAGGGCGTGCAGCTTCCGGTCGATCAGTTCACGAACTTCCACAGGCGCGTCGCGTCGGGGTGCTTCAAGGCCAGCGTGATGCCGCCGTAAACGACACCAAAGATACCCAGGCTGACCAGGGCCCTGGGAATGGGTCCCCACGTGTCGGCGAGCGCGGCGATCCCCGTGCCCGCGCCTGCGGCCGCGAGCGCCGCGCCGAGTGTCGCCCCGGTCGCGCGCCACTCGGATCGCCCCAACACCGCGCCGATGCGGCGGTCGAGGGCGCGCAAGTGCAGGGCCACGTTCACCCAGGCACCGAGCGACGAGCCGAGCGCCACCCCCGCGGGACCGAGGCGCTGCATCAGCAGCACGGCAAGTCCGGTCGAGACCAGGAGCGAGGAGGCGGCGATCTTCACGGGTGTCCTGGTGTCGCGCAGCGCGTAGAACCCCGACGCGAACAGCTTCACCGTCGCCTGCCCCAGGAGACCCACGCCGTACGCCGCCAGGACGCCTCCCACGAGCTCCGAATCGGAGGCGTCGAACCGGCCGGTCTGAAACAGCGCTGCGATGAGCACAGGCCCCAGCGCCACGAACGCCAGCGACGACGGCACGACGAAATAGGCGATCCGCCGAAACCCCGCCGCGATCCGCGCCCGCAGCAGGTCGTTCGGTGCGGGCTCCCCCGATCCCCCCGGCCCAGCCGGCGCTGCGTCTCGGGACAGCTCAGGAAGCGATACGGCCGCCACCGAGACTCCGAACAGGCTCACAGGCAGCACCTGCACCAGTTGCGCGTACCCGAGGCTCGAGAGCCCGCCCGGTCCCGTAAACGAGCCCAGGAACGTGTCCACCAGCCCCGAGATCTGCGCCACTCCAGCGCCCAGTACCAGGGGGGTCCAGGCGACGAGGACGTCGCGCACACCCTCGGGCCGGGCGCTGAACCGCAGCGCGATGCCTTGTAGCAGCTTCCAACAGGCGGGGAGCTGCACCACGATCTGAAGCACGCTGCCCGCGACCGTCCCCCACGCGAGCGCGAGCGACAGGCGGTACAACTGTGCGTCGTGCGGTAGGTCGCGGCTCACGAACCAGGTCGCCGCGCCGACCAGCGCCACGATGCCGGCGATGTTCCACAGCGCTGGCGCGGCGTACGGCAGGAAAAAGCGGCGGTGGGTGGTGAGGATGCCGAGGCACCACGCCGAAACGACCATGAGCCCCGTCATGGGGAAGAGAATCCGAACGAGGGTGATGGTGAGCTGGCGGCGCGGCTCGTCGAACCCCTTGGCGATGAGCGTCGTGATGGCGGGGGCGAAAGCGATCCCCAGCAGCGCCAGCACGCCCGAGGCGAGCACCAGCAGGCCCAGGACCGCTCCCGCGAGCACCCGGGCGGCGGACGTGTCGGCTCGCTGGTTGAACGCCGCGTAGACGGGGATGAACGATGCGGAGAGAGTGCCCTCGCCCAGCAGGCTGCGGATCGCATTGGGGATACGGAGCGCAGCCCGAAAGGCGTCGGCCGCGACGCTGGTGTTGCCGAAGTAGTAGGCGAAGACGCGCTCGCGCACGTAGCCGAGCACGCGCGTCACGAGGATTCCGGCGGCGACCGTGGCCGCCTGACGTCCCCCCCCTCCTCCCCCTCCCCCGCCGGATGCCTCCGGCACCGTCAGGAGCGTTTCTTTCTGTTCGGGTCTTCCAGCAGGCGCTGGACGAACTGGATCTCTTCCCGCATTCCCGTGACCGACCGCGTCAGATCCTGGACATCGCTTTCCAGCACTTCGAGGCGGCGCTCCAGCTCGCGGACCTCGCTCCCCCGGCCCGCCCCTTCGTCACCCCGCCCCTCCAGCCGGCGCGCCAGCGAGCGGCCGAGCGGCGAGTCGAGCAGGATGGCGGTGATCGGAATCATCAGCGCGATGACGAGGACGACGACGAACAGCCACATGGCAAGGATTCTACGAGGCGTCCGCCCAGCGCGCCACCTCTTGCGCGAGCGCATCCACGAGCCCGAGTCCGTAGCGAATCGCAAACGACGCCAGCGTGAGCACGCGCTCCTGCGGCTGTCCGCGCGGATACACGGCGGCGCGGGCGCGCGCGATTTGGCGCACGAGTGTCTCGCCTTCGAGGCGCTTCAGGCTCGCGACGAGCTTTTTCTCGATCGCCTGCGACCCCGAGAGCGCCGCGTTGCGCGCCGACTCCACCGTACGCTCGAGGGTCGGGTCGATCCGCGTGACCGACTGCCGCAGGCGACCGTAGTGCGCCTCGATGTCGCTGCGCAACGCCGCCAGCGTCGCGACCGTCTCGGCCGGAAGGTCGTGCCGGACCAGCCGGGCCTCGAGCTCGCCGGGCTTGCCGTCGAAGGCCGTCAGATCGAGCCCGTGGCGCTCCATCAACCGCTCGACGCGACCCTCGACGATGACCCCCGACCAGCGCGGCAGCGCTGCCTGGCGCGGAACACCGCCCACCGCGTCGTACAGCGGCGCGGCGTCGGGCAGGTAGCCGAGCTCGGCCGGCCCGGCGGCGTACGCGATGGTGGGGAGCAGCGCCGCTTCGATCACGGGGCGGAGCAACACGTTGGGCGAGAGCCGCTCCGGCGCTTCCTGCGCGATGCGCTCGAGGTCCGCCTGCGTGAACCGCTCGCCACTCCGCCGCGTGAGGAAGGCGCTCCCGTTCGCTCGCAGCCGGTCGCGACCCTGGCTCGCCTCGACCAGGACCGGTGTGTACCCATCGGCCAGCGTGACGGCGAGCGCCCTCAGCACCCAGGGTGCCGCGGCCCGCTTCAGGCCGCGGTCATGGGCGCGGAGCACGGCAAGCCCGCGCGGCCCCAGCAGGGCGTTCAGGGCTTCGGCGAAGGCGTCGGCGAGGCTCGCCTCCGGTCGATAACAGGGCTCGAGCCAGTCCAGCACCGCGCCCTTGAACTCGCTGTCCGGCGTGCCGGCCCGCAGCCGGGCCAGTGCGCCGCGGATCTCCTCCCCGCACGCTTCACGCGCAACGGCGACAAGCGGGGCGTCGGCCGGGCGCTCGCGCAGCACGATCTGGGCGAGCTCGCCCCCAGAATCCAGGAACCACGCGTGGTTCGCTTCGGCGAAATCGTGGTCGTCCCCGGCGACCCAGAACACCGGAACGACCGGCACGCCGCGCTCTCGCTCGATCCGCCGAGCGAGGGCGACCGCGGACAGCGCCTTGTAGATGGTGTAGATCGGGCCGGTGAAGAGCCCGGGCTGCTGGCCGGTCGTCACGGCGAGGACTTCGCTGGTGGCGAGCCGGTCTCGCCCCGGACCGGGGAGCACGGATGCCACCACCTCCGGCCCCACGCGACGCGGCTTCGCAGGCTGCGTCGGCAGCTCGAGCGGCGCGATGGGAGTCTGCACGATGCGCGGCATCACGCCTCTATTGTCCCCCTTTCGCCTTCCCCGGTCGCCGAACACGTCCGCCTGAAATGCCAGCACCTCCGTGTCGGGTTCCCGCCACGCTTCGGGGCGGAGTCCCGCCTTGCGGCACGTTGCGGCGAGGAACGCGTCGGGCCCCCAATGATACTCGGTCGCGACCTGGGGGAGCAGGAGCCCGACGCGGTCGCCCCGACGCACGATCAGTCCGTCACGGCCCACGACGATACGGCGCGGATCCACCGGCGGCGGCTCGAGCGCCGCCGGCCGCGAGAGCACTGAGATCTCGAGCGCGAGGCCCGTCAGCTCGACGGAGGTCACGGGGGCGAACCGCGGGTCGTCCCGAGCGGCGGCGACCGTCATTTCGCGGACCACGTCACCGAGGCGACGGTCGTCCGCGACATGACCGATGCAGCCGCGTAACGCCCCGTGTTCGACGATGGTGACGAACGCCCCCCGCTTGACCAGCGCCCCGGGCACGTCGGGAAGGGGTGGCAACGGGTGCCCCGCGAGATGTGCCTCGAGCGTGTCGCGCGCGAGTCGTAGCAGGGCGGCCCGGTCCGTCGCTGTGAGCTCAGGATCCTCGATGATACGGCTCCCCCCGACGGATCGTGTACGCGCGGTACAACTGCTCATACAGAATCACGCGCGCCACCTCATGCGGAAATGTCAGCCGGGACAGGCTCCAGATCCGCTCGGCTGCTTGCAGGACCGGCTCGCGCAGCCCGTCGGCGCCCCCGATCGCGAAGGCGACGTCGCGGCCGTCCATCTCCCACCGCGCCGTCCACGCCGCCAGCTCCTCGGACGTCCACTGCTCGCCGTCTCCCGACAACGCGACGAGGCGCGAGACCTCGGACATCACCTCCAGGACTCGCGCCTCGTCGTTCACTTCCCGTTCCTCAACCCGCGTATAGCGCCGCAACCGCGCCAGGTACCCGTCACAGGCCGCCCGGAGCGCCGCGTCCTTCATGCGGCCCACCGCGACGACCCGGTAGCGCATCAGGCATACATCCCACGCAGCCGGTGCATCGCCGCCACGCGATCCACGGCGACGATGTAAGAGGCGATGCGGGTGTTCACCTTGTACTTCTCCGTGGCCGCCACCACCTCGTTGAACGAGCGCGTCATGATCGTCTCGAGCCGCCGGTTCACGGTCTCCTCGTCCCAAAAATACCCACCACGGTCCTGCACCCACTCGAAATAGCTCACGGTCACGCCGCCGGCGTTGGCGAGGATGTCGGGAATGACGAGAATCCCCTTCTTCTCGAGGATCTCGTCGGCGGCGGCGGTGGTGGGCCCGTTCGCGCCTTCGCAGATGATCTTGGCCTTGATTTGGGCCGCGTTCTTGCGGGTGATCACATTCTCCGTCGCCGCGGGCACCAGCACGTCGCAGTCGACAGTCAGGAGCTGGTCCTTGTTGATCGCCTCCGCCTTCGGGTACCCGGCGATCTGGCGGCGCTCCCGCACCCACGCCAGCAGGTCGGCGACGTCGAGGCCCTGCGGATTGTGCACCGCGCCCGACTTATCCGACGCGGCGACGACGATCGCGCCCTCCTTGGCCATGAGGTCGGCCGAGACCGAACCGACGTTCCCAAATCCCTGCACCGCAACGCGGGCCCCCTTGAGCGACATGCCGAGTCGCGCGAGCGCCTCGCGCGTGACGATCATGCACCCGCGCCCCGTCGCCTCCCGCCGACCGAGCGAGCCACCCATCTCCACCGGCTTTCCCGTCACCACCGCCGTCACCGTATGACGCTTGTGCATGGAGTAGGTGTCCATGATCCACGCCATGACTCGCTCGTTGGTGTTCACGTCCGGCGCCGGAACGTCCGAGTCCGGGCCCAGGGTCTCGATGATGCTCGCGGTGTAGCGCCGCGTGACCCGCTCGAGCTCGGCCATCGACATCGTCGACGGATCGCACACCACCCCCCCCTTCGACCCCCCGAACGGAATGTTCACCAGCGCGCACTTCCACGTCATCCACGCGGCGAGGGCTTTCACTTCCTCGAGCGTCACGTTCAGGTCGAAGCGGATCCCCCCCTTCGCCGGCCCCCGCGACGTGTTGTAGAGCACGCGGTACCCCGTGTAGACCTCCACCTCCCCGCTGTCGCGGAGCACCGGCACCGACACGATGATCTGTTTCTCGGGGTTGCGCAGGACCTTGTAGAGGCCGGGGTCGAGATTGAGGATCTGGGCGGCGTGGTCGAAGCGCTCCATCATCGCTTCGAACGGATTCTCCTCGGCGAGGAAGGTGTCCTTGTCGGGCCGGATGATCGCTGGGTGCGACTGATCTCTGATCGCAGGTTCGCTCATAACGCTCGAGTGTCGAATCCGTCTCAGGGACGTTCGGCCGCGAGCACGTCGTCCAACGCCTGCTCGAGCGCCCGGCCGTTCCGTTCCCACTGGACGGCAAGCCCCGCGACCAGAGGCTCGGGGGCATTGCCCGGCCACCGTCCGCGGAGCTTCACGGCGTCCTTTTCGGTGACTACAACATAAGCCCCCGCGGCGGCCCGGACGAGGCGCTCGAGATCCTCCCCTTCATAGGGGTGATGATCTTGATACGCAACGAGTTGCACCTTCGCTCCGGCCCCCCGCAGCTGCGCGGCGAAGCTCTCGGGATCCGCGATGCCGGCCGCGGCGAGCACGCTCCGGCCGCTGAGCACCGCCAGATCGTGCCGCGTGCCCGTGTGCATCCCTTCCAGGTGGCTCAAGGCAAGGCACGCCACGCACACCGGGGTCCCAGGCCGCTTGCCGGCAATCCAGCCGGCGACGTGGGCCGCGGCCTCCGCAGGGGCGCGTTTTCGGGTGACGACGACCACGTCGGCGCGCCCGAGCGCGTCCCAGCGCTCGCGCCACGGTCCCGCCGGGAGCGTCCACGGCGAGCCTGTGACGCTCTCGGCGCTTACGACGGCGACGTTCAGATCGCGTGCCACCGACAGCAGCTGGAACGCGTCATCGAGCACGAGAACGCGGGCGCCCTGCTCGTGCGCACGGCGCGCGCCAGCGAGGCGGTCGGGGTGCGCCACGACCACCGCGCTCGGGACGAGCCGCCGGTGCACCCACGGCTCGTCCGCACCGTAGCCGCGCAGCAGGATCCCGGGCGTCCGACCGCGGGCGGCGTAATAGCCGGCGATCCACGCCGCGAGGGGGGTCTTCCCCGTCCCGCCCACCGAGAGATTGCCCACGGCCACCGCCGGCAACGGCAAGCGGCCGGGGCGCCGCCAGCCCCGCCGGTACGCCGTCGCGCGGAGCTGCATGACGCCCCGGTACAGAACCGCGAGCGGGACGAGGGGGAGCCGCGCCACGCGAGCCGCCGCGCCCTCGCTCCACAGCCAATGCGTCAGGCGGGCCAGGCTCACGCCCCGTCCCCGTACGTCACGACGCGGAGCGCGCGCGTGGCATCGGCCATGCCGCGGCGCAGGCCGCTCTTCCCCTCTCCGACGTCGAACGGCGGGCTGTACGCGACCTCGACCGTGGCAAACGGCTTCGGGACGCAAAACCGGTCCCACGAGCGGATCCACCACGCCGACGAGGTGCGGGCTCCGGCAGCGATCACGAGCGCGTTGGCGTGCTGCGCCGCGGCGAGCGCCCCGGGCTTCACCAGCTCGGCAGGCCCGCGCGGGCCATCGGGGGTGAGGGCAACTTCGGCGCCGCCCCGCAGGTAGCGCACCAGGCCGAGCAGCCCCGCCTCGCCGCCCCGCTGCGTCGAGCCGCGCACGACCCGGTATCCCCAGCGCCGGGACAGCTCCGCCAGGTAGCTGCCGTCGCGGTGTCGGCTGATGAGCAGCGCCATACCCTCGCCACGTCGGCTGTAGAGCAGCGGCAGGATGCGGCTGTGCCACAACACGTACACGATCGGCCGGTCGCGGTGGCGCGCCGCCTCCACGTGCTCCCAACCGCGGACGCGGTAGCGCCAGGTGGCGGCGAGCACACTCAGGAGCCCCGCGCTCAGCGCGGTCGCCAGAGGCTCGGCCCAGCGCAGTTTCACCCCAGCAGCTCTGTGGCAAGCGCGGCCACACGGTCCGCGGCGCCCGGGGGCCCGAGCCGCTCGCGGACGAGAGCGAGGCCGTCGCGCTGGCGCCGGGTCGCTTGGCTCGCCGGGTCGAGCAGCGGGAGCACGGCGGCGGCGAGCGCCTGGGGCGTGACCGCGCGCTGGAGGAGCTCCGGCGAGATCTCGCGCCCCGCGATCAGGTTGACGAGTCCGACGCGCGGCACGCGCAGCAGCCGCATCCCGATGGCGAACGACACCGGATTCAGCCGGTAGGCGATTACCATCGGCAGGTCGGCGAGCGCCGCTTCGAGCGTCGTCGTACCAGACTTGCACAACGCGGCATCTGCTGCAGCGAAGACGAGGGCGGGATCGCCAGGGTGGATGCGAATCACGCCGGGCGCGTCGTAGCGCCCCCGCGGGGTCCCGGCGACAATCACTTGCACTTCCGGCCGCTCGGCCCGCACGCCGGCCGCCGCCTCCCGGAACGCCGGCCACAGCCGAACCACCTCCTGCGCCCGGCTGCCGGGGAACAGCCCGAGCACCGGCCGCATCGGGTCGAGCCCGATCTCCCGGCGGGCTGCGGCGCGCGACGGCAGCGGCGGCCGGTCCTTGAGCGGATGCCCGACGAACGTCGCGGGGATGCCGCGCTCCCGGAAGAACTCCTCCTCGAACGGGAGGATGACCGCGAGGCGGCGCACGGCGGCCAGCTTGCGCACGCGCCCGACGCCCCACGCCCACATCTGGGGCGCGATGTAATAGAGCACGGGAATCCCGGCCGTGTGCGCAGCCGCCGCCACGCGCAGGTGGTAGCCGGGATAATCGACGAGGAGGACCAGATCGTAGCGCCTGGCGCGGAACGCTTCCCGCACCCGCCCCAGCAGCCGCACGTGGGCCGGCAGCTTCCACAGCGCCTCGACAAAGCCCACGACCGACATGCGCTCCATCCGGTCGAGCACCCGGGCGCCCGCGACCTCGAGGCTCGGGCCCCCGAACGCCTCGAACGCCGCCGCAGGGAGGCGGCGCCGCAGCGCCGTCACCACCGCGGCGGCGTGCGCGTCGCCCGACGGCTCTCCCGCCGAGACGTAGATCCGGGGTGGGCGGCTCACGGCCGCGCGGCAGCGAGGGGCGAGGCCTGGACGGCGTCGGCGACTCGGAAGGCGAGGGCCAGGGCCTGCGCCCCGGCCGCGCCCGACACGACGACTTCTTCTTCTCCCCGCACCGCGCGGAGGAAGCTCTCGAGCTCGAGCTTGAGCGGCTCCGCCTCCGGTGCCTCCAGCCGCACGTGCGCGACGATCTGTTCGAGCGTCGTGGCGCCGAGACCCTGCCAGCCGGGCTTCAGCCGGTAGTAGTCGCCCGTCCCCTGCGCGAGGTCGAGGGAGAAATAGCCGGTGGGCTGGAAGACGCGCAGCTTGCGGGTCCGCTCGCGCGACACGCGGCTCGCCGTGACGTTTGCGACGGCGCTGTTCGCGAACTCGATGCGAGCGTTCGCGATATCCACGTGCGGGGTGAGGATCGGCACGCCAGTGGCTCGGACGTCCACCACGTCGGAGCGCACCAGCTCGAGCACGAGGTCGAGGTCGTGGATCATCAGGTCGAGGATCACGGCCACGTCGGTGCCGCGCGGTTGAAACGGCGCTAGACGGTCGATCTGCAGAAAGCGCGGCTCCTCAAGGTAGGGCGCCGCGGCCCGCACCGCTCGGTTGAACCGCTCTACGTGTCCTACCTGGAGCACGACGCCCTGTTCCGCGGCGGCGCCTACCAGCTGCTCGGCGCCGGCAATGGTGTCGGCGAGCGGCTTTTCGATCAGGGCGTGGAGCCCGCGCGGCAGCACGGCGAGCCCGACCTCCGCGTGCGCCGGCGTCGGGACCACGACCGACACTGCCTCTGCACGCTCGAGCAGCGCATCGAGCGACGGATGGGCGACCGTCTCGAGCTGCGTCGCAACCTCCGCTGCGCGCGCGGGGTTCTTATCGTAGATACCGGCGAATTCCACGCCCGGCATGCGCCGCAGCAGGCGGGCGTGGTGGAAGCCGAGGGCTCCGGTGCCGATGACGCCCACCCGCACCGGTCTCGCCCGATCGCTCACACCAGCACCCCGCGCTGGGACCCTTCGATGAACTTGAGGAAGTTCTCCACCTCGGATGTGTGCGGCAGCTCCGCCCGTGCTCTCGCGATCCCCTGGCTCACCGTCATGTCGGAATTGAAGAGCAGGCGGTAGGCCCGCTTGAGCGCCAGCTTGACCTCGGGCGAGAAGCCCGCGCGCTGCAGGCCCACGGAGTTCAGGCCGTAGAGGTGCACCGGGTTTCCGACCGCCTTGGTGTAAGGCGGGACGTCCTGGTTCACGCGGGAGCCGCCGCCCACGAACGCGAACGTGCCGATCCGCACGAACTGATGAATCGGCACCAACCCGGAGATGACGGCCCGGTCCTCGATCGTTACGTGCCCGGCCATCTGGACCGCGTTGGCGATGATCACGTCATTCCCGATGGCGCAGTCGTGGGCGACGTGTACGTACGACATCAGGAAACAGCGCTGGCCGACCGATGTCTTCCCCGTCGACGTCGTGCCGCGGTTGATCGTGCAATACTCGCGGATCACGGTCCCGTCGCCGACCTCGACCCAGGTGTCCTCGCCCCGATACTTCAGGTCCTGCGGGTCGTTGCCGATCACGGTCCCGTAGCCGACCTTCACGCCCTGGCCCAGCTTGACGTTGCGCTCGAGCACCGCGTGCGCCGCGATCTGGCAGCGGTCGTCGACGGTGACCCGTGGTCCGATGATCGCGTACGGCCCCACGCTCGCGTCGAGCGCCAGGTGTGCCGTGGGATCGACGAGCGCGGTCCGATGGATCACCGGTCCACCACGGTCGCCATCATCTCCGCCTCGGCTACGATCTGCCCGTCCACGTAGCCGACCCCCTTCATCTTGCAGGTTTTGCCCCGGAACTGAACCATCTCGAGCTCGAAGCGGATCTGATCCCCCGGCACCACCGGCCGGCGGAACTTGACGTTGTCGAGCGACATGAAGTAGACGACCTTGTCTTCCACGTTCTGTCCCTCAAAGAAGCTCATCAAGAGCATCCCGCCGACCTGGGCCATCGCCTCGATGATCAGCACCCCCGGCATGATCGGATGACCCGGGAAATGGCCCTGGAAGAACGGCTCGTTGATGGTGACGTTCTTGATCCCCACGATCCGCTGCTGCCCCTCCACCTCGATGATCCGGTCCACCAGCAGGAACGGGTAGCGGTGCGGCAGCACGTCCATAATGCGGGCGATGTCCATCCGGGGCGTCCCCATGCGCTTGGCGGCGCGCGACAAGGCGTGGGCGAGCGCGACGTTGCCCCCGTGGCTGGGCCGCGTCGCGACGACGTGGGCGCGGATCCGGCCGCCCGTAAGCGCCAGGTCGCCGATGATGTCGGCGGCCTTGTGGCGCACAAACTCGTCCGGCCAGCGCAGCTTGCCGCCGTTCGCCAAGCCGCGGTCGTCGAGCACGATGGCACTGACCGCGGACGCGCCCTTGATCAGGCCCTTCGCCTTGAGCGCCTCCACCTCGCTCGCGAACCCGAACGTGCGGGCGGGGGCGAGCTCCCGCGCGAACACCTCCGGAGTCACGGTATAGCTCCCGGACTGCCGGCCGATCAAGGGATGCGGCCACTCGATCGTCACCGTCAGCCGGAATTCCTTCGCAGGCGCGACCACATAGCTCGAGTCGCCCTCGGTGACGGTGAACGGGGCCTGCACGGTGAGCACGACGGGCTCCCCGCCGACGTCGACGGGCTCCGCGCGCTGGAGCGCCTCGAAATAGGCCTGAAAGCTGCCGTCGAGGATCGGGGGCTCGGGCCCCGTGAGCTCGACGGTCACGTCGTCGATCTCATGAGCCGCGATCGCCGCGAGGACGTGTTCCACGGTGTGGATGGTGCTCTTGCCCTTGCCGATCGACGTGCGGCGCTCGACCGCCTCGACCTCCGTAAGCCGGGCGGGGATCTCCGGCGTCCCGGGGAGATCCACCCGCCGGAACATTATCCCCTGGCCCGCGGGCGCAGGGAGGAAGCTCGCCCGGGTCTCGGCGCCGGTGTGAAGCCCCGTGCCCGACACCGATGCCTGTTTGCGGATGGAGCGTCTAGCGATGGGACTCATCCTGCCGGCGCACCAGCGCCTCGAGGTCGTCCACGATCTTTGCCAGACGATACAGCGCTGCCTGCGCTCGGAAGAACTCGCGATGCTCCCTGCCGGGGAACCCGGTAATCGTGGCGCCGGGCGCAATGTCCCCGATCACGCCCCCCTGCACCGTCACCCGCGCGCCGCGGCCGATCGTCACGTGGTCGGCGACGCCGGCCTGGCCGGCCAGGAACACGTCGTCCTCGATGTGCGTGCTCCCGGCGATCCCGGCCTGCCCCGCGATGATGCAACGCGCGCCGATGCGGCAGTTGTGCCCGACTTGCACGAGGTTGTCGATCTTCGTCCCCCGACCGATGATGGTGTCGTCCACGCTGCCGCGGTCGATGGTGGTGTTGGCGCCGATCTCCACGTCGTCCCCAATGATGCAGCGCCCGACTTGCGGGATCTTGCGCGGGAGCTCGCCGCTCCCGCCGGGGACGTAGCCGAAGCCGTCGCTCCCGAGCCGGGCGCCAGCGTGCAGAATCACCCGGTGCCCAATGATCGTGCCGCTGTAGCACACGACGTGGGGATAGAGCTGGACGTCGTCGCCCACCTCGACGCCGTCCCCGAGCACGCAACCGGCTCCGACGCGAGCATTCCGGCCCAGCCGCACCCCCCGCCCGAGCACCGCATACGGCCCGATGGCAACCGGGTCTTGCCACACCGTGCCCGGTCCGATTACCGCCGTGCGGTGCACGCCCGGCTCCCACGCCGGCTCAGGGTAGAGCACCGGGATCACGGACAAGAGCGCGATGTGGGGATCGCGCACCAGCACACGGCACGCCGGCCCTGCGGACTCCCCCTGTACGAGATCCGCCCGACAGAGCACGACGGCTGCTCTAGACCGTTGAAAATACGGAAGATAGCGCTTGCTGGCAAGAAAGGAGAGGTCGCCGGGGCCGGCGTGGTCGAGCGGCGCGACGCGCGAGACCGTCACGTCCGCGCTCCCCACCAACTCCCCGTTCGTCAGCGCCGCGACTTGCTGGGCGCTGAGGCGCCTGACAGCCTCGCCGCCTCCGGCTTCGCTCCCATCGCTCACGGGGCGGATCCGCTATTGCGCCTGCTTCAGCCGATCCAGGACCTTCGTCGTGATGTCGAGGGTCGGGTCGGCTGCCACGATATTGTTCCCGGGCGCATCGGCGTCGAAGATGACCGCGTAGTTGCCTTCGGCGCGCAGCCCTTGGATCACCGCGTTCACGCGCGCCTGGATCGGCTGCAGCAGCTCCTGTTCGCGCTGCTGCGCTCGGCCCTGGAGCTCGCTGGAGCGCTGCTCGAAGCGCTGTTGCAGCTGTTGCAGCTCACGCTGCTTCGCCTGCTTGGCGGCCGGCGAGAGGGCGATCGACTGCTGGTCGAAGGCCCGGACGGCCGAGTCGAGCTGCTGCTGCAGCTTCTGCACTTCGTCGCGGAACCCCTGCACCTCGCGGCTGAAGGTTGATTCCGCCGCCGCATAGCCGGGGGTCTGCTGCAGGATCTGTCGGGAGCTGATGAACCCAATCTTGAGCGAGGGCTGGGCCGCCTGGCCCCGCATCGCTGCAGGCGCCAGGCCCGCGAGGCCGAGCAACGCCCACACTGTCACAGCACGTCGCATAACGCGTCTCCCCGAGAGGTACCCGTATGGACGGTCCCGCGGTGGCCGCAGGAGCCGGGATCAGAAGAAATTGCCGAGCTTGAAGTGCAGCTTCCAGCCGGGCGTGGGCCGACCGCTGAAGTCGGTGCGGTCGAAGCCGTACGCCCAGTCGATGCCGATCGGCCCGAGAGGCGAGATCAGGCTGAGCCCCACCCCCGCACCTCGGAACAGGCGCGTAGGGTTGAACTGACCCGCTCGCGCCCAGACGTTGCCCGCATCGTAGAACGCGCTGACGTAGAACATCTGCGACAGCCGCACCCCGACCTCGCCCGTCATCAGGAAATACGACTTGCCGAAGGCGCTGGCGCGCGCCGAGCCGACCCGCGCCGACGCGTCGAACCCGTTTGGGGTGACGGAGAACTCGTCGTAGCCGCGGAGCGGGATACCGTACTGCGTGCCACCCATGGCGAACAGCTGGTCGATGAACGGCGCGGTGCCGAACACGAACCCTGAACGGGTGGAGAGACCCATCACGAAGCGCACGGGTGACGCGCTCGTGCGCCCCCCGAGCTGCCCCAGGGGCGCGTACCAGCGGCCCTCGATATCGAGACGCTGGAAGTTGCCAGTTCCCCCGAGCGGGCCGCCGCTCTGCGACAGGCCCACCTGGTGCATCGTGCCGGCGGTCGCGAACGGCAAGTCGATGCGGGTATCGCGCAGGATGGAGACCCCGAAGGTCGAACGCACACAGTTCGAGCAGCTCAGACTCGAGAGACTCTGGCTCGAGCCGGTGAAGGTCTGGTCGTCGATTCCGTACGAAACGAAGAGCCGGGTGTAGCGGTCGTTGAACACCGGGAACCCGAGCTGCAGACTCCCGCCACGGCGCCGCAGCTGCCCGAGGTCCTGGATCGTGTAGCGCAGTCGGGTGTTGTGCACGTTCGCCGTCGCCGAGATGCGCGTGTCGCGCACGGCCGGGTCGGTGAACGTGAGGTCGAAGTCGTTGATGTTCTTCCCGAACTGCCACTGGAACCGCCCCCGCTTCCCCTTCCCGAACAGATTCGGCTCGTCGAGCCCGAGGAAGCCGCCCAGGCCGGTCCCCTGCCCGAGCGAAGCGCCGAAATTGATGTTGCCGGTGCGCTTCTCAGTCACGCGGAAGACGACGTCCACGTCCCCCTGGTCGTTGGCGGGTCGCGTATCGGGAAACGGCAGCGGCTGCTGGAAGAAGCCGAGATTCGAGATGTTCTGATAGGAGCGGATCAGGGCGTCCTGGCGGAACACGTCACCCGGGAGCAGCACGATGGCTTCGCGGATCACCCGCTCGTGGGTCACGTCGTTCCCCGCGATCTCGACCTTGTTGACGATGGCTGGTACCCCCTCGTTGATCAGCCATCGCAAATCCACGACGGGCTTGCCGTCCGGTCCGGTGCGCCGCAGCACGGCCGGCTGGACCCGTACGTAGATATAGCCGCTGTT
>JBOHSI010000055.1:0-11343 GCA_050733055.1 Gemmatimonadales bacterium
TGTATCAGACGTGGCTCATCACGTATTCGGGCCTGCTCGGCGCCGTCGGCGGCGTGATCATCTGCGACTACGTCGTGATCCGGCAGAGCGAGCTGTCGCTGCGCGACCTCTACGACGAGCGCGGAGCCTACGCCTACACGCGCGGAGTGAACCGGCGGGCGGTCGTGGCCCTCGTCGCCGGCATCGCCGTCGCCCTCGCGGGGACGCTCCACCCGGGGCTGCTTTCTGTTCGACGGCGCGTGGTTCTCGGCGGCCGGGGTGGCGTTCGGGTTGTATTGGGTGCTCATGAAGCGACCCTTGAGGTCCCTCACTTGAACGAGGGAGCAGGGAGCGGGGAGCGGTACCCTCCGTTGCGCGCTGGGGCTGCGCCGCGGATCGACAGGTACCGCTCCCTGCTCCCCGCTCCCGTGCTGACGACACCGGAGGCCGTCCCATGAAGCTGTACGATCTCTCGCAACCGTTGAACGAGCGCTCCTCGTTCTGGCCCTACTACCCGCCGTTCGAAGTGAAGTACATCAAGCGCAAGGCCGAGCACGGCGTGAACGCCCAATACATCATGACCTCGAACCACATGGGCACGCACCTCGACGCGCCGCGTCACTTCGTCACCGCCGGCAAGACGATCGACGAGCTGCCGCTCGACTGGCTGTGCGGCCCGGGGGTGATCGTGGACCTGCGCGACGAGATGGACGAGCTGGCGGTGTACACGCCCCAGATGATCGAGAAGCGGGTCGAGGTCAAGCGGGGCGACATCGTGCTCTTGCACACGGGGTGGCACAAGTACGCGGACTTCGGCGCCTCGCCGGACGAAGAGCGCTACTACCACTATCACCCCGGGGCGCATCCCGACCTCGTCCCCTGGCTGCTGGAAAAGCAGGTCCACGTCTGGGGTGTGGACTGCGTTTCCACCGACCACCCGATGAACCTCCCGATCGGCCGGTTCCTGGGGAAAGGTGCCCACGGGCAGTGCGACCGCGTGCGGGCGAAGGCCGAGAAGAAGTTCGGCGGCAAAGAGGCGGTGGACCGGATGTTCCCAGACTCCGCCTACCAGCTGACCCACAACGCGCTGTTTCCGAAGGACTGCATCCACATCGAGAACTTGGGCGGCGAGATCGAAGCTCCCCCGCTCCAGAACAAGCGGCTGATCGTCGGGTGCTTCCCATGGAAGTTCAAGGGGGGGGAGGCGGCGTTCTCGCGGGTCGTGGCGTTCGTCGGAGACTGGGGCAAGCCTTGACCGGAAGGCCATGACCTCCGCAGCGCTCCCCGACCTCGCCGCCTCCGATCTCGCCCAGCTGGTTCGCGACCGCGAGGTGTCACCGGTCGAGGTCGTGCAAGCCTGCCTGGATCGGGTGGAGCGTTACAACCCGGTAGTCAATGCCGTGGTCACGCTCAACCCGCGCGCGCTGGACGAGGCCCGCGAGCTCGAGCGCCGGCTGGGGCGCGGCGAGAATCCCGGACCACTCTGCGGCCTGCCCGTGGGCATCAAGGACGTCACGCCGGTCGCCGGGCTGCGCACCACGTACGGCTCACCGCTCTACAAGGACCACGTCCCCGCCGAGGATGCGCTGGTGGTCCGGCGGTTGCGCGCGGCGGGCGCGGTGATCCTCGGCAAGACGAACTGTCCCGAGTTCGCGGCCGGAGGCAACACATTCAACGACGTGTTCGGGCCGACGCGGAATCCGTGGGACCTGACGAAGAGCGCCGGCGGCTCGACGGGCGGGGGCGCGGCCGGGCTCGCCACGGGAATGATCGCCCTCGGCGAGGGAACCGACCTGGGCGGCTCGCTCCGGATCCCGGCGTCGTTCTGCGGGGTCGTGGGGCTCCGGCCGTCTGTGGGCCTCGTTCCCACCTATCCTGCCGACTGGGTGTGGGACACGCTCCAGGTCACGGGTCCGGTCGCGCGCACGGCGGAAGACGTCGCCCTCATGCTCCAGGCCGTCGCGGGACCGAGCCCGTACGCGCCGCTGTGCCAGCCCACCGCGGGGCGCGAGTTCGCCGCGGCCGTGCGGGCCGGCGCGCCGACGGGGCGACGGCTCGCCTACTGCGCCGACATCGCGGGGATCGGGATCGACGCGCGCATCGAGCGCGTGTGCCGCGACGCCGTCCGCGCGCTGGAGCAGGCCGGGGCGGCGGTGGAGGTCGTCGACCTCGACCTCTCGTTCGCCCGTCCGGCGTTCCTGGCGCTGCGCGGGCTGTGGTTCCTGGCCTGGATGCACTCCCGGCTCGACAAGCTCGATCGCTTCGGCACCAACGTCGCGAACAACGTGCGGGCGGGGTTGGCCACGACTGCGCCCCAACTCGCCGACGCCGAAGCCGCCCGCAGCGAGGTATGGCACCGGTTCCAGGAGTTCTTCGAGCACTTCGACCACTTGCTCACGCCTTGCATGGCGGTCCCGCCGTTCCCGGTCGAGCAGAACTATCCCGAAACGATCGCCGGCCGGCCGATGCGGACCTATGTGGATTGGATCGCGCCGACCTTCGTCCTGAGCCTCGCGGGGTTACCCGTGGCATCGGTGCCGTGCGGCCTGGACCCGGCCGGGCTGCCCGTGGGGCTTCAGATCGTCGGGCGGGCACAGGGAGAAGAGGCCGTGCTGGCGTTCGCGCGCGCCGTGCAGGACCTCCGGCCGCTCGGCCCGTGCCCGCTCACCGCACGGGGATCCGGTCGCTCACCTTGAGCACCCACGATATATTGTGCGGCATGCGTCGCAGCGTCGCTTTCCTCCTAGCCGGCGTTCTCGCGCTCGTCATCGCCGGCTGCACCACGAAGCCCGCACCCCAAGTCCGAATCGTGCAACCCGGCGACGGCGACACCCTCACCACGGCGGAGGTGCACGTGGTGCTCGAAGCCCAGGGAGTCGTGATCGTCCCCGCCACCGAACTGCGACCGGGCACGGGGCATCACCACCTGTTTCTCGACACCGACGTGACCCCGCTCGACGACAAGATCCCCCAGGGAGTGACGGGCATCATTCATCTGGGTCGCGGGCAGGGCGACTTCACGTTCAGCGACGTGGCGCCAGGCGAGCACCGGCTGATCGCCGTCGTGGCCGACGGCGACCACGTCCCCCTGAAGCCGCAGGTTGTGGACACGGTCCGGTTCGTGGTCAGGCGGTAGTCGGCTCGCACCAGTGCAAACGTCTTAACTAACAACCCCACAATATCTTACGCATGGTCGGCGCACCCGGCCCGCTATATTTGGTGGCCGCCCCGCCCGGGCGATCTGCCACCGGAATCCGACATGGGTATCTACGGCCAGCCCAACTCTTGGACGTGCGGTCCCTTCGCACTCAAGCACGCCCTGCTTGCGTTCGGCGTGTTCGCGCGCGAGGACGACCTGGCGCGCGTCGCCGGCAGCACGGAGCGGCACGGGACGGACGAGCCCGGCCTGCGGCGCGCGGCGCGCGCGCACGGCGTGGAGCTCCGAGCGCAGCGAGAGCGGGAACTTCGCGTGGCGGACCGCGAACTCAGGGCGTGGCTCGGCCGGGGGATGCCCGTGCTGCTCTGTCTCGATCAGTGGGAGCATTGGGTGACGGCGGTGGCGATGGACGGGGAGCACGTCATCCTGTTCGACTCGAAGTACGAGGCGCCCCTCCGGGCCGAGCCGTGGGAGCCCGTCCTGGCCCGGCTGGCCTGCCGCCGCCGCTACCTGCGCGGGATCTGGACCAGGACACTGTACGACCTCCACCCCGTCGTCCCGCGGAGCAGCGCAGGGTTCCGGCTGGCGCTCACCGCCACACGCGCCCGGCATCTGCTACGCGAGGACGCTGCACCGCTGGCTCTGCGCTGGGACGAATACGCCCGGGCGCTGCTCCCGCTCTCAAGCGTGCCCGGGGCGGGGGCCCAACTCTGGCTCGGGTCGAACCTCGAGAGCTTCATCGAAGCGCGGCGCAGCGCGATCCTCGATCTCGCAGCCAGCGGCGCGGGCGACGAGCTCCGGGCCCGGGCGGCGCGCGCTGTGGACGGCATGGCGTTCGTCGCCGGGATGTACCAGGTGGCCCTCCGTCCCGAGCTCGAGGCCGAGGCGGTGGCGCGGCTCGCGGGGATCGCGGCCGAGCTGGCCGTCTTTGAGCCCACCGGGTCAGCGACGCCGCAGCCGACCGCCGCTGCGGCGTGAACGGCTATCCGGCCTTCTGCGACGCCTCCTTGCGCACCAACCCGAACCCGATGTTGTTGAAGTTGTTGTTGGCGACTTCCCGGAACAGTTGCTTCGCCTCGGCGCTGTTGCCCGCCCCTTCCTGGGCCAGCGCTAGCTGATACTTGATGTAGATGTCGAGCAGGTTCCCCTGTGTGAAGTGGCCGGCGGCCTCGCCATAGTTGCCCTGGTATAGCGCGACGAACCCTTTCAGCTCGTGCACGGGCTCCATCTTGCGCGGGTTGGCGTCCGGCCGCACGAGCGCGGCCACCCGGTCCGTCAGTCGCCGCGCGGTGGCGTAATCCCCCTTCCGTGCCGCGAGCCACGCGTCGAAGTAGACGATGTTCGCTTGCTGGGCTCGCCGGAACGCGGGCGTCCCGACCGCGGCCGCCTCCTGCATCATCAGTCCCGAGCGCTGTTTGAGCGCCCGCTCCGCCGCGGGGAAATTGCGGCTGTGAATCGCGATAATGGCAGCGTTCATCAGCGCGCCGGTCTTCACGCCACGGGGGTCGGGGACGTCCATCCCGTCGATCGCGGCGACGAGCTGGTTGAGCTCGTCGATGGCGGCCTGTGGATCGCCGGCATAGACGCTCACGACGAAGTGAACGTTCGCCTCGATGAACCGCCCGAGATCCAGCTCTCGCTGCCCCTGCAGGAAGTGGTTGCGCGCAGCGTCTGACGAGGTGGTGATCGGCACCCCCATCACCGCGCTTGTTACGGCAGCGAGCGCGGACCGGTCGCCGGCAGGTGGCTTACCGCATGAGGCCAGCAGCGTGGCGATGCCCGCGAGCGCGGGCACCAGATTGAAGGGGCGCATCGTCGACCTCCTTGGGAATCCGCGTCAGCCGTCCGTGAACAACTTCCCGACCTCCAGCTTCATGACCTTCCCCAGCGCGTTGCGCGGCAGCGCCGCCACGCAGCGCAGCGCCCGCGGGACCTTGTAGGGGGCGAGCCGCTCGCGGGCCCACGCCTGTAGCTGCTCGAGCGAGAGCTCCTGCCCGGGCCCGATCTCCACGGCCACACATACCCGCTCCCCCCACTCCGGGTCCTCCACCCCTACCACGGCGCACTCCGCGACCGCGGGATGAGTGCGCAGCACCTCCTCGATCTCGAGCGCCGAGACCTTGTAGCCACCGGTCTTGATGATGTCCACGCTGGTGCGGCCGAGGATGCGGTAGGCGCTCTGCTCGACGACCGCTACGTCGCCGCTACGGAACCACCCGTCGCGGAACGCCTGGGCCGTCGCGTCCGGCCGCCCCCAGTACTCGCGGAACACGCCGGGGCCCCGCACCTCGATCTCGCCGGGCGTACCGGCCGCCACGGGCCGGCCCGCGTCATCCACGAGCCGCACCTCCACACCCGGGAGCGTGGTGCCCACGAACCCGGGGCGCCGTTCGCCGTGCAGCGGGTTCGAGAGCGCCATGCCGATTTCCGTCATCCCGTAGCGCTCCAGCAGCACGTGGCCGTTGATCTCACGCCAGCGCTCGAACGTCCGCGTGGAGAGCGCCGCCGAGCCCGAGACCATGAGCCGCATGCGGCCGGCACCGCCCGACATCGCCCGGCGTCGGTCGGGCGGGGCGAGCTCCCAGGCCGCGATCAGTTTCCCGTAGATCGTCGGCACCGCCATGAACAGCGTGAGGTCGCCGCGTGCGATTCGCTGCCACACCCGGTCGGCGTCGAATCTCTCCGATCGGGGCAGCATCTCGCAGCGCGCGCCGGCCCAGAGCGCGCAGGTGAGCACGTTGACGATGCCGTGCACGTGGTGCAGCGGGAGGACGAGGAGGATGTGATCGTCCGCGGTCCACTCCCACGCCGTGACCAGCGACGTCACCTGGGCACGGATATTCGCGTGGGTGGTGACCACCCCCTTGGGCTTGCCCGTCGTGCCACTGGTGTAGACCATCATCGCCCGCCTTCCCTCACCGACCCCCGGGAGCGGGGAGCGGTGAGCAGTACCCAGCGCTTCGTGCGTGGAGATCCGGCGAGCCGAGGGCGGAAGCCGAACCTGATCGAGCACGGCCGCAAGCTCGGGATGGACCATGACGATCTCCGCCCCGGCGTCCTGGATCACGTACGCGAGCTCGGCGGGCGGGTGGGACGTGGCCAGGGCCACCGCGATCCCACCCGCGCGCCAGATGCCCCACTGGGTCGCGACGTAGTGGAAGCTGGACGGTGCCAGGAAGGCGACGCGCGCTTCCGCGAGGTCGCTCCGGCCGGCGAGCAGGCAGGCGGCCACCCTGCCGGACGCGTCGAGCAGCTCACGATAGGTGAACGTGCCCTCCGAGGCGACGATCGCGACCCGATCGCCGTGGGCGCTGGCGCGCGCGACGAGCGGAAGTTCCGTGGAGTGCCACACGTCGGGTACGTTGGCCGCCGCAGCCGGGAGCGGCAAGCCTTCGGGCCGTTAAGGACTAAAGCCCCGGACCGCGTGCGGGGCGTACGGCTGCTCGAGGGACGCCCGCTCTTCCGGTGTGAGCTCGAGCTGGAGCGCCCGTAGTGCCGCTTCGAGGTGCTCCAGCTTGGTCGCGCCCACGATCGGGGCGACGACGCCCGGCCGGCTCAACACCCACGCCAGCGCGACCTCGGCCATCGTGACCCCTCTCGCAGTCGCCACCCTCTGCACGGCATCCACGACCTCCCAGTCGCTGGGGTGGTCGTACAGCCGGGTTGAGTAGGCATCGCTCTCCGCCCGGGTGGTGCCGCCGCTTCGGACCTGCGCATCGGCGGGCCGCGGTCGCGTGAGCAGCCCACGCGCCAGCGGGCTCCAGGGGATGAGCCCTACGCCCGCGTGCAGGCAGAGGGGATTCATCTCCCGCTCCTCCTCGCGGTACAGCAGGTTATAGTGGTTTTGCATGGAGATGAACCGCGCCCAGCCGTGCCGCTCGGACGCCGCGAGGGCGAGGGCCATCCGCCACGCGGGGCCCGAGCTGGCGCCGATGTAGCGGACTTTGCCGGCCCGCACGAGGTCGTTCAGCGCCTCCAGGGTTTCTTCGATGGGCACCTCGGGGTCGAAGCGGTGAATCTGGTAGAGGTCGATCGTGTCCACGCCGAGCCGCCGCAGGCTCGCCTCGCACGCCTGCAGGACGTGCTTGCGCGACAGTCCGGCCATGTTGGGGCCCGGAGCCATCGGGAAGTACAGCTTGGTCGCGAGGACGATCTCCCCGCGCTTCGCGAGCTCGCGCAGCGCGCGACCGGTGATTTCCTCGCTCACCCCCAGCGAGTACATGTCGGCGGTATCGAAGAAGTTGATCCCCGCCTCGAGCGCGCGACGGAAGAAGGGCCGCGCCGCCTGCTCGTCGAGCACCCAGGGGCGCCAGCTCGGTGTGCCGTAGCTCATGCACCCGAGGCAGATGCGGGACACGGTCAGGCCGGTGCGGCCAAGCTGCGCGTAATCCATGGGAGAGCTCTGGTCGGGGTGCGAGCGCCAGGCGGGGAAGCGCTCCTGTAATAATCATGGGCCGGTCGCGGTTCCGCGACCGGCGGCCGAGGGGTGGGTCTAGCATCCGTGCCCTTGCATCGCCGCCGCCTCCGCGAACCGGCGCGCCTCCTCGGCCAGGTCGATCCACTCCCTTGCCCGGCCGCTCAGCTTCAGCACGAGCAGTAGCTCGTGGCGCAAGTGGTCGCGCGCGGGCTCGACCTGGACCGCGCGGGCGAGCGGCCCGATGGCGCGGTCGAACCATCCGTGCCTCATGTAGAGGAACGCCAGCGCCGCCATCGCCTCCACATCCAGTTCGTGCTCCTCGATCTTCAGCAGCAGCTCGTCCACCTCGCGGTCGAGTTCGCCCAGCTGCGCGAGGGAGAGGGCGTCACCCCGCGGCGCGGGCACGTCCGGCGCGATGCTCGCGGCGACGAGGGGGACGGCATCGCGGTCGAGCTTCTCGGGTGCCAGCAACTCTCTGCAAGCCAGCGCGAGCAGCGCGAGGTGGGCAACAACCAGCGCCGGGGTGGCGGAGCGTATACGGTCCTCCTGCTTCAGGGTGCGCGAACGAGTGTTGGCGCGAGACTCTTAGGCAGGCGCGATGCCACGCAGCGGCAAGGGAATCGGGAGCGTTTCGGACAAGGCCCGTGTCCCGGCAGACACTGCTGGCCGGGAAGAACGTGTCCGCCGGGACACGAGGGACGCGGGGAGGTGTACACCAGGCGGGAGCTCGAGTACTGCTGACGAGCCCCCTTCCCTAGGCGGAACGCAGCTGGCCCTTCACCGGCAACTTGCGGATCCGCCTGCCGGTCGCCGCGAAGATCGCGTTGGTCAGCGCCGGCGCGAGCGCCGCGGTGCCGGTCTCGCCGATGCCGCCGGGCGCCTCGCCGCTGTGCACGATCTGGACCTCGATCACGGGTGCTTCGTTGATCCGGAGCACGCGATAATCGTCGAAATTGTGCTGCTCGACGCGGCCACCTTTGATCGTGATCTCGCCGAACAGCGCGGCGGTCAGGCCGAAAATTATCCCGCTGTCCATCTGCGCCCTGACCGTGTCCGGGTTCACGGTGATGCCACAGTCCACCGCGCACACCACCCGCGGGACCCGCACGGTGCCATCCTTGGAAACCGCCACTTCGGCGACCTGCGCGAGGTAGCTGCCGAAGGCGTGCTGCACCGACACTCCGCGGCCGCTCCCCGGCGGCAGCGGCCGACCCCAGCCGGCCCGCTCCGCCGCGAGATCGAGCACCGCACGGGCGCGCGGTGACTTGCCGAGCAGAGCGCGGCGGTACGCGACGGGATCCTGCCCGGCCGCCGCCGCCAGCTCGTCGATGAAGCTTTCGACCACGAAGACGTTGTGCGTGGGCCCGACGCCGCGCCAGAACGCGGTGGGCACACCCGGCGGCTCCTGGCGCACGTAGTCCACGAGGATGTTGGGGAGGTCGTAGGGCGGCTCCGCCGCGCCTTCCACGGCGTCGAGATCGACGCCCCGCAACGTCGTGATCACGTTGCGGAAGCCGATCGCCCGGATCGCACGCAAGCTCCGCGGGGCCCAGCGCGCCAGGATCGAAGGCCCCGCGATGCGATGGCTCCAGGCGATCGGCCTGCCCCGCTCGTCCAGGCCGGCGGAGATGCGGTCGTAGTAGTAGGGCCGGTACATGTCGTGCTGGATGTCCTCTTCGCGGGTCCAGACCACCTTCACCGGACCGTCGACCTGCTTCGCGATCTGCGCCGCCTGGAAGACGAAGTCCACCTCCAAACGCCGGCCGAAGCCGCCGCCCAGCAGGTGGTTATGAACCTGGACTCGGTTCCGCGGCAGGCCGGTCGCCCGAGCGGCTGCCGCCTGCGCGCGGGCCTGGACCTGCGTCCCCACCCAGACGTCGCAGCCGTCCCTGCGGACGTGGACGGTGCAGTTGATCGGCTCCATCGTGGCGTGCGCGAGGAACGGCACCTCGTAGACCGCTTCGATCTTCCGGGCGGCGCCGGCCATCGCTTTGGCGACGTCGCCGTCCTTGCGCGCGACGGCGCCCGACTCGCGCGCGGCCGCTGCGAGCTGCTGCACGATGTCGGCAGTGCTGAGCTTCGCGTTCGGGCCTTCGTCCCAGCGGATGTCGAGCGCGGCGAGGCCCTGCTGAGCCGCCCACATGTGGTCGGCGACCACTGCCACGGCGTCGTCGAGACGGACCACCTGGCGTACGCCCTTGACCGCCGTCGCCCTGCTGTCGTCGAGGCCCGCGAGCTTGCCGCCGAACACTGGACACGCGGCCACCGTCGCGATCTTCAGCCCCGGGAGGCGCACGTCGATGCCGAACCGGGCCGTGCCGTCGACCTTGGCGCGGCCGTCGAGACGCTTGGCGGGCGTGCCGATCAGCTTGAAATCCTTGGGATCCTTGAGCGCGACCCGGCTCGGCACCGGCAGCGTCGCCGCCTTGTCCACAAGGGCGCCGTAGGTGAGCGAACGGCCGGTCGGCGGGTGGATCACGGTACCTTGCACGGCGCGACAGGCACCCGGGTCCACATTCCAACTCTCAGCCGCCGCAGACACCAGCATACTGCGAGCGGTGGCGCCGGCGCGGCGCAGTGGTTCCCAGGCGCCGCGCACTGACGACGAGCCGCCGGTGACCTGGAAGCCGAACAGCGGCTCGGAGTAGAGATCCTCGTCGGGCGGCGCATGCTCGAGCTGGACTTGGGCGAGATCTACTTCCAGCTCCTCGGCGAGGAGCATGGGTATCGACGTGTACGTCCCCTGCCCCATTTCGACCTTGTGCACGATCAGGGTGACGCGACCCGCGCGGTCGATTCGGATGAAGGCGTTGGGCGCGAAGACGGCCCCGGACTGCCGCACCAGCGCGGGCAGCCGGAAGCCGAGCAGCAGGCCACCGCCGACCGCCGCGCCAACTCGAAGGAAGGTGCGGCGGGAAACACCGCTCTCGCGGCTCACTTTCGGGCTCCCGCCCGCTTGATCGCGGCGCGGATGCGCGGATAGGTGCCGCAGCGGCAGATGTTGCCCGCCAGCCCCGCGTCGATGTCGGCGTCGGTGGGATGCGGCTTGCGCACGAGCAGCGCGGCCGCAGCCATGATCTGACCGGACTGGCAGTAGCCGCACTGCACGACATCCAGGTCGAGCCAGGCCTGCTGGACTTTCTTGCCGGCGGGCGTCTCGCCGATGGCCTCGATCGTGGTGACGCTCTTTCCGGTGGCCGCGGCCACCGGCGTCACGCAGGAGCGGATCGGCCGGCCGTCGATGTGCACCGTGCAGGCGCCGCACAGCGCGATCCCGCAGCCGAACTTGGTGCCCGTCAAACCGACCACGTCGCGCAGCACCCAGAGCAATGGCATGTCCGGCGGCACATCCACGGTGTGGACCTGGCCGTTGACTCGCAATGTCACCATGAAGAGGTCCCCCAAAAAACGTGAAGCTCCCTGCCGTCAATCAACAAGGAGCTTCACGTCCGCGTTCCCGTCAAGCCGGTGTGCGGGTTTCCGGGCGTCAGAACAGCGTTACGCCGTCCAGCGCCGCGCCGGCGTCCCGCCACCGCCCGGCGGGCTCCGTCGCGAGGCAGCGGCGCACCAGCTCGCCGAGCCACGGGGGCACCGTGCGGGCCTCGTCGAGCGGCTCCGAGTCCGGGGCGGGCGGCCGCCCCGTGAGCATTTCGTGCACGAGCACGCCCACGGCGAAGATATCGTCGCGCGGCCCGGGGGGAGCGCTGCCGTCCGAGCGACGCTCGGGCGCGACGTAGGCCGCGGCACACAGCGCGGCGGTCGCGACGCCCGGGGCGCGCGGGCCGCCGCC
>JBOHSI010000056.1:0-7097 GCA_050733055.1 Gemmatimonadales bacterium
TCGCCAGCCCCTTCGCCTCCGCCACCTTCGTGATCGCCGCCGTCAGCGTCGTCTTCCCGTGGTCCACGTGCCCGATCGTCCCCACGTTCACGTGCGGCTTCGTCCGCTCGAATTTCGCCTTCGCCATGATTCCTTTAGTCCCTTACACGGTGTCAGGTGGTGGGTGTCAGGTGTCGGGTGCCAGGGCGGCGCGCGGTTCTAACACCCGACACCGAAGCACCTGACACCGCAGTTCCCAAGCTCGCGACCGGAATCGAACCGGTGACCTCGTCCTTACCAAGGACGCGCTCTGCCGACTGAGCTACGCGAGCGAAAGCGGGCGACGGGGCTCGAACCCGCGACCCTCAGCTTGGAAGGCTGATGCTCTACCAACTGAGCTACGCCCGCGCGCCCACAGAATGGTGGGGGAAGGATTCGAACCTTCGTAGCGCGTAAGCGCGGCAGATTTACAGTCTGCTCCCTTTGGCCGCTCGGGCACCCCACCAAGCACGCGCGCCTCGGTCCGCATTCGCCGCCTCGCGATCCCCCACTGACAACGCACCCCGCGTGTTCCCAGGTCGCGGGGTGCGTCAGTGTTTTCACCGGTCTACGTCGGGGCGAGCCTTGTATCTTACCGGAGCACACTATCTTAGTCAACCCCGCGCGGGTCGCCCATTCCTCAAAGCTGACGCCCGGACTCGAACCGGGAACCTGCTGATTACAAATCAGCTGCTCTACCTATTGAGCTACGTCAGCCGGTCGACCGTGCTGCCGCCTCGTAGGATAACCCGGGCCCCTGGGCTACACCACCCGCCACTTCGTGCCGGCTGCCGTGTCCTCGATTTCAACCCCCCGGGCCCGGAGCTCGGCGCGGATCCGGTCGGCCTCCGCGAAGTGCTTGGCTCGCCGCGCTTTGTCGCGGGCCGCGATGCGAGCCTGGATCCACTGCTCCAGCTCGGGGGCCAGGGCCTTAGGCGTGGGCAGGACGTCGAGCACCGTCATCGCCCGATCCAGCACGGCCAGGGCGTGCCCGGCACCGGCGGCGGACGGCATCCGATCGAGCTCTGCATTCGCGGCTCGGACCAACTCGAACAGCGCGGCGACCGCGCGCGGCGCGTTCACGTCATCGTCCAGTGCCGTCCGGAAGGCTCCCTCGAACCGCGCAGCCAGAGCGTCGAGCGGCGCGCCGGCGGCGCGCGCCGCGAGCTTCGGCGCGTCGCCGTACCCTGGCTCCTTCGCGACGTGCGCAAGCCGTTCGCGGAACTCCCCCAGCCGTTTCACGCCCTCCTGCGCCGCCTCGAGCGCGTCGTCGTTGAAATCGAGCGGCTGACGGTAGTGCGATTGCCAGAACAGGAGGCGCACGGCCGCCGCGTCGACGCCCTGCTCGCGCAGGTCGCGCGCCGTGAGAAAGTTTCCGAACCGCTTCGACATCTTCGTGCCGCGGACGTTCAGGAACTCGCCGTGCAACCAGTAGCGCGAGAACGGACACCCGGTGGCAGCTTCGGATTGCGCGATCTCGTCCTCGTGATGCGGAAAGATGAGATCGACGCCCCCCGCGTGAATGTCCAGCGTCTCGACCGCGAACCGCTTGCGGATCGCGTCCAGCGACATCGCCGAGCACTCGAGGTGCCAGCCTGGGCGTCCACGCCCGAACGGGGCGTCCCACGCCGCGCCCACCTGCTCGTCGACCGGCTCGGCCTTCTTCCACAACGCGAAGTCCCGCGGGTCTTCCTTCGCGTACTCGTCGCTGGCCACGCGGGCGCCCACCTTGATCTCCCGCCGGTCGAGCCGCGAGAGGCGTCCGTACGCCGGGAAGCGATCGATGGCGAAGTACACCGACCCGTCCTCGCCCTTGTAGGCCACCCCTCGCGCGAGCAGTCGCTCCACCAGCGCCACCATCGCGGGCACCGATTGCGTCGCACGTGGGTAGGCGTGCGCTGCCTTGATCCGCAGGTAGTCCCGATCCTCGAAGAACGCCTCTACGAACGGCGCGGTATGCTCGTCCAGTCGCTTCCCGGCCGCGGCCGCCGCCTTGATCGTGCGGTCGTCCACGTCCGTGAGGTTCATGACGTGGAACAGGTCGTACCCCGAGTACTCGAGGTAGCGGCGCAGCAGGTCCTCGAACAAGAACGTTCGGAAGTTGCCGATGTGCGCGTAGTTCCAGACCGTGGGACCGCACGTGTACAGCGTCACCCGCGGCGGAGCGAGCGGCTCAAACGGTTCGACGCGGCGCGAGAGGGTGTTGTAGAGCGAGACCGTCATGCGCGCGGGAAGTCGGCGGCGCAGGCGAGAAACGCGGGGATGAGGAACAGGGGTCAGGACTCACGAGACCATGACGGCTGAAACGTAGGACGGTGGGGAAGGAGCGTCAACGCGCCGCGCCGGGAGCTCGTACACCACCGGGCCGCGGGGGAACACCAGGACGCGCGCGCCGACCCATCGCGCGACGGCGTGGTCCGACGCGGCGAGCAGTCCGCGACGCACGAGGCGAAGCGCGGGGTCCGTCACCACCAGGAGCGGCGCGTGACTGCCGTTACTACTAGGGAAAGACGCTGGGACGAACACCCGGCGACACTACCACGCGAGGCGGCGGCGACCGGCATCGGATCGTCGCCGCACGCAACCATTCACCGCGCGGTCTAGCGGACGGCCGTTGCCTCCTTCACGATCGCGTCCGCGAGCGGCCCCGGCCCGAACCGCACCGGATCGGACACGGGGAGGCCGGTCTCCTCCGCCGCACGGGCGACGGCGTCCCTCGCCCGCGGCTCACTCATATCGAAGGTGTTCAGGCAGATGCCGATCACCTTGGTCGGCCGGACGGGCGCCGCGGCCCGCTCGTAGATCTCGACCAGCTCCGCAAGCGGGGGGATCTTCACCCACGGCTCGCGACCGTGGTAGTCGCCGATGTAATCGCGCGTCGCCTGGTGGCACAGGATCAGCGCGTCGGGGCAGGAGCCGTGCAACAGGCCCAGGGTGACACCCGAGTATCCGGGGTGGATCAGGCTCCCCTGACCTTCAACCAGGACGACGTCGGCGTCGCTCGCGCCCCGGAGCACCAGTGCCTCCGCCGCGCCCGCGATGAAGTCCGCGACAACGGCGTCCACGGCGATGCCCCAGCCTTCGATGAAGATCCCCGTCTGGCCCGTCGCGACGAAGCGTGCCCGGTGGCCGCGCTTGACGAGCTCGTCGCGGATCTCGAGCTGTGCGGTCATCTTTCCGACGTTGCAGTCGGAACCGACGGTGAGGATGACGCAGGCGTCCACCTCGGCAGCCCGCCCGTCGGCAATCGGCAGGTCTCTCGGGGTCTTGCGGACGTCGAGGATGCGCACCCCCCGAGCGCGCGCCAGCGCGCCGAGTTCCGGATCGTCGCCAATGAAGCTGTGCAGCCCGCTCCAGATCTCCAGTCCGTGGCCCATCGCGGCCCGCAGCCAGACGCGCCACTCAGCGGGCAGCTGACCCCCCGCGGGCGCGATGCCCACCAGCACGGCCGTGGCCCCGAGCGTCAGGGCCCGGTCGAAGTCGGCGACGACGGGGATCCCACCGCCGAAGCCCAGGACGTCCTGCACCGTCTTCCCCCCCTCAGTGCGATCGAACACCGCGACGATGCGCTCCGGCAAGTAGCGGATGCAGCAGTTCGCCGTCTTCGAGGTCAGCGGCCCGAATTGGCCGTCGGCGATCACGAGGAACCGGTGCGCGGGTGGCGTCGGCATCAGGCGGCCGTGTGCGTCTTCGGGGGTGGTTACTCGCCGGTGGCCCGGAGCACGGCTCGCTCGAGGTGGCCGGCGTCGCCGTAGACCTCGGCTTGGAGGATGTGGCGAACGAGAACCATGGTGACGGCGAGCACCGGGACCGCGACCACGAGTCCGACGACGCCGATCAGCGTCCCCATGATCAGGACGCTCGAGATCGTGAGTACCGGGGGAAGCGACACCTTGTGCTCCATGATCCGCGGCACGACCAAGTTCGCCTCGATGACGTGCACGACGATCCCGAGGACGAGCACGGCGAGGACCTTGAGCCAGTCGCCCGTCCCCACGACGAACAGCGCCGGGAGGAGCGTAGAGACGAGGGTGCCGAAGAACGGCACCACCGCGACGAGTCCGGTGAAGATCCCGAAGGCGAGCCAGTAGGGCACGCCGAGCGTCCACAGGCCGATCGCGGTGAGGATGCCGAGGACCATCATGGCGAGGAGCTGGCCCACCACCCAGGCGCGCAGCGTCGCGCCGAGGTCGTCGAGGATGCGGGCGCCGACGGCGCGGTACTTCGGGGAGACGAGCGACAGGATGCCGCCGCGGTACAAGCGCGGCTGCCGCGCGAGGTACAGCGCCATGACCACTACGCTCGCGCCCTCGATGAAGAGCTTCCCTCCGGCCCTCACGTACGGGAGGAGCGAACCGCGCAGGAAGCTCGCGGCGTCCTCGATCAGACGGGCGACCAGGCCGGAGGACGGATCCGCGAGCTCGGTGTCCCGCAGCACGGGGTATTCCCGCGCCCAGGCTGCCAGCACGTTCTGGACGTTGGTGAGGGTCTGCGGCAGCCCCGAGATCAGCGCCTGCGTCTGCTCGATTACGGGCGGCACGAGCAGCGCGCCGCTGCCCGCCACTGCCGCGAGGGTCGCCACAACCGCAGCCGTAAGCCCGACCCAGCGAGCCAGACGGAATCGTCGCTCCAGCAAGTCGGTGATGGCGGAGAGATAGACGGCGCACAGCATGGCGATGAAGACGAGCAGCAGGACTCCGGCCACCCGGATGACGAACGCGATGGCCAGGGCGGCAACGAAGAGCGCCACGAACGTGGCGCCCGATAAGCGTCGAGTGGACGGCTCAGTGTTCAGCGCTGGTGCTCGGCGTCGTCATCCTCAATCAGCTCGGCCTCGGCCGCGCCCTTCCCAAGCTGCTTGGCTTCAGTGGGGGAGCCCGCCGGCAGGAGACCCAGCTTGCGCTTCAGCTCGAGGAGCTGTTCGTCGGCATCGGCCCGCACCTCGAGGCGCTGGAACTGCTTGACCAGCGAATCGCCCGAGAGATCCTCGTTGACTTCGGCCGCGGCGATCAGCTTGCGCTCCTCGTGCTCGATCTGCTCCGCCATGCGCTCGAATGTCTCGAAGGCGCTCTTGTCGGAGATCGAGGACATCGTTTCCTGGATACGCTTGTGCGCCTCCGCACGCTTCTGCCGAGCGATCAGGATGTTCTTCTTGCGCTTCGCGTCCTCGATGCGGTCGTTCAGCTGCCGCAGCGAGCCCTTCAGCTTCTCGGTCTCCTCGCGGTGCTTGACCCAGGTGTCGTGCAGCTGCAGCGCGTTCTGGGCGTGCTCGTTGTGACGCAACAAGGCCTGCTTCGCGAGATCATCGCGCGTCTCCTGCACCGCCAGTACCGCGCGCCGCTCCCAGTCCTCGGCAGCCTTCTTCTCCTGGTCCACCTGGGCGGCGAGGCGCTTCTCGTCGGCGATCGCGGCTGCCACCTGCTGCTTCGCCTTCGCCAGCTGGCTCCGCATGTCGACGATCAGCTGGTTCAGCATCTTCTCGGGATTCTCGGCGCGCGAAATCAGGTCGTTGATGTTCGACCGGATCAGCGTCGAGAGACGGTCAAAAACCCCCATAGGGACCCTCGGGATCGTGGCGAGCCGTTACTGCCCCGCACCCAATTTGCGTTCCCGCCGCTCGGCGAGCATACGCTCCGCGAAATCTAACCGTTCCGCAAGCTCCGAGACCTGCGCCTGCAGGTGCGACACTTGTTCTTCGAGCACCGCCACCCCTCGATCCTCCGCCAAACCCGGCGCGTCCACCCACTCGCCGCCAAGCCCCTTCCAGTGCTTGCGCCGGTGCATCCCAGCCCGGATCCGCTCGGCCCACGCGTCCCCCACGGGAGAGCGCAGCAGCCATTTGAACACGAACCCCCCGACGATCGCCACGGCAATCACCCCGATCACTGGGATGATCTCCGAGAGGATGAAGTTCGGGTCCACACCGAGCGGCGGCAGCGGTACTGGTCCCTGCATCATGACGACGCCTTACGCCCCCCTCGCTTCACGGTTTCGGGCCAAGCCGCCCGGTCGCCTGCCCTCTGGCGATCAGCCGCTCCGTAAAATCCACCCGCTCCGCGAGTTCCGCCACCTCGCGCCGCAGCGCCTCCACCGCCGCAAGCACGTCCTCGTGCCCCGCGCCGACGGCGGGAGCCGCCCGGCTCTGCGCCTCAAGCTTCGCGGTGTAGGCCTTGCCCGCGGCGAGGGCGATCAGCCACGCGAAGAACCCCGCGATCGCCACGACCGGGATCAGCGCGCCGATCGCGCCGGCGTCCATCAGGGCTCCGGCGGCGCGAGCCGTCCGGTCTCGCGCTGCTTCGCCAGCAAGCGCTCCGTGAAGTCCACGCGCTCGGCGAGCTCGCCGACTTCCTGGCGCATGTGGCCCACCGCCTCGAGCAACTCGGCCCGCAGCGCCGCGAACTCGTCGGACGACGGTACCCGCCCGGTCTCGCCCGCGACCCGCTTGGCGAGGGCGCCCACGAGCGGGCGCAGCACCCAGAAGCTGCCGCCAAAGACGAAGAACGCCAAGGCCGCTTCTGGGCCGCTCATTGCCCCGGTCCGATGCGCTGCCCATCGCGGTTCTTCGCCAGCAGGCGCTCGGCGAAGTCCATGCGCTCGCTGAGCTCGCTCACCTCCGTCCGGAGCTGCTGCACCTCACCCAGCAGCTCCGACCGGAACTCCTCCAGCTCCGCCCGCGCGTCGTCCGAGATCCCCGTGCCCCCATGCCGCCGGATCCGTTCGGCGAGCGCCTTCCCCACCGGTGAGATCGCGAGCAGGAACAGAGTTCCGCCCCCGAAAATGAAGATGATGGCGAAAACGCCTTCCATATCAACTTCACCGCGGCGGCGCCACGCGGTCGGCGCCCGCCTTCCGGAATGGACCGCGCAGCACGAAGGTCGCGGCCCTCGCGAGGAAGAGCACGCTCATGGGCATCTTGGGACCGCTGGCCATCGACGCTCCTCCTTCCCGTAGCAACATACGGCGGCTCAGTCCCCGGCCGCCAGCACCTTCCGCAGGAACTGGCCCGTGAACGAGCCCTTTGCCCGCGCCACCTGCTCCGGCGTTCCCGCCGCGACCACCGTCCCGCCGGCCGCGCCGCC
>JBOHSI010000057.1:0-6934 GCA_050733055.1 Gemmatimonadales bacterium
GCCCAGTACTGACGGGCGAGCTTGAGCGCGGCTGCGAGGGCCTCGGAGCCGCTCGAGAGGAAGTACAGCTTGTCGAGGTCGCCGGGCAGCGTCGCGGCGTGCTCGGCCGCGAGCTCCTCGACCGGTCCGTGCGTGAAGGCGGTGGCGGAGAGATAGCCGAACTGGCGGGCCTGTTGCGCGATCGCGTCCGCGATCTCGGGGTTCGAGTGCCCCAGGTTCGCGGCGTACGCGCCGCCGACAGCGTCGAGGTAGCGCTTGCCGGTCTCGTCGACCAGCCAGCACCCTTCCCCGCGCACGATGCGCGGGAAGCTCCGCCCGAGCTTCCGGTAGAAGACGTGGCTGTCAGGATACGTGTGAGCCGTCACCTCTCCCCCCGTCGTGCCACAGCCCGCCAAAAGCTACGGCCGCCGGCGCGCCTCGGCGAGCGCGCGGCTCGAGCCGCGAGTTTACTCGCGCCCTCGGCCGCTGGGCGCTAGCTTACTTACACTCACATAACCGATGACAGAGCCTATGAACAAGCTCGCCCGTCTGCTGCTCGTCGCCGCCCTGCTGCCCGCCACCGGGGCACCTGCCCAGACGGGCACCATCGCCCCCACCGACAACCTGGTGACTGACGGCCTCCCGCCGGTGCCCGCCGCGATCGCCGAAGCGGCGCGTCGCTACGGCGAGTTCCGCTCGGCGGGTTTTCTCGACTGGCACCCGACCCGGCGCACGATGATCATCGCCACGCGCTTCGGCGATGCGCCGCAGCTGCATCACGTGAAGGTCCCGGGTGGTGCGCGCACCCAGCTCACGTTCTTCCCGGACCCCGTTGGCGGCGCGTCATACCAGCCGACCGACGGTCGCTATGTCGTGTTCTCCAAGGACGTTGCTGGCGCCGAGTTCTTCCAGAAGTATCGCTACGACGTCGCCACGGGGGAAATCACGCTGCTCACCGACGGCAAGTCGCGCAACACCGGCGGGGCATGGTCGCATAAGGGCGACCGCTACGCCTACATGTCCACGCGCCGCACCGGGCGCGACGTCGACCTCTGGGTGATGGACCCCAGCAACCCCGCGACCGACCGCCTCGTGCTCGAGCTCGAGGGCGGAGGCTACGGGCCGGCCGACTGGTCCCCCGACGACCGCCGTATCCTCCTGTTCCAGTTCACCTCGGTGAACGAGAGCGTCCTCTGGCTGGTCGACGTGGCGAGCGGGGAGAAGACGCTGCTCACCCCGAAACAGGGAAGCGACACGGTGGCCTACGGCGGCGCGCAGTTCAGCCGGGACGGCAAGGGGATCTACCTCACGACGGACCACGGCTCGGAGTTCCGCCGCCTCGCCTATCTCGATCTCGCAACCCGACGGCACCGCATCCTCACGAGCCCCATTTCCTGGGACGTGGATGGCTTCGAGCTGTCCCCCGACGGCCGCTGGATCGCGTTCGTCACCAACGAGGACGGCATCAGTGTCCTGCACGTGATCAACGCCGCGACGGGGGGGGAGCGGCGGCTCCCCAAGCTGCCGACCGGGCTGATCTCGAATGTGCGCTGGCGCAAGAGCGGAACCGAGCTGGGCTTCGGGTTCACGTCGGCCCGCACCAACGCCGACGCCTACTCGCTCGACCTCGCTGCCGGTCAGCTCATCCGTTGGACGGAGAGCGAGACCGCGGGCCTCGATCCCGCCGGCCTGACCGAGCCGGAGCTGATCCACTGGACGAGCTTCGACGGCCGCTCCATTTCGGGCTTCCTCTACACGCCCCCCGCCCGGTTCGACGGGCGGCGCCCGGTCATCGTGAACATCCACGGCGGGCCCGAGGGACAGTCACGCCCGGGCTTTCTCGGCCGCAACAACTACTACCTGAACGAGCTCGGCATCGCGCTCATCTTCCCGAACATCCGCGGCTCGACGGGCTACGGCAAGACGTTCGTGAAGCTCGACAACGGGACCTCGCGGGAGGGCGCCCACAAGGACATCGGCGCGCTGCTCGACTGGATCCGCACGCGCCCGGATCTCGACTCGGACCACGTGCTGGTGACGGGCGGGAGCTACGGCGGGTACATGACGCTCGTGACCGCGACCATGTACAACGATCGGATCTGCTGCTCGGTGGACGTCGTCGGGATCTCGAACCTCGCCACCTTCCTGAAGAACACGTCGGGCTATCGCCAGGACCTGCGGCGCGTCGAGTACGGCGACGAGCGCGACTCGACGATGCACGCCTGGATGGAGCGCACCGCCCCACTCAATCACGTGGACAAGGTCACCAAGCCGCTGTTCATCATCCAGGGAATGAACGACCCGCGCGTGCCGCGGAGCGAGGCCGAGCAGATGGTCGCGGCGCTCAAGCAGCGCGGCGTCCCGGTGTGGTACCTCATGGCGAAGGATGAGGGCCACGGCTTCCGCAAGAAAGGCAACCAGGACTTCCAGTTCTATGCAACCGTCCTCTTCGCCCAGCGGTACCTGCTCGGCCGGGAGGTGTCGGCGAGCACCCCGTAGCGTCATGGGCCTTGCGGCGGCGGCGCCCGGCGACCGGCTGCGCAGACTGTGGGCGCGACTCGCCCCGCTGCCCGGCGGGAAGCGATTGTTCGGGTGGATGCTGGGACGGATGGTCCCGTACACCGGCACGATCCGCCCGCGCGTCCTCGAGCTGCGCCCCGGCTACGCGAGGATCCGGATGGCCGATCGGCGCCGCGTGCGCAATCACCTGAACTCGGTGCACGCGGTGGCGCTCGCGAACCTCGGCGAGGTGACGAGCGCACTCGCCATGCTCACGGGGCTGCCGTCGGGCCTCCGCGGCATCCCCGTCGGCCTCTCCCTCACCTACCTCAAGAAGGCGCGTGGCCCGCTGACGGCCGAAGCGCGTTGTACCCTGCCGGACGGCACGACCGAGGCGGAGCACGATTTCCAGGCGGTGATCTCGGACGCGGGCGGCGACGTCGTCGCTCGCGCGACGGTGCGCTGGCGCATCGGGCCGGTGCCGTCGCGGTGACGTCCCTCGACACCGCGCTCGCCCGCAACGCGGGCGTCGCGGTGCCGCTCATCGGCGGCGCGATGTACCCGTGCTCGAACCCGGAGCTCGTGGCGGCGGTATCGGCGGCGGGCGGCATCGGGATCGCCCAGCCGCTCTCGATGATCTACGTCCACCGCCACGACCTGCGCGACGGCTTCCGATTGATCCGGCGCGTCACGGACAAGCCCGTCGGGATGAACGTGCTCATCGAGCAGTCCTCGAAGCTCTACCTCGACCGCATGAAGCGCTGGGTCGACATCGCCCTGGAAGAAGGCGTGCGGTTCTTCATCACGTCCCTCGGCAAGCCGCGCTGGGTCGTGGAGCGCGTGGGCCAGGTCGGCGGCGTCGTCTATCACGACGTCACCGAGCGCAAGTGGGCGCTGAAGGCGCTCGAGGCGGGCGTGCGGGGACTGATCGCGGTCAACAACCGGGCCGGCGGGCACGCGGGCCCGAAGAGCGACGAGCAGCTGATCGACGAACTCGGCGACTTGGGCGTGCCGCTGGTGTGCGCCGGCGGGCTCGGCGACGCGGCGGCGTTCGTCGCGGCGCTGCGCCTGGGGTACGCCGGGGCGCAGCTGGGCACGCGCTTCATCGCCACGACCGAGTGCGCCGCGCACCCGGACTATAAGCGGGCGATCATCGAGGCGGATGAGGAGGACATCGTGCTCACCGAGCGCGTCACCGGCGTCCCGCTCGCGGTGATCAGGACGCCCTACGTCGAGCGCGTCGGCACCAGGGCCGGGCCCATCGCCCGCTGGCTGCTGCGCGGGCGCCGGACCAAGCACGTCATGCGCACCCTGTACGCCCTCAACTCCGCGTGGCGCCTCAAGCGCGGCTCGCTCGCCGGGACATCGTCCAAGGACTACTGGCAGGCGGGCAAGAGTGTGAGCGGCATCACGAGCGTCGAGCCTGCCGGAGAGATCCTGCGGCGGTTCGCGGCGGCGGCGCGAGCAGACTAGCGCACGCGGCGCGCGCTGGCGGTGCGGGTCAGCGCGATGCTGGCACGACCACCGTGGGCGCATAGCTTACCTGCACCCCATGCGCAGATACCCGCCCTGCACGCCGTCACTGCGACTCCTGCCGCTCCTCGCGCTGCCCGGCACGACGGCGCTGGCACAGCAACCTTCCCGCCTCGAGTCCCTGAAGCGTGACGCGGTGCGGGAGGTCGAGGCCCAGAACCGGCTCGCGCGACAGATCAACGACCAAATCTTCAGCTTCGCCGAGCTCGGTTTCCAGGAGTTTGAGACTTCGCGCTACCTCGTGCGGCTGCTCCGGCAGCAGGGGTTCACCGTCCAGGAAGGGGTCGCCGGGATCCCCACGGCGTGGCTGGGCACGTGGGGCTCCGGCAAGCCGGTCATCTCGCTCGGCTCCGACATCGACGACATCCCGCAAGCGTCGCAGCAACCCGGAGTGGCCTGCCGCGCACCCCTCGTCGAGGGAGCGCCCGGCCACGGCGAGGGCCACAACTCCGGCCAGGCGGTCAACATCGCGGCCGCGCTCGCCGTGAAGCAGCTCATGGAGCGCGAGCATCTTCCAGGAACGATCCGCCTGTGGCCCGGCGTGGCCGAAGAGCAGCTCGGCACGAAGGCACACTACGTGCGCGAGGGGCTGTTCCAGGACGTCGACATCGTGCTGTTCTCGCACGTCGGGTCCAACCTCAGCACGTCCTGGGGCCAGCCGGACGGCACAGGACTCGTGTCCGTGCTGTATACCTTCCAGGGGCGGAGCGCGCACTCGGCGGGGGCGCCGTGGCGCGGGCGCAGCTCGCTCGACGCCGTGGAGCTGATGAACATCGCCTGGAACTTCCGCCGCGAACACCTGCGCCTGCAGCAGCGCTTTCACTACGTGATCCCCGACGGCGGCGATCAGCCGAACGTGGTGCCGTCCACCGCGTCCGTGTGGTACTACTTCCGGGAGCTCGACTATGCGCGCATCCAAGAGCTCTTCGCGGTGGGCGACACCATGGCGCGGGCCGCCGCGATGATGACCGGGACCGCGCTCGCGTCGCAGCGCATCCTCGGCTCGGCCTGGCCGGGCCACTTCAACAGGGTGGTCGCGGAGGCGATGACGGAGAACATCAAGCAGGTGGGGCTGCCCCAATGGAGCGACGCGGACCAGGCGCTCGCCCGGGCAGTCCAGCAGGAGGTCGGCTCGCCCGACAGCGGGCTGGCGGTGCGGCTCGACACGCTCCATGGCCCGCCGCGGGACGAGCACCGCCGCGGCGGTGGGTCGGACGACATCGGCGACATCTCGTGGAACGTCCCCACGGTGGTCCTACGCTATCCCTCGAACATCCCCGGGTTGCCCGGCCACAACTGGTCCAACGCCATCGCCATGGCGACGCCGATCGCGCACCAGGGGGTGAGCGCGGGCGCCAAGGTGCTGGCGCTGACGATGCTGGACCTCCTGCTCCGCCCCGAGCTCGTGCGGCAAGCGTGGGACTACTTCCGCGACGTCCAAACAAAGACGGTGCAGTACCGGCCGCTGATTCGACCGGAGGACCGGCCCGCGATCGAGCTCAACGCCGGGATCATGGAGAAGTATCGACCGCTGATGCGCAAGTACTACTACGATCCCAGGAAGTACGCGACGTACCTGGAGCAGCTCGGCATCGCCTATCCGACGACTCGTCGCGCCGACGGCTCTTGCGGGATCGCGCAGCCCTGATCATGAGAGGAGCCCTGCAGATGCACACGACGGCCTGCGCGCTGATGGTCTCGGTCGCGGTGCTCGCCCCGGCGGCGGCGCAGCGTCAGGTGACGGCGCCGAGGGAGGCTCTCGGCTTCGACATCGGGGCCGATTACCGCCTCGCCACCTACACGCAGCTCGAGGCGTACTGGCGCACGCTCGCGCGGGAGTCGCCGCGGATGGTGCTGCGGGAAATCGGGAAGACCGCCGAAGGTCGGCCCCAGCTCATGGCGATCATTACCGCGCAGCAGAACCACCGGCGCCTCGCCCGTTACCAGGACATCGCCCGCCGCCTGGCGCTCGCCGAGCAGCTGACCGACGCCCAGGCGCGCGCGCTCGCCGCCGAAGGCAAGGCGGTCGTGTGGATCGACGGCGGCCTGCATGCCACCGAGGTCCTGGGCGCGCATCAGTTGATGGAGCTCGTCCATCAGCTGGTCAGCGGAAACGATCCCGAGACTCGGCGCATTCTCAACGACGTGATCCTGCTCGCGGTGCCCGCCAATCCCGACGGCATGGAGCTCGTGTCCTCGTGGTACATGCGGGAGCTCGACACCCTGCAGCGGTCGACGTCGAACATCCCCCGGCTGTACCAGAAATACATCGGGCACGACAACAACCGCGACTTCTACATGGTGACGCAGCCGGAAACCGAGAACATGGTTCGGGTCATGTTCCGCGAGTGGTTCCCCCAGATCGTGTACAACCACCACCAGACGGGGCCCCCGGGGACCGTGCTGTTCGCGCCGCCGTTCCGGGATCCCTTCAACTACCACTACGACCCGCTGATCCCGCTCGGCGTGGAGCTGGTGGGGGCGGCAATGCACTCGCGCCTCGTCGCCGAGGGAAAACCGGGCGCGACTATGCGCTCGGGGGCGAGCTATTCCACCTGGTGGAACGGCGGGCTGCGCACCACCGCCTACTTCCACAACATGATCGGGCTCCTGACCGAGACGATCGGCCACCCGACGCCGCTCGACATCCCCTTCATCCCCGACAAGGCGTTGCCCAGGGGCGACCTCGCGTACCCGATCGAGCCGCAGCGCTGGCATTTCCGCCAGTCGATCGACTATTCGATCACCATGAACCGGGCCGTGCTGGACTTCGCGTCGCGCTACCGCGAAACGGTGCTGTACAACGCTTACCGCATGGGGAAGAACTCAATCGAGCGCGGCAGGCGCGACAGCTGGACGGTCCGGCCGCAGCTCATCGAGGCGGTCAAGCGGGCCGCGGCGCAGGACAGCGGGGGGCGGGGGG